>JBAXMR010000007.1:0-77394 GCA_037134195.1 Paludibacter sp. | reverse complement strand
AATATTAAACGAGCAAAGCCTCTTATTCCAGAACACTCAAGACCTCCCCTAGCCCTTCCAATGAGGGGAACTTCGGGTAAAATGAATTTGTACGACTGATTGAGAATTGAAATATAAGTACATACAATAACAAAATACAAACGAAATAAAACGAGAAAATCTTCCTAAACCAGAACTCTCCCTCCTTGGAGGGAGTTGGAGGGAGGTCAAAAAACAAAATACAAACAATATTAAACGAGCAAAGCCTCTTATTCCAGAACACTCAAGACCTCCCCTAGCCCCTCCAAGGAGGGGAATGTCGGGTGAATGAGCTTTTGAGAAATCAGAAAGGATAAGCATAATTATAAAAACACATAATACAAATTTGATAAAAAGCGCCAAACTTCATGTTACAGAACTCTCCCTCCCTGGAGGGAGCCGGAGGGAGGTCAAAACAAGAACCAGGCAAAAAACATACTAAAGACAATATAACATTCTAATATAAATAGCATTCTGCTATTGTTCGCGCACCCCAGAAACCTGAGAAATTTCTTTTAAGCGAACATACAGTATCAGATACAATGAGCAAAATGCTCACGCCAACCGGCGTGGGCTTTTGACTTATCGATACTGTATGGCCTTCTCAGGGGCTTGGGGTGCGGGTAAGGATTTAGTCCACGCTTTTTTTGTGGTGTAAATCCTTACCTGTTCAGTAGTTCAGAATCCCAACGAACTACATAATGGCAAAAGAATCACAAAACAAAGACCTTCACAAAGCAAAGTCTGCTAAAAAAGACGAGTTTTACACTCAACTCTCCGACATTGAAAAAGAAGTAAAACATTACAAAGAACATTTTGCAGGCAAAACCATTTACTGCAATTGCGATGATCCCGAATGGTCAAATTTCTTCCGCTATTTTGCGCTCAACTTTGAACATTTAAAACTCAAAAAACTTATTGCCACCCACTTTGTTTATTCCGATTTGTTTGTTGAGGGCGAAACCTATAAGTTAGAAATAACAGAAGGATTGGATTTAAATGCTGATGGTAGGATTGATTTATCTGATACTGTAAAAACCATTCTGAAAGATAATGGCGATTTTCGCTCCACCGAATGTATTAAGTTATTGCAAGAAGCAGACATTGTGGTTACCAACCCTCCATTCTCCCTGTTTCGCGAATATGTGGCACAACTAATTGAATACGACAAAAAGTTTTTGATAATAGGCAACGTCAATGCAATTACCTATAAGGAGATATTCAAATTAATCAAAGAAAATAGACTATGGTTAGGAGCTAGTATCCATAGTGGAGATAGAGAGTTTGGAGTTCCTGAGGATTATCCATTAACTGCGGCAAGCAGTAGAATTGACGAGAATGGCAATAAATATATTCGGGTTAAGGGTGTGCGTTGGTTTACAAATTTGGATTATAAGGAACGTCATGAAGACATGATACTTTTCAAAAAATATTACCCTGAAGAATATCCAACCTACGATAACTACAATGCCATTAATGTGGATATCACTAAAGATATTCCAATGAATTATGATGGAGATATTGGCGTCCCAATTACTTTTTTAGATAAATACAATCCTGAACAATTTGAAATAGTAAGATTCAGGAAGGGGTTAGATGATAAAGACTTGTGTATAAATGGTAAGTGTCCGTATTTCAGAATTATAATCAAAAATAAAAGACTATGAAAATCGAACTTAAGGAAATTACAGTCCGTGAACTGACAAACGGTTATCAGGATAATGCCGAAAACGGCGTGTTAGGCTATGGTGGTGAGCTGGATATTCGTCCTCCCTATCAGCGGGAGTTTATTTACAGGGATAAGCAGCGCGATGCGGTGATTGATACCCTCACCAACGACTTTCCGCTCAATGTGATGTACTGGGCGGTGCGTGACGATGGTGGTTTTGAAGTGATTGACGGTCAGCAACGCACCATTTCGCTGTGTCAGTATGTGAATGGTGATTTTGCCTATATGTTCCGTTACTTCCACAACCTGCACGAGGACGAAAAACAACAAATCCTGAATTACAAACTGATGATTTACCTCTGTAGCGGTACGCCCAGCGAGAAACTCAAATGGTTTGAAACCATCAACATTGCCGGCGAAAAACTTACACAGCAGGAACTCCGCAACGCCATCTATTGCGGTCCGTGGGTAACCGATGCCAAACGCTATTTCAGCAAAAGCGGATGTGCGGCCTACAACATCGGCAGCGATTACCTCAACGGTTCGCCCATTCGTCAGGACTATCTGGAAACGGCTATCGAGTGGATTTCGGAGGGAAACATAGAAGCATACATGTCCAATCATCAGCATGATCCGAATGCCAGTGCGCTGTGGCGATATTTTCAGGATGTGATTTCGTGGATTGATGCCACCTTCACAGTGAAACGTAAGAAATTTATGAAAGGCATAGCGTGGGGATTGCTCTACAACAAATACAAAGATGTGCTGTACGATACCGCTGCTATTGAAGCTGAAACTGCCCGCCTCATTGCCGACGATGATGTGGAGAAAAAGAGCGGCATCTATCCCTACATCCTCACCCGCGACGAGCGCTACTTATCCATCCGGGGTTTCACCGACAGTATGAAACAAAAGGTGTACGAAAAGCAGGGCGGTATCTGCAAACAATGCGGTAAACACTTCGACATCTCCGAAATGGAAGGCGACCACATCACTCCCTGGCACGAAGGCGGAAAAACCACCGAGGAAAACTGTCAGATGCTTTGCAGGGACGATAACCGCCGGAAATCGGGAAAGTAAGGATTAGTTTATAGTTGGCAGTTCATAATTGGTAATTGATAATTGATAATTGATAATTGATAATTGGTAATTGAAGCCTATGTATTCCGAAAAAAACATCAAAGACCGCCTGAAACGAGATTTGACACTAGGACTGATTCTGGTTCCACTGGCACTGTTGGTAGTAGCTGTTGCGCACTGGAAGGAGATTTGGGAGTTTATAGTCAATAGTTTAAAGTGGTAATTGGCAGAAGGCGTGATTACGTGAAAACCGACAATACAAGCAGAAAGTAAATTAAGAACGGCTGAATCCGTGGTGGGTTCAGCCGTTGCTAAGATTATATTGCTTTGAGTTTGAAAGCATAACTATAAGGAATCAGTTTCCGGTTTTCGTGGTTATCTATCCACGCATCTTCGTCATGGCTTATATCAACAATGGTTTTGGTGGTTGTCGTTTTAAATCGCTCTGCCACTTTTTCCATACTTTTCAGTTCGTCGGGTGTAAACATTGATGCATCAAACGAATGTTTGGTTGTAATCTGATCCCCACTTATATTCTGATCATAAAAAACTTCTTCAAAATCGACCAGATCTGAAACATTATAATATAATCCATCAAATCGTTGTGGAACGGGTCCTCTGGTTATTGCCTGATAACTTATACCACTAATGGCAAAACCGGTACTTCGAAAATGAAGAAAGTCTGAGTAGAATAAAAGTTTGTTCATTTTTGTTACAAATGGACTGCATTGTTGAGCAAAAAATAAAACCATTTGCCTTGCTTTTTCCAGATTTGGAGCAATAAATCCCGTATAAATTCCTCTTTCAGTATGGCCTAAAGCCATCAATTTATTCATTTCAAAATCGATCATTGCCTGTTTGTGTTCAATGGCTTTGTCAATTTTTCTCAGAATTGAATCTTTTTCATGAGCAGATAAACGATGGGCAATGCTTTGTGTAAAATAGTTTCTGAAAATCACGGGGTCTTTGCATACGTTTATCATTCGTCCGTTCGAAACATTTGGCATTTCGCCGGCTTCATACTTGCCATACATATTCACTCCGAATCCCAGTATTTGTGAGAACTTTGTAACCTGAATGTCGTATTGTTTCCGATAGGCTATGATTTCATCCTGAAACGGTATGCCTTCTTTTTCGCGATACTGATTATATACCTGATTCAGATTTAATTCATCCAAACGCGTGTTGGTAAATGTTTCGCCTGTGTCCTCGCAACGGTAATGCTGATGTATAATATTGAATTTAGAACCACGAAACTCGAAACTGCGTGGTTCGGTGACGAGAGTAACTTCTCCGCCTGTAAATGGGCTTATCATTTTTTTGTTGTTTTAAATGGATAGATCATGCTTCGTTCTGCGACATGAAAAGAGATACAAATAGTACTGGAACCGGGATAGCCCATCGAAATCTTAGAAACTGTTTAAAAATAAATCTTAAATTGTTTTTCAATTATTTTTCAGGCTAGTTGTGGCTTTGTTTATCGAAAAATAGCGGGCTATTTGAGAGAAATAAAGGTGCAAATAGACAAAAATGAATGGAAAACAATAAGATAGTTTGAGTTTTCATAAATTGAGAATTTCATATCTAACTGTGAACCAAAAGAAATGTCACATTAACGTTTATTTTTAAACAGTTTCTTAATGTATATCTCCTGCTTTTTTAGTGTTTTCCCGAAAACCCACATATCAGCCATGTTGTGCAGTTTATCCGGTTTGGGATCTTCCGAATAATCTTCGATACAAAGGGTGGCTATAATTTCTTTTCGTTTTATAGCACTGAATTCAAGTTTCAATAATGAGTTGAGATTTTTATCTCTGTCGTCCCGAAAGACTATATCAAAGACTTTGGTTTTCAGGTGAAAATCATCTAAAAACTTCTGAATTGATTCTATACTTGAATGCTGTTTTTCCAATCTTACTCATTTTGCCTGCAAAGATATAAGTTTTTGATAAGTGAACAAACAATTCGGTGATAAAGTTTAAATAATTAATAAATAATCCACTTATTAAACTTTAAAGTTTGTTTCTTAGAAGTTTTTAGTAGCGATAAGACTGGTGTCATTCCGGTATATCCGATGCCATATCATGATTTTTTTAGATAAATATTAGAACTTTGGTAGTACTTTGGTAGAACCTTGTGAGAAGATGTCAGAAAATTTATGTATAATATTGCAGCGTCAATTAATTATACAAAATTATGCGCTTCTCATTTCCTCACTATTTCCAACACGATGCCATGGATTGTGGTCCCTCCTGTTTACGCATGGTAGCTGCACATTACGGGCGGGTATTCTCGTTGGAAGGGTTGCGTGAAAAATCGCAAATAACCCGTGAAGGAGTATCCATGCTGGGTATTAGTGAGGCAGCAGAACGTATAGGTTTCAGAAATACGGGAGTAAAAGTATCGTTTGAAGAATTAATAACAGCACCGTTGCCTTGTATTGTCCACTGGAATCAGGTGCATTTTGTAGTGGTTTATGATATTAAAGGAAAACAGGGGAAAGAAAAAATATACTTAGCTGATCCGGCTGCCGGAAAAATTTTTTATACTAAAGAAGAGTTTTGCCGGTGCTGGCTAAGCACCAAAGACGAGGGTGCAGATGTAGGGGTGGCTTTATTGCTCGAACCTTCACCCGACTTTTACGAACAGGAAGATGAGAAAGTAAGCCGCAAAGGATTTTCGTTTTTATTCTCTTACCTCCGACCATATAAAAAACTGGTTTTTCAGCTGTTTATGGGATTGCTCTTTGGCAGTTTATTACAGCTGATATTGCCTTTTCTTACCCAATCCATTGTTGATTTTGGTATTTCGGCACAGAATATCGGATACATTTATCTTGTATTGATTGCACAATTGGTGCTAACTTTCAGCAGTTCAGCCGTAGGATTTATCCGTGGGTGGATATTGTTGCATCTGGGTACACGGATTAATATAGCATTGATTTCCGACTTCCTTATCAAAATGATGCGGCTGCCCATGGGTTATTTCGATACCAAAATGGTGGGCGATATTCTACAGCGCATCAACGACCATACCCGTATACAAAACTACCTTACCAATTCCAGCCTGAGTATTTTGTTTTCTGTTTTCAATCTGTTTATTTTTAGCATTGTATTATTTCTTTACAGTTTCAGCATCTTTGCCCTCTTTTTAGTAGGCAGTGTTTTATATTTCGGATGGGTATGGCTGTTTATGAAACGCCGTGCCGATCTGGATCATAAAAGTTTTGCGCAGAATTCAGCTAATCAAAGCAACGTGATACAGTTGGTCACAGGGATGCAGGAAATAAAACTCAACGGTTGTGAACAACAAAAACGCTGGGAGTGGGAACGTATACAGGCAAAACTGTTCCGCTTGCAAATAAAAAACTTGGCTCTGGCTCAATATCAAGATTCGGGGGCGGTACTGATAAATCAAACCAAGAATATTGTTATTACGGCATTGGTGGCTAAACTGGTTATTGATGGACAAATGACACTAGGTATGATGATGGCCGTGCAATATATTATCGGGCAACTGAATGGACCGGTTGATCAGCTTATCACTTTCACCCGCGAAACGCAGGATGCTCGCCTCAGTCTGGAACGTCTGAGCGAAGTGCATGATAAAGAAGATGAAGAAAATAAAGACGAACAATGCATACACGAAATACCTGCTCACAAAGACATTAATCTGCATAATATCACCTTTGGATACGATGCTACTTCAATAGCTGAACCTGTTATCAAAGGAATTCACCTGAATATCCCCGTTGGTAAACAAACAGCCATAGTAGGGACAAGCGGCAGCGGTAAAACTACCCTTATTAAACTATTACTGGGTTTTTATCCCCTGCAAAAAGGTGATATTCTGCTGGGCGAAAACAACCTGAAAAACTACAGTATTCGCGAATGGCGCAAGCAATGCGGAGTGGTGATGCAGGATGGATTTATCTTTTCGGACAGCATAGCCAAAAACATTGCACCCGGTGTGGAAATTATCAATAAAGAACGCTTGTTGAATGCGGTAATAACGGCCAATATCCGTGAGTTTATCGAATCTCTGCCCCTATCCTACAATACCAAGATTGGTAACGAAGGACATGGATTAAGTCAGGGACAAAAGCAACGGATATTGATAGCCCGTGCAGTGTATAAAGACCCGGCCTTTGTTTTTCTGGATGAAGCTACCAATGCGCTGGACACCAATAACGAACGGGTGATTATGGATAATCTGCAACGATTTTTCAAAGGGCGAACGTCGGTAGTCATTGCCCATCGCCTGAGCACCGTCAAAAATGCCGACCAAATTGTAGTGCTGGAAAAAGGCGAAATTGTAGAAATAGGAACGCATCAGGAACTGACTAAAAAACAGGGGGCGTATTATAGGTTGGTGAAGAATCAACTTGAATTGTAAGAAGCCCCCCTGCCCCCCTTGGGGGGTTCTAAGACGCAGTTTATGAAATTAAAGAGTGTAAAATGAAGAATATAAAAGACGATGCTAACTTTGAACCCCCTAAGGGGGGCAGGGGGGCTGCTATCGAATTACGCAGTGAGGAAGTACAGGAAATTCTGTCACGCCCTCCCCATGCACTTATTCGTTATGGTATAACGATTATTTGTAGCGTACTAATGCTGTTGTTTGTCGGGAGCTTCTTTTTTCGTTACCCCGATGTAGTATCAGGCGATGTAACGATTACTACTGAAAATCCACCGGTATGGATTGTTGCAAAATCGACCGGAAAAATTAAAGAATTGTTGTGCTCTGATAAACAAGAGTCAATGCAGGGCGATGTCTTGGCGGTTATTGAAAATCCTGCTTCCACGGCAAACGTTCAATCACTTCAAAAATTATTGGTATCCGTTCTTATTTCTGACTCGTGTTTCTTTTTTCCAAAAGAATTACTTTCAAAATCGTATGACCTTGGTGGCTTGCAATCGTACTTCTCGGCATTCACTAAAGCAGCTATGAATTACGATAACTTCTTAACCTTAAATCTTACTTTACAGGAAAAAATCTCCCTGCAAAAACAAATGGCTAGTCGCAACATTTATTTTGCCAACATGCAAAAACAATTGGAAATGAAGAAACAGGAACTGGTCCTGTCGAAATCGGCTTACAACAGGGATAAGTTACTTTTCAGTCAGAAAGTAATATCGGCTTCGGAGATGGAAACAGCGGAACAAACGTACCTGAACAAGCAACAGGATTTTCTTCAATTACAAACAAGTATTTCCCTGCAAAATGTTGAATCTTCGCAAATGAAAGAATCGGTCAACAAATTATCTATTCAGTATTTACAGGAAAAACATCAAATGTTTTCTGACTTGAAATCTACTCATCGTGAACTGTTGGCTGCCATTGCCAATTGGGAACAAAACTATTTGTTGATAGCCCCGCAATCGGGTGTTGTTACCTTCAATACTTTTTGGAAACGGAATCAATATATTAATGCCGGAGATAAAGTATTTGCTATTGTTTCGCATCAACCCGGGCAGTTGATTGGTAAGATAAAAGTTCCAGCTTCAGGTTCAGGTAAAATACAGATTGGACAGAAGGTAAATATCAAAGTAGCAGGTTATCCGTATATGGAATATGGTTTCCTAAAAGCTGAAACTAAAGGCATATCACTTGTAGCAAACAACGATTATTATATGGTTGAAGTAGGATTTACAAAAGGTCTACACTCAACAGTAAATAAAGACTTGAAGTTTACGGGAGAAATGAACGGCACGGCTGAAATAATAACCGAGAATCGCAGTTTGATAAAGCGCATCTACACACCCATAAAACTACTGGCAAAGAAATCTGTGGAATAAATACAAATTTTTGACACATAAGATAGTTAATATAAGTTAACTTTAAATCTATTTTTATTCCTAAATCCGTCTAAAATAAGGATTCTTTGAAATTTAAATTGATTAATTTTCTATAAATACAGTACTATGTATTGCAAGGTACTATAATTTTAATTTATATTTGCACCGTGATTCAAAATTAATTGTTAGTAAATAGTTGATATTCGGTTGTAAAACAGAACTTTCAACCGTTGAACTTTCAAACTTTCAAACATATTTAAATGATTACACTTAAAGACATAAACAAAACCTACGACATGGGGCAAGCCTCGCTGCATGTGCTAAAAGGAATTAATTTGCAGATTGAAAAAGGCGAGTATGTTTCCATTATGGGTGCATCGGGTTCGGGAAAGTCTACATTGCTAAATATTTTGGGCATTCTGGATAATTACGATACGGGTGAATATTGGCTGAATGGTACGTTGATAAAAAATTTGACGGAAAAACAATCTGCAGTATATCGCAACGAAATGATTGGTTTTGTTTTCCAGTCGTTCAACCTGATTAACTTCAAAAATGCGTTGGAAAATGTAGCTTTACCACTTTATTATAAAAACGTAAGTCGCAAAAAACGCAATATAGTTGCTATGGAATACCTCGACCAAATGGGATTGAAAGATTGGGCATACCATTTACCTAATGAAATGTCGGGCGGACAAAAGCAGCGTGTGGCGATTGCACGTGCCATCATTTCCAAACCACAGATTCTACTGGCTGACGAACCAACCGGGGCTTTGGATAGTGTAACCACCGTGGAAATGATGAAAGTGCTAAGCGATTTAAATGCCAACGGTCTGACAACAATTATTGTAACACACGAAAAATCGGTAGCCGACGAAACAAAATCAATCATCCACATTAAAGATGGATTGATTGAGAATATAGAGAGAAAGTAAAAGAGTAGACAAGGAAACAAGGAAACAAGGAAACAAGGAGATGAGAAGACAAGGAACAGATGAACCAATCCCCAATTAACCAATAACTAAAAATTATGTTCTCAATCAACACTTTACAGGAAATATTCGCCACACTTAAGCACAATAAGTTGCGGACAACGCTTACCGGATTATCGGTTACATGGGGAATTTTTATCCTTATTGTACTGCTGGGAGCCGGCAACGGGTTGAAAAATGGTGTGACAAGTAATTTTAGTGAACGGGCTTCGAATTTGGTTCAGATGTGGTCGGGAACTTCTTCCCTACCCTACGATGGACTGAAAGCTGACCGTCAACTACCATTTGCCGAACGTCAAATTTCGGATGTAAAAACTGAAATGAAAGAAACCGACAGACAAACCGGTGTAATTGACAAACAACAAACCTTTACCTACAAAAGCGAATACGGAAGTTATGGAATTAAGGGTGTAAATCCTACTTACAATGATATTTTTAAATTGAAATTTTCCGATAATGGTGGACGGTTTATTAACGAACTGGATTTAAAAGCCTACAAAAAAGTAATTGTTATCGACAAAAAAATTGAAGATGTGCTATTTAAAGGAAAATCATCACTGGGACAGTATATAAAAGTTGGAAATATTATGTTTCAGGTTATAGGTGTAAATACTAAAGCAGAACGTTGGGGTGGTTCAAACGGCTATATTCCTTTCACTACAGCTCAGTTGATATACAATCCCGACAAAAAGTTCAATAATATGGCTTTCACTGTAAACGGATTACAAACCGAAGAAGCTAACAATCAATTTACCGACAAATTAAAATCAGAAATGTCTTCCAGTCTTCGTTTCGACCCGAAAGACCCACGCGCATTGTGGATTTGGAACTCACAAAAAGACTATATCGAAACATTGAAAATTTTCGGAGGAATTACACTTTTTGTTTCCATTATCGGAATCTTTACGTTGATAGCCGGAATTGTTGGAGTAAGCAATATCATGTTGGTTTCGGTAAAAGAACGCACCCGCGAAATTGGTATCCGCAAAGCCATTGGAGCTCCACCGGCATCTATTCTACGTTCTATTGTACTTGAATCAATTATTATAACCACGATTTTTGGATATATAGGAATGATGCTGGGAATTGGTCTGACTGAAATGATAAATTATTTTATGGTTCAATCAGCTGCTCAAAGTGCATCGGAAACAGGAATGACAGTTTTCAAAGATCCAACTGTAGAACTTTCGATAGTACTAATTTCAACCAGTATTTTAATTATTGCCGGAGTGATTGCAGGGTATATGCCCGCCCGACGTGCTGTGAGGATTAAGCCAATTGAGGCAATGAGGGAAGAATAAACAAATTTACGATTTAGTCATTTACAATTTACAATTTATTTGGATGAATAATTCAATTGACATAGAAAATCCGAAAACACCCGGTTTAATTCAACGTTGGGTACGTGGTATTTTCGACATAAACCGATGGCAGGAAATCTGGTTTACCATAACGCACAATAAATCAAGAAGTTTCCTGACTGCATTCGGTGTATTTTGGGGAATGTTTATGCTGGTAGTTATGGTTGGTGCTGGAGTGGCACTACAACGCGGAATGTCAGCCAACATCGAAGGATTTGCCACCAACTCATGCTTTTTCTGGACTGAATCGACCACTGAACCATTCAAAGGCTTCAAAAAAGGCAGGAACTGGAATATTGTAAATGAAGATTTGCCGATTCTGATTCAAAAAGTGCCTGAACTTCAATACATGGCACCGGTGCTATTTGGCGGAAATTCGGCAAATAACACTTCCAGGAAAGACAAATCGGGAACTTTCAACATCAAGGGAAATTATCCTTCGTACAACAAAATCGTGGAAAGTAAGATGATTTTCGGACGCTATATTAACGATATTGATATGTCTGAAAGACGAAAAGTGTGTGTGATAGGTGAGCGTGTCTATGAAGTCCTTTTTGACAAAGCTGAAAATCCGGTTGGAAAAAACATTCAGGTTAATGGTATTTATTTTCAGGTAATCGGTGTTGCACGAAATAAATCGACGGTAAATATCGGTGGTAAAGCTGAAGAATCGGTGATTCTGCCATTCAGCACTATGCAACAAGCATTTAATCAGGGGAATAAAGTTCATTTTATAGCCGCCACTGCTCAACCCGGTATTAAAGTAAAAGTAATTGAAGATAAAATTTCAGAAGTTTTGAGAGCTCAACACGACATTTCACCTACTGATAAAGCTGCTTTGACTGCCATGAATATCGAAGATCAGTTCACCATGTTTTTGTATCTAGGTTTGGGAATTGGATTTTTAATCTGGTTTGTGGGGTTGGGAACACTTATTGCCGGTGGAATTGGAGTTAGTAACATTATGTTGGTAACTGTTAGGGAACGAACGAAGGAAATTGGTATCAGACGTGCTTTGGGAGCTACTCCACGCAATATTATTACCCAAATTCTTACTGAAAGCATCGTATTGACAATTATTGCGGGAATATCCGGTTTAATGCTCGGTGTTGGATTATTACAACTCGTTGGTTATGCATTAAGTAAAACCGATCAGTTTTTCAAAGATCCGCAAATCAGCTTTACTGTTGGGGTAGCAGCATTTTTTATACTATTGGTAATAGGTACTTTAGCCGGATTTATTCCTGCAAATCGAGCCATGAGTATTAAACCGATTGAGGCAATCAGAGAAGAATAGTGGCCCCTAAATCCCCTAAAGAGGACTTTAAAAAGTATAAATAGAATAATATATTAAAATAATCAAATAAATCAGCATTCAAAAGTCCCCTTTAGGGGATTTAGGGGCTACAAAATTAAAGTTATGAAGAAAATTCTAAAATTCGCATTACTCATCCTTGTTGGAGCATTAGTAATCTGGACATTCTGGTTTTTATGGCAAAAATCCCGTCCCAAAGTAAAAAAGTACGAAATTGAAGAAGTAAAAACTGGAAGTATCGAGAAACATACCGTTGCAACAGGAAAGGTTGATCCACGCAACGAAATTCTAATCAAACCTCAAATGTCGGGGATTATTGCAGCCGTTTACAAAGAAGCCGGCGATCAAGTGAAAGCAGGTGACGTTATCGCAAAAATCAAGGTTATTCCCGATATGGTAAGTCTGAATAGCGCAGAATCCAGAGTTTCACGGGCACAAATTTCGTTCGACCAATCAAAGAAAAACTATGATCGTGACTCAAAACTTTTTACTGATAAAGTCATTTCGAAAGAAGAATTTGAGAAAACGCAACTTCAGTATAACAATGATAAAGAAGAACTTAAAACAGCCAAAGATAACCTGAGTTTGATTCGCGATGGTGTTTCGAATGATAAATCGCAAATTAGCAATACACAGGTTCGTTCCACTATCAACGGAACGATTCTCGATATTCCAATCAAAGTGGGAAACTCTGTGATTCAGTCGAATAACTTCAACGATGGAACAACCATTGCCACAGTGGCCAATATGAATGATATGCTTTTTGTAGGTAAACTGGACGAAACCGAAGTAGGAAAAATAAAAGTCGGAATGCCAATGAATATTACAATTGGAGCACTTCAAGACCAAAAACTGACAGCTAAACTGGAATATGTTTCGCCCAAAGGAAAAGAAGAAAATGGCGCCATTATGTTCGAAATGAAAGCTGCCGTAAAAGTTCCGAAAGATATTTATGTGCGTGCAGGATATAGTGCTAACGCTGAAATTTTGCTTACAAAGGAAGAAAGTTTAATTACCATACCCGAAAGTTGCGTAGAATTTGGTGGGGATACTGCTTTTGTTTATGTATTGAAAACGAAAGAACCACAGGCATTTACAAAAAAACAGGTTAAACTTGGTTTATCAGATGGCATAAAAATAGAAGTGAAAAGCGGTTTAAAACTGAAAGACAAAATTCGTGGTGCTGAAATTCTGGAAAAGAAACTTGAAGCTCCGAAACCACAAGGCAGAAGACATGATTAATTAAAATCTGTTCTTAAATGATTTAATTAATTTCTAATCAGAAAAAAGATAAACAAATGAAAAACAAAGTTTTAATAATATTTTTCGCACTATTGGTAACCGGTTGGGTGAGTGCTCAAAAACAATGGACGCTACAACAATGCGTAGATACGGCTTTGGCAAACAATCGCAACATCAAGCAAAAAGCATTGACCAGAAAAACAAGTGAAATTGCTTATCAACAAGCACGTTTAGATTTATTACCTAATCTGAATGCCTCGGCAGGTCAATCATGGACATTTGGACGTTCACAAATCGCAAATGGAACGTACCAAAATATTAATTCATCAACCTCATCATTTAATATTTCCAGCGGTTTGACCTTGTTTGACGGATTGAAAATGAAGTATAATATTGATGCCAGAATGGCTGCATTGAAAGTGTCGGAAGCTGAACTTGAAAAAATTAAGCAAGATATAATACTGAATGTTGCTACAGCGTATTTGCAAGTTTTGCTAAATAAAGAATTGCTGCAAATTGCAGTAAATCAGTTGGAACTTAGCAAAACAAAAATTACCCAGCAAAATTCGCTTGTTGTTGCCGGAAAAATGGCTGAGGGTGAAATGTACCAGCTTCTAGCTCAACAATCGCAAGAAGAATCCAACAGGGTTCAAGCAGAAAATAATCTTAAACTTTCGCTGCTCGATTTGGCTCAAATACTCGAACTGAAAGATTTTGAAAAACTTGACGTGGTTGTTCCCGAAGATTTGATGAGCAATGAACTTCAGTTGCTAAATCCACAAATTGTTTATCAGAATGCAATATCGCATCGACCTGAAGTTAAAGGCGCTGAATATCAATTGCAAAACAGCAAAAGAAATGTATTAATTGCCAAATCGGCTTATTTTCCATCATTAAGTTTTGGTGTAAATGTTGGTGGTGGATATTACAACTCGGTTAGTACGCCTATCAGCACTAATCTGGGTTTCAACCTAAGCGTACCAATATTCAACAAATTTGAAACCAGAAATCAGGTAAAAACGGCTCAGATTACTGTTGAAAGTAATAAACTGAACGTTGACAATGCAAAACTGGAACTTCGAAAAACTGTACAACAGGCTTATTATAATGCACTTGCCGCCAAAGCAAAATGGGATGCAGCTACCAAATCTGAAGTTGCAAACAAAGAAGCATATCGGTTTAGCAATCAAAAATATGAAGGAGGACGTGCTACTGTTTACGAACTTTATCAGGCCAAAAATAACATGGCTCAAGCAGAATCTCAAGTTGTACAATCAAAATATGAATATATTTTCAGAGTGAAAATGCTGGAATTGCTGAAATAATGCCTTCTAACCCCTAAAGGGGGAGTTGTGAGGTTAAAGTTAATCAACTTAACTAGTTCAATAAGTCCCCATTTGGGAGATTTAGGAAGCAAAAAAATAAAAAAAATGAATGCAGACAACATCAAATCGCAAATGCGAAAAGGTTACCTGGAATATTGCATTCTGCTTATTCTAAGGAAAAAATCGGCTTACACCTCGGATATTATTGCCGAACTGAAAGACGCAAAACTGATTGTGGTGGAAGGGACATTATATCCTTTGCTCACCAGGCTTAAAAACAGCGAATTGCTGGACTATCGATGGGAGGAATCTACACAAGGACCTCCACGTAAATACTACGAAATGACCGAAAAAGGTGCTGAATTTCTGAATGATTTGGAAAGTGCCTGGGAAGAAATTAACGAAGTTGTAACAAAGATCAAAACTTCTCCTGCACATACCGAAGGGGCAGCTTAAAAAATTGAAAAATCATAAAAAAAATACTCTTCTTTAGAAAATAAGAGCTTAAAAATTAGAAAATATGAAAAAGACATTAACTGTTAACTTGAATAGTATAGTATTTCATATCGATGACGATGCATACGAAATGCTACAACGTTACCTTCACGAGATTGCCGAACATTTTAAATCGGAAGACGAAAAGAAGGAAATTATGGCTGATGTAGAAGCCCGAATTGCTGAACTTTTTACCGAAAAACTTCAGAAGAACAAAAATGTGGTTACTCTTACAGACGTGGAAGAAATTATCGAAATTATGGGTAACCCAAGTCAGTATACTGATGAGGAAGAAGAAACACCAAAAAACGCTAAAACCGATAAGAAACCAAATAATAACTCCCGTCGTTTTTACCGTGACCCTGATAGTGCTATTCTTGGGGGTGTTGCCGGAGGTTTAGCAGCATATTTTAATTTGGATGTGACCTGGATTAGAATCATTCTTGTTCTATTAGTATTTATGAGTGTTAGTTTTATAATCCCAATTTACATTGTAGTTTGGTTTGTAGCTCCGGCTGCAAAAACGGCTGCTCAAAGACTTGAAATGCAGGGAGAAGACGTTACAGTTGAAAATATTAAAACCGAAATAAACAATGTAAAGAATTACATGGAAAGTGAGAAATTTCGCAATTCAGCTTCTACAGCAGGACAGAAAATCGGTCGAATTTTAGCTTTGCTTATAAAAATATTTTTCGGATTTATAGGTGCAATACTTGGTCTCGCAGGAATTATCGTGATTGGTGCTTTGATATTTTCACTGTTTATGATTATTTTCGAACCTGCTGTATTTAATGGCTTTGCTCCTGATATTATTTCTAACTGGGCAGTTTTCTCACCTGAGAAAATGATTTTACTGTCCATTTCGTTAATTTTACTTATCGGTTGTCCTATTTTCCTGTTTGTATTTTGGGCTATCCGACTTATTTCCGGTCGTTACCACAATCGTTCTGCCCATACGGCATCGTGGGTGGTTTTGATACTTTGGCTGGCCGGATTATTTATGTTTTACAGCATAGGAGCTAATTCGTTTATACGCTTACATAATCATAATGGCAGTGCTTTCTCTCTGAATTTCAGTGATGATGACAAGCCTTATAAAGAGGAAGTAAGAACCTGTAATCCTTTTCATGCTGTTGAAATTTCAGGGAATATAGAAATGACTCTGACAAAAGATTCAGTACAAAGAGTAACCGTTTCAAGTCCAGATGATTTCATTTCGAAAGTAGAAACGAAAGTAGAAAATGGTGTTTTGCATATATACACACATGGCATTTTGGTAAACCGGAGAGTAAAAGTGAGTATTTCTTCGGATTCAATTAAAAATATCACAGCAAAAGGTGCTTGTAAAATCACTTCCGATTATCAGTATTCAGTTTCCGATTTGAAAATTGAATTGTTGGGCGCAAGCGAGGCTGACCTTGAAGTAAATGTTTCAGGCCTGCTCGACCTCGATACCAAAGGTGCTTCGAAAGTGGAGCTAAAAGGCATTTGTAACAAGCTAAAAATCAATGGTGTAGGTGCAAGTGAAATTGAAGCTACAGATTTAATAGCCAAAGATGCCGATATTCATGTAAGTGGTGCTACACATGCCAACGTGTTTGCAACCGAAAATCTTAATGCGGAAGCTTATGGCGCAAGTGATATAGATTGTAAAGGTCATCCAAAAAAAGTAAAAAAAACTGACCATGTCAGCTCAAGTATTAACGTAGAATAAACCTTAACTTTGATATTGTGAATCCTGCTGGCATTAGTACAGCAGGATTTTTTTTATTATTTAGTCGTAGATATCCAAAGAATATGTATTTTTGTGGTTATTAAAACTATTGCTTTTAATTTTATTAAGCTGAATTATGCAAAAAATTATTTTTTTCTTTTTTGTTAGCATTACGTTGATTGTTACTCTAACAAGTTGCAACGACATAGATTCAAAATCATATATCAATAAAATAGTTGTACTTGACAAACCCGGAAGTTTAGCTAATGCACTTTTTCTAACTAATATGGCAGGAATCAACACATTGAAAATAAGCGGAAAAATGGACAGTCGCGATTTCAAAACGATTCGTGATCACATGACAGAGCTTTTAGAAATTGATTTGTCAAATGCTACAATCGAATACTATAAAGGGTATGAAGGTACAGGTGGAGCTGAAATCTACGAATATCCGGCCAATACCCTTCCCATATATGCGTTTTATAATTCCTCGAAAGTTAGCAGCCTGACTTCGTTGAATAAAATAACTCTCCCTCTAAACTTGAAATCAATTGGATCATCGGCTTTTACAGGTTGTACCGGACTTACTATTGTAGATTTTCCTGCCGACCTAAAAAATATAGGTGACCGTTGTTTTGCCCGCTGTTCTGCTCTTTCAAATACGCTGGCAATTCCTTCAAAAGTTGATTCCATAGGTTATTCAGCTTTTGCTTTCTGCACAGCACTTACAGCCTTACAATTATCAGATTCACTTTTGTTTATAGGTGAATCGGCTTTCAATGGGTGTTCAGGACTATCCGGAACATTAAATCTTCCATCGAAATTAATTACAATTAAAGAAAGAGCTTTTGAAAATTGTAGTAGCTTATCAACTATCAATATCTCATCAGCATTAGCAAATCTGGAAAATTCAGTATTTCAGGATTGCACTTGTCCTATCAATGTAGCTTCAGATAATCCAAATTTTTCGAGTGTTGATGGAGTTTTATTTGATTATTCACAATCAACAATAATCTATTTTCCCCCTTCAAAAACAGGTAATTACGATATTCCTGTAAGTGTATCATCGATTGGTTACGGGGCTTTTGCTAATTGTAAAAATTTAACCTCGATTTCAATTCCTACCTCTATAATAGCAATTGGGGACTATGCATTCTACAATTGCAGTGGACTGACCGGAACTTTCAGCATACCAAATTCCGTATTTGCGATCGGATTATATGCTTTCGTTGGTTGTAACAAGATAACAGAGTTCAATGTTACAAGCGACAACGTATATTTTTTCAGCATTAATGGTGTTATTTTCAGCATTCCACAAACTCCTAATTCACCGGACGACAATACTCCACAAGTTTCTTCACTGGTTCAATTTCCAGCTGCAAAATCAGGCACATACGAAATTCCTTCAACAGTCAATCATTTAACTAACACATACCCCGTAGTATCTATATCTCCGGGTGCTTTTATTGATTGTAGTATGCTGGATTCAGTAAATATTCCCGCATCGATTACTTCAATTGGCAATCGTGCATTTATGAATTGTACAAATTTAAATTATATACGTTCTAATTCAACAACACCCGATATATTAATCAATAATGACTTTAAAAAAACAATTTCTTATTCGGTCTTTGATAATATAAACAAGAAGACATGCAAGTTATATGTACCTGCAAATTCAGTAGGCACTTACAGAAATGCAAATCAGTGGTCAGATTTCAGAAATATAAGTGGAATTTAGCTGAATCTCTCAGTATTTCAAAAAAAGCTGTTTCAATAATATGAGGCAGCTTTTTTTGTGAATATCCGGTTAAACGAACAAAACGACAAACAAATTGTTTTTAAACACAAAACAACTAAAACAAATTATTTATGAAATTTAATATTGCAACATTATTTCTCTCGGTTTTTTCAGTTTTCAGCTCCAATGCTCAGGAAAAAGCCAATGCAGCCGGTCAAAGTTTTTACAACTTCAAAGCAAAATCCATAGAAGGCAAAGAAATCAGTATGAGCCAGTATAAAGGCAAAGTAGTGCTGATAGTAAACACAGCCAGTAAATGTGGTTTCACACCACAATACGAAGGGTTGGAAACACTTTATAAAAAATATGAGTCAAAGGGTCTTGTCATCCTTGGATTTCCTTGCAACCAATTTCTGAGTCAGGAACCAGGCAACGAAGCCGACATTGCAAAATTTTGTTCGTTAAAGTATAATGTAAATTTCCCTATGTTTGCCAAAATTGATGTGAACGGAGACAACACGCATCCGCTTTATAAATACCTGAAAACAGTGCTTGGCGGAACAATGGGTAATGATATTAAATGGAACTTTACAAAATTCCTTATCGATCGCAACGGAAAACCAGTAAAACGATTTGCACCAACTGTAAAACCGGAAGAAATTACAGCGGACATTGAAAAGTTACTAGATCAAAAATAATATCATTAACAATACTATTTGTTTTATAAACAAGCGTTTATTTTAACTTCAAACGCAATACAATGGAATTTTTTAATTTCTATAAAACTTTTTCTTGTACTAATTTATTTGACTTAAGGTTAGAACCTCATACCTGAAACCCGAGAAAAAACCAAACAACTTTTCGATAAATTATCAGTAGGAGACTTAGAGGGAATATATGTATTCAGGATGCATTTTAGGGTGTCAATTATGTAAATTGATTCGAAGAATTCGTCTTTTTAAAAAGTTGTTTAACAATACTGCTAAATAAATGAAAACAATATCATTACATTCAAGTTTAAATCACTAACGAGATGAAGTTTTTAAAAACTTTTAATAAATAAATAGCTGTATAACAATGGATTCTGAAATCTGGTACACTATATCAGCAACGAATGTTGTATAAATTTAAAATGAATTAAGCTTAGAAGTTTCAAACAAATTATATTTCTCTTTTCTTGCTAAAGAACAAAAGCTTTCCCTCACAATTAGGAAAGCTTTTCGTATTTATGAGTTCTCTCTAACGACCTATTTTAGGCAAATAAGTATAGGCAATAATCAAGCAGTGTAGATTTACATTATTCAACTCGCTATTATTCTCAACGTTACAAATTAGCCACATAGAAAAGCAATACAACAAATTTCGCCAATCTATTAAGTTATCTCAAACTGTAAAAAATAACTTTACCGCAAGAAAGAAAGCGACATTACTTTTTTACTTGAAGTAAAAAAAAACTTATCTCTGAAAGTAATATTGTATCTTTGCGTTGCTGCATAATATTTGGGTTTTGGTTAGCTACACAAAGTTGCAGTTTTTTAGCGAATTTTTCAAACTTAACATATCGTTATATTGCTATATATGAATAAGTTATTACACTTATAAAAGTTGAGTAACGAATTTAAACTATATTTCCTTTATGAAAAAAAAACTCTTCATTTCAATTATATTTTGTCTGTTATTCAATTGCTTAGCTAATGCTCAGCAGATTGGAAAAGCAACTTATTACAACAAAAAGCTACATGGGCGACACACTTCGGATGGTGGACGATACAATCCAGATAGTTTAACATGTGCTCACCTGACTTATCCTTTTGGTACAATTCTGAAAGTTCGAAATCCGAAAAATGATAGTGTTGTAATAGTTAGGGTAACAGACCGCGGACCATTTCATAAACGACTAACAATTGATCTTTCCTATAGGGCAGCAAAAATGCTTGATATAGTGCGTTATGGCATTGCCAATGTTGAGATTACGCAACTTGATTCAATTCCTGTAAAACGTCTACAAATTGAGTCGATAATCCTTGCACAAAACCGAATTTTCATCACCATTACTCCTATTCAGTATCCTCTATTTCCTAGATTGTAGCTTACGTTCAAATTTATTGCAATCGTTTGCACCTTTTCCATTATCAAACATTTATAAAGTTCTTTCAATTTGCAGATTTGAAAGTTACTTTTGCTGAGGAAAACCTCAAATTAAATCCACATGTTGAAAAAAATCCTATTTATTCTTCTCTGTAGTATTATCCTTCCACTTACAGCTCAGATTGAGCGCGTTGAACCTGCATTTTGGTGGGTTGGGATGAAAAACCCACAACTTCAATTGCTGATTCACGGTACAGAAATTTGTACCCGCTTACCTGAAATCAACTATCCGGGCTTAGAAGTGCTGAAGACCAATCGTGCCTGCAGTCCAAACTATCTGTTTGTGACGCTTGATATTGATTCAAAAACAGCCAAAGCAGGAACGTTTCAAATCAGACTAAAACAGCCTGACAAACCAGACATCTCCATTCCTTACGAATTAAAAAAACGACGTTCAGCTTCTTCCGAAAGGCAGGGCTTTACGAGTGCTGATGTGGTTTATCTTCTCATGCCCGACCGCTTTGCCAACGGTAATCCGAAAAATGATAATGTTGACTCTCAGCCTGACAAACTGAACCGTAAGATTGACTACGCTCGTCATGGAGGTGACATTAAAGGAATTGTTGATCATTTGGATTATATCAAAGAATTGGGTGCTACAGCTATTTGGTGCACTCCCGTTCAGGAAAATAATTACGAGAAATACAGTTACCATGGCTATGCCATCAGCAATTATTACAAAATTGATCCTCGATTTGGGAGCAACAATGAGTATACAGAGTTTGTTGAAGCATCGCATCAAAAAGGATTGAAAGTCATTATGGATATGGTTTCCAATCATTGCGGGATCTGGAGCTGGTGGATGGCCGATTTACCTTTCGAAGACTGGATTCATCAATGGCCTGCAATGACCTATACCAACCATAAAGCAGGTACAATAAAAGATACACATGCCTCAGAGATTGACAAAAAACTATTTATAGACGGCTGGTTTGATAAAACGATGCCGGATATGAATCAGAAAAATCCATATTTCTGGACGTATTATATTCAAAACTCAATCTGGTGGATTGAATCGTCAAACCTGGATGGTATCAGAATGGACACCTATCAATACAACGACCGGGATGCCATGACCCAATGGGCTAAAGCGATTACCGATGAATATCCAAAATTTAATATCGTTGGCGAAACTTCATTTGCAAATTCGATGGATATTGCATTTTGGCAGAAAAATTCTGTGAACTCCCTAAAATACAACTCTAAATTGCCTTCAGTAATGGATTTTATTCTGCAACGCTCCCTACTTACCTGCTTTAATGAGCATGGTAAATTCTGGGAAGACCTTGGAATGAATCGGCTTTACAATACCATTGGAAACGACTACTTATATCCCGATATCAACAACTTGCTTATTTTTGCCGAAAATCATGACACACAGCGAATTAACGAGAATTACAAAGGCGATTTGAATAAATTCAAAATGGCTATGTCGGTTTTGATGACTATGAGGGGAATTCCTCAGATTTATTATGGCTCAGAAATTGGCATGAAAGGCAATAAAGATATTGGTGATGGCGATATTCGGCAGGATTTTCCCGGAGGTTGGGCAGGCGATTCGATTAATGCATTCAACCCAAAAAGTCGTACCGAAGTTCAGAAAAAGTATTTTAATTTCATGGCAAAACTACTGAACTGGCGCAAAACAAAAACAGTGATTCATACAGGATTATTAACTCACTATTGCCCTGAAAAAGATGTGTATGTGTATTTCCGATACAATGACACTGAAAAGATAATGGTGATAATCAACAACAATGAAACAGCTACCGACTTGAAGATCAACAGATACACTGAAAGTATTATTGATAAAACTACTGGAACTGATATTATTACCGGTTCAATCTATAATCTTAAATCGGACATTAGCATTCCGGCACAAACCGCATTAATCCTTGAATTAAAATAACAAAATCACAATCAATCAATTAAATTACTTTTTTATGAGAAAATACGTTTATTCAATTGCCATCATCATTGTACTGGCACTTAGTCTGACTGATATTTTTATGTCATCGTGCAAAAGCCATACCTTCAAATCAGAAAATTTGATGGATTCAATTGACTACAAAAAATCGATGCCTGAATGGGCCAAAGATTGTAATATCTACGAGGTTAACACTCGTCAATACACTCCCGAAGGTACTTTTTCAGCTTTTCAAAAAGAATTACCACGACTGAAAGCCATGGGTGTAGATATTATCTGGATGATGCCGATAAACCCAATTGGCGAGAAAAACCGCAAAGGCAAACTCGGAAGTTATTATGCAGTGAAAGATTATACGGCTATAAATCCTGAATACGGAACGGAAGCTGATTTCAAAAATTTGGTTACTGAAGCGCATAAACTGGGAATGCATGTGATTATTGATTGGGTGGCAAATCACACTTCGTGGGATAATGTGTGGATAAAACCACATTCCGACTGGTATACAAAGGATAGTTTGGGCAATATTATTAAGCCAAAAGGAACGGATTGGGAAGATACAGCCGACCTGAATTACGATAACCCTGAGCTGCGTAAAGCCATGATTGATGCCATGAAATATTGGGTAAAAAATACAGATATCGATGGTTTCCGTTGCGATGTTGCCTTTATGATTCCGATTAGTTTCTGGCAACATGCCCGAAAAGCCATTGATGAGCTAAAACCAAATTGCTTTTTCCTTGCCGAGGCTGGCGAACCGGTTATTCACCGGGCATTTGACATGACTTACGACTGGCCGTTGAAAGACACTATTAATGCCATTGCCAAAGGAAAAATGAATGTAACAGCATTGGTTAAGCATTTTGCAGACGAGAATAAAAAATTCAAACCCGAAGATTTAAGAATGCAGTTTATCACTAACCACGACCTGAACACCTGGGATGGAAGCGAATACGAACGATTGGGTGATAAAGCGGTTGATGCATTCAATGTATTGATTTACACCGTTCCGGGAATGCCATTGACCTATACCGGTCAGGAAGCAGGCTTGAAAAAACGTCTAAAATTCTTTGATAAAGATACCATCGCATTTGGAACATTTGAACGTCAGGAATTGCTGACCAAATTAAACCAACTGAAGAAAAATAATAAAGCATTGTGGAATTTAAACTATGGAGGTGATTTTAAGATTTTGAGAAATTCAAACCCTGAATCTGTTTTTGCTTTCCTTCGGACAAATGAAAATAACAAAGTACTTAGCTTATTTAATTTTTCCAATAATGACCAAATCTTTAAGGTATCGGATGAAATTTCAGGTAATTACAGCGTTTATCTTGGAGAAAAAATCAGCATTTCAAAAAATGCAGAATATAAGCTGAAACCTTGGGGATATGCGGTTTTAGTTGCAAATTAATGCGATAATCGAATGAAAAACAAGCTTTTGTGTTTAAGTATCTTTCTTTTCGGAACAATTATTTTTGCTCAAAACAATGCAAAAGTTTCGTCTGGCAGCGTGCAACGGATTGAGAATTTTCAATCCAAATTCATTGCCTCACGAAATGTAGATGTTTGGCTACCGGATGGTTACGATGGCAAAAAGAAATACAGCGTGGTTTATATGCACGACGGACAAATGCTGTTCGACAGCACGCTTTGTTGGAACAAAAAAGAGTGGAAAGCCGACGAAGTATTTTCAAAACTTATCTACGAAAATAAAATTGAACGTTGTATTGTAGTTGGAATTTGGAACAATGGATCGGAGCGGATTTCGGAGTATTTTCCGACTAAAATCTTCAATAACATTGATCCGAAAATCTCCAAATCGCTTTCGGAAAAATACTGCAACGGAAAAGGTGCAACCGGTGATAACTACCTGAAATTCCTGGTTACTGAGCTGAAACCCTATATCGATAAGAATTTCTCAACATACGATGACAAAGAGCATACAACCATAATGGGTTCGAGTATGGGTGGGCTGATTTCGATTTATGCCATTTCCGAATACCCTGACATTTTTGGTGGAGCTGCCTGCATGTCAACAAGTTGGTTCAGCTTCACTGAACCAAATTACGAGATTCCAACAGCTATCTTTCAGTATTTAAGAGGAAATATGGCTACGCCGTGGGGACATAAAATTTACATGGATTATGGCACTGGCGAAAGCGACAAACCCTACGAACTCACACAATCGTTTGTAGATTTGATTGCTAAAGGAAAAGGGTACAATGACTACAATTACGTCTCGAAGGTTTTTCCAAATGCACAACACAACGAAATAGCATGGAGTGAGCGATTGAATGTTCCTATTGAATTTCTATTCACTAAAACTCCACGACAAAAACCAAGTACCGGTAAAATTGATTTCTTTGAAGATTTTGCTTCGAAATTTGTAACTGAGCGTAATGTGGAAGTGTGGTTGCCCGAAAATTATAATCCGAAAAAGAAATATGCCGTGCTATATATGCACGATGGACAAATGCTGTTCGATGCTTCCACAACCTGGAATAAACAAAGCTGGAAAGCCGACGAAGTAGCTACCAAACTTATAAAAGAAGCTAAAGTAAAAGACTTTATCATTGTAGGGGTTTGGAATGCGGGAAAATACCGTCATGCCAATTACTTCCCTGAAAAACCTTTTGAGTCGCTTACGGCAGAACAGAAAGACTTTGTAAGCAAACAGTTACAGTCGGCGGGCAGGGTAAACGACGTTTTTAGTCCAAATTCGGATAATTATCTGGAATTTCTGGTTAAAGAACTAAAACCATTTATCGACAACAACTATCCTGTTTACAAAGACAAAGACCATACTTTTATTGCCGGTAGTAGCATGGGTGGATTGATTTCGATGTATGCCATTTGCGAATATCCGACTGTTTTTGGAGGTGCAGCCTGTATGTCGACACATTGGCCGGGTATTTTCGTAAAAGAGAATAATCCTGTTCCTAATGCGTTTCTGAATTATCTGAACACCCATTTACCCAATCCGAAAACACATAAAATCTATTTCGATTACGGTGATAAAACACTAGATGCAATGTATCAGCCTTATCAACAGAAAGCCGATTCAATAATGAGGTCAAATGACTTCAATGAAAAATCTTGGCTCACCAAATTCTTTCCGGGCAACGACCACAGTGAGAATTCATGGCATAAACGGTTGAACATTCCTCTGGAGTTTCTACTTGACAAATAAACCTGTTCTCTGATATAATAAGGAACTATCTCCGTAACTCAAAAAACGGAAATCGTTTTCTAACGCATGGTCGTATATTTCCTTCCAATTTCCATCCACAAAGGCAGAGACAAGTAGTAGGAGTGTACTTTTCGGTTGGTGAAAATTGGTAATTATACCATTTACCACCCGAAATTTATAGCCGGGCTTAATCATAATTTGTGTTTCAGCGTGTAAAGTTGTCAGGTTATTGGCATCGAGATAATCCAATAAACTTTGCAAAGCATCATAAGTTGAGATTTCTGATTCTTGTTCGTATGGTGTCCATTGCCCTACATGAAACGTATTAAAGTCCTCTTTGGGGGGATTTAGGGTGCTTAAATAATACAAACTCTCCAATGTCCTCACTGAGGTTGTTCCTACTGCAATAATATTTCCTAGTTTGCGCTGGATATTTTCAATTGTACTGCGATGAACAGAAATCACCTCCGTGTGCATGTGATGTTCGGCAATGTCACGGGTTTTTACAGGTTGAAAAGTTCCTGCACCCACATGAAGCGTCAGCTCTTCGGTTTCAATATTTTTCTTTTGTAGCGACTTAAAAACATCCGGTGTAAAATGCAATCCGGCTGTGGGTGCAGCTACTGAGCCTTTTATTTTGGAATAAACGGTTTGATAGCTTGTCAGGTCGATTTCTTCTGTTTTTCGGTGTAGATATGGTGGAATTGGTAGCTCACCGGCTTTTTCCAGAATGTCGGCAAAGTGAATATCCGTATTATTCCAGCAAAAGCGAACACTGTGTGTATTTCCTTCTGAATGAAGTAGTTCGACATTGAATGTACAGGTTTTTCCGTCAATTTCAACAGTTTTACCAAGTGTTTCTCCTTTCCATTTCTTCAGATTTCCTACCATACATTTCCACACACATTCGGTGGTTGAGCCAAGGGATTGAGTATAATCGGCAGGTTTGAGCGGTTCCAGACAAAAAACTTCTATATGCGCTCCTGTGGCTTTCTGAAAAATCAAACGTGCCTGAATAACACGAGTATTGTTGTAAACCAACAAGGAATTTTCGGGCAAAAATTCAGCAATATTTGAGAATCTGCTTTCTGAAATTACTCCATTTCTATATATAAGCAGTTTTGAAGCATCTCGTTGAGCCAAAGGATATTTGGCAATTTTTTTATCCGGTAACGAATAATCATATTCGTCGATGTAAATAGGTTGGTTTTGCACTTTTTTATTCTCTGAAACTATATATGAAAATTGAAGCACAAATGTACAAAAAAAATGCCTTCAACCTGTTTTTAGAGATATTACTGCTAATCTTTATAAAATCTTTATATAACTATAAAATATCTTTATGTCAGATTTACAAAATATGTCGGAACTTTGCAGCGTGGTATTTAAGTTCAATTTTTAAGAAAAAGATTATGACAAATGTTATTGGTAAAGTAAAGAAAACAGTTATTGGAAATCCGCTGGATTTAAAGGATAGTTCCACTTTCAGACACATTTCGCTTATTGTGTTTTTTGCGTGGGTAGGACTTGGTTCGGATGCACTTTCGTCTTCGTGTTATGGACCTGAAGAAATCTATAAGACGCTGGGCGTTCACGTCAATCTGTCGATTATAGTAGGGTTAATAACTATGGTGACTATATTTATTATCAGCACCAGTTATTCTCAGATTATCAAATTATTTCCTCATGGTGGGGGCGGTTATCTGGTTGCCAGCCGGTTAATTTCACCAAACGTGGGTATGATTTCTGGTTGCGCGTTGCTAATCGACTATATATTAACCATTTCTATTTCGGTTTCCAGTGGTGCAGATGCTATTTTCAGTTTTCTGCCTATTGAATATCAGAGCTATAAAGTAGCTTTTGCATTATCAATTTTGGGAGTACTAACCGTTTTGAATTTACGTGGTGTAAAAGAGTCGGTAACGGCTTTGACTCCTATTTTTGTCATTTTCTTGCTTTCACACATATTCCTGATTGCCTATGCATTCACAACACACGCTTCACAATTACATTCAGTAGCTACTCAAACCGGTCATGAATTGACTGGTACGGTTAAAAATTTAGGTATTTATGGAACAATATTTTTGATAATGAAGGCTTACAGTATGGGAGCCGGAACGTATACAGGTATTGAGGCAGTGAGTAATGGGATTCCAAACTTGAGAGAACCACGCGTAAAAACAGCAATCAAAACCATGCGTTTATTAGCCATTTCGCTATCCGCAGCAGTTCTTGGACTGATTATTTCTTATTTCCTTTTTGGAGTTCATATTCAACCAGGAAAAACAATGAATGCTGTGTTAATTTCAACTGCTATTGCTAATTGGAATCCTGTATTTGGTCAGACATTTCTTTATGTTACGCTGATTTCGGAAGCTGCATTGCTGTTTGTAGCTGCTCAAACCGGCTTCCTTGATGGACCGCGTGTTATGTCAAACATGGCTCACGATTCGTGGCTGCCTCGTAGCTTTTCGATGCTAAGCGATCGTTTGGTTTCGCAAAACGGAATTTTGATTATGGGAGTTGCCGCATATTTTGTTATCTGGATGTCGAAGGCTTCTGTAGCTTTTTTGGTGGTTCTTTATAGTATTAATGTATTCATTACCTTCTCGTTATCGCAGTTTGGTATGGTGAAACACTGGTTTCAGGTTCGCAAAGAAGAAAAAGGATGGCTGGGAAAACTCCTGATAAATGGAACCGGATTTCTGTTGACTACATTTATTTTATTTACTGTAATTGTAATGAAATTTGATGAAGGCGGTTGGATTACAATCCTTATTACCGGTGCTCTGGTTGGACTGGCTCTTTACATAAAAGGTCACTATAATAAAATTGGAAAGGAAATTGGGCGGATTCAAAAAATCATGAATTCGAAAATGCCTGAAACTATTGCAGAATTAAATAAAAACCTGACACGCAAGTCGAAAACTACTGAAATTGACTACAGCGACATGACAGCAGTTATCCTGGTTAATGGCTATACCGGAGTCGGATTATATTCATTGTTTAAAATTTTGAGTAAATTCAAGGATGTTTATAAAAACTTCGTATTTATTCAGGTAGGAATTGTAGATGCTGATAGTTTTCACCACGGAGCTGTAGTGGAAACGATAACTGAAAACATTCAACAGGATTTGAGCAAATATGTATATTTAATCAAACAATTGGGTTATAATGCAGAATATCGTTATGCAATTGGAACAGATGTAGCTGAAGAAGTGCTTAAAATTGTTCCGGAAATTACTGAAACATACCATAATACAACTTTCATTGGCGGACAGTTGGTGTTCAGCGGAACCTATCGGGCATCAAGATTATTGCATAACTTTACCATTTTCTCCATTCAACGTCGCCTATATAAACTTGGTCTGACCACGATTATAATTCCAATTTCGTTGAGAAAAGCATTGCAAGTAAATAATTATAAATAAATTTACGGTTTAAATAAAACACAAAGCCATGAAACTTGATTTTTTTAAACAAAGCATATTTAAACAATTCATTGTCAGCAACCTGTCAGTCATTGTTGTGGCACTTATTTGTTATGCCAGTATAGATTATATTGGTTATCATAGCGTAGCATTGCTTCTTTTGGCTTTAGTGTCAATTCTATCCATGTTTTTTACGCTTTATCCGGTTCTGACAGCAGCAACTTTAAGCGCTTTAATTTGGGATTTTTTCTTTATTCCACCGCATTTTACATTTCATGTAAGCAGTTCAGAAGATGTTCTGTTATTGCTAATGTATTTTGTTATTGCGCTGGTTAACGGAGTCTTGACCTCGAAAGTCAGAGCATTGGAAAAACTGGAACTTCAAAAAGAAGAACGCAGCAACACGCTGAAACTTTATAAAACCTTGTTTAATTCAATCTCGCACGAACTTCGAACTCCGATAGCTACTATTGTGGGAGCCTCGGATAATTTGTTGCAGAATAATTCGAATATATCGGAGACTGACAAAACAAAGCTTTTTGGAGAAATTTCGATTGCAGCTTTCCGACTTAACCGTCTGGTTGACAATTTATTGAATATGCAGCGATTGGAATCGGGCATATTGAATATCAATCCAGACTGGTGTGATGTTAACGAATTGATAAACAGCCCTTTGAAACGGTTAGAAACTGAACTCTCTACACATAAAGTTATATTGAACATTCAACCGGATATTCCTGTTTTAAAATTTGATTTTGGATTAATCGAGCAATCACTTTTCAACTTACTTCACAACGAAACACTTTATACTCCGATAGATTCAACTATAGAAATATCAGCCGTTTACATCAAAAATAAACTGACTATTAGCATTGCTGATAATGGCAAAGGATTTACGGATGAAGAACTGAAACTATTGTTTTCAAAATTCTATCGATCGTCAGTAAAAACTGCTGGAGGAACAGGTCTTGGATTATCTATTGTAAAAGGCTTTGTAGAGGCTCATGACGGTAAAGTAAAAGTGGAAAATAACATACCCAATGGTGCAAAGTTCACGATTGAAATTCCTACAGAAGCGTTAGAGTTAAATGACTTTATGGACTTTTCTGAACTGTCTATTAAAAAGAATGCAGAATACGAAACTTTGTCGGATATTTATATTCCCAGGGGAAAAAAGAAAAACTCTGAAGAAAATTAATTAACTTTGCCGTCAAATTCAGGAGTTATGAGTACAAAAATGAACATTCTGATTATTGACGACGAAGTACAAATTCGTAAATTACTGGAAATCACGCTCAACAGCTATGATTACAATACCATGTCGGCTTCTACTGCCAAAGAAGGAATATCTTTTTCAGTAGTTCATCCTCCCGATTTAATAATTCTTGATTTAGGACTACCCGACGAGGATGGACAACAGGTACTAGTAAAATTGCGTGAGTGGTATCTGGGTGCAATTATCATTCTTTCGGTCCGAAGTTCGGAAGAAGATATTGTGAAAGCTCTTGATAACGGGGCAAACGACTACCTGACAAAACCTTTCCGAACCGGTGAATTACTGGCTCGAATTCGGATGGCACTTCGTCAAACCCAAAACCTGAACACAGTTCAAAAACTTGAATTTGACAATTTGAGTATTGACCTGACAGCCAGAACAGTAACTATTGATAATGAACCATTAAAACTCACTGCAACAGAATATTCATTATTAACTTTACTCGCCAAAAACGATGGAAAAGTATTGACTCATCAATATATCCTGAAACAAATCTGGGGCCCGGGCTACACCATGCAATCGCAATATCTCCGTGTTTTTGTTGGACAATTGCGGAAGAAAATTGAACCCAATCCCAACAATCCCAAATTTATTGTCACCGAATCCGGCATTGGTTACCGTTTCTGCACAAAAGTAGAAGAGTGAATCCCCACCAAACCTCCCCAAAGGGGAGGCTTAATTTATTCATCTTTTCAACAAACTTAGGTTTAATGATGTTTTTAAAGTATTTTTGTGTTCAATAAATGATTATTCTCTCATTTAGGGAAGTAAGAAAAAACATAAAAAAATGATTAAAAAAGGTGATACTGTTCGTTTTCTGAACGCAGTGGGTGGTGGTGTGGTTGTACGTGTTGACGAAACAAAAAAAATGCTCTATGTGGAAGATGCTGATGGTTTCGAAATTCCGGTATTTGAGCGAGAATGTGTGATGGTTGGCATTGTAAATGAGAAAACAAACTTTCCGGTAAAAGATTTTAAAACAAAACCAACCGAAACGCAAATAACGAAACCTGAAACTCAAAACCTGAAACCTGAAACGAAAACTCCTGAACCTATTTTGGAAACTCCAGAAGGCGAAACATTGAAAGCCCTATTGGCTTTTTTCCCAGTTGATATCAAACAACTTCAGACTAGCTCTTACGAATGTTATCTGGTGAATGACAGTAATTATTTCCTTTATTATAATGTGATTAATGGCGAGAATGACAGTTGGAAAAGCATTGCCAGTGGTCTGATCGAACCCAATATGCAGGAATTATTGGCCGAAATTTCTAAAGAGCAATTAATTACCTGGGAACGGATTCGCGTACAACTGATTCCATTTAAGCAAGCGAAGAACTATACTCCTCAGGCTGTTATAGATGCCAGTTTGAAAATCAATGCCGTTAAGTTCTACAAACTCCACAGCTTTACCGAAAATGATTACTTCGATGAGCCGGCTATGATGATTGACATTTGTTCGGAAAAAGAAAAGGAAGCTGAAATTCAGAAAATGACTGAGATTTCACCTGAAGAAATTAAGCAGGCTCTGTTTTCGAAAGAAGAATCAGTTCGTCCACGTATTATCAAACGCCCACAAATTGCTGAAACCATTGAAATTGATTTGCATATCAACGAATTACTCGATACAACTGCCGGACTTTCGAATGCTGCTATGCTTCAGTGCCAGTTGGATAAATTTCATGAAGTTCTCAATGAGAATAAAAACCGTAAAGGACAGAAAATTGTCTTTATTCACGGCAAGGGTGAAGGTGTGTTGCGCAAGGAAATTGAAAAACTGCTTAAAACCCAATACAAAACCTACTATTTTCAGGATGCTTCGTTCAGGGAATATGGTTTTGGTGCAACCATGGTTACAATCAGGTAGTTATAAGTTAATGATAGAAACTTAGCATGTATAAAATTTTTCCAACAAATTATTTGTTTACTTCAGGATATTTTATTCTATTGTGATAAATATTTTTTATTTTTTCCTTGAAAACTGCCTTTACTAATTCTACATCGCGGAACGTGATTGGTGCATCCTTAAATTCTCCTTCTGCAATTTGATTATCAATCATGTTTTCAACCATTTCGCTAATGCTTTCATCTGTATATTCGCTCAGACTTCTGGAGCGAGCTTCCACGGCATCTGCCATCATCAGTATAGCAGTTTCCTTATTATTTGGAATAGGCCCCGGATAAGTAAAAATCTCGTCATTAGGCTTTTTATCTGGATTAGCATTGATATACGAATAATAAAAATACTTAGTTTTACTCGTTCCATGGTGCGAACTGATAAATTTAATTATTTGTTCGGGTAAGTGACTTTTCTTGGCAATTTCAATACCGTCATTCACGTGATTAATTACAATTTGGGAAGCATCTTCATAATCAATTTCAGATAAAGGATTTTTTCCACCAAGCTGATTCTCAATGAAATATTCCGGGTGTTTCATTTTTCCAATATCATGATAAAGTGCACCTGTTCGAACCAATAGACTATTTGCATTGATTTTTTTTGCCGCTTCGGTAGCCAGATTTGATACCTGTAATGAATGTTGGAAAGTACCAGGAGCACGTTCTGAGAATTGCATCATCAAATCGCTGTTTATATTGGTAAGTTCTACCAGTGTTACACTCGATATTAAATCAAAAATTTTCTCAAAAATATATATTAACACATATGCAAAAAGCATGAAAATACTGCTTATTCCAAAATATATAATATATTGTAGGTCAATTCGTTTAAAATCACCTTCTGAAATTAATTCAAATGCCACATACATTACCAGGTAACTGATAAAGATATAAATGGCTGTTTGTGCCAACTGTGAGCGTTGCGACATATCTTTCAAACTTGATACAGCAGCCATACCAATAGTTATCTGCAAAAGTATAAACTGAAAAGCATTATCTACCATAAATGAAATAATCAGGACGGTGATGATATGTGCAAAAAGTGCTGTTCTTGAATCGAAAAAAACCCGAATAATTACTGGTAAAAGTGCAAATGGAACCATAAAGTAGCTCACAGATGTAAAACTAATCGTAAATGATGTGAGACTGATAATGAATAAGATAAGCAGTAAAAGCATCAGCACATGACTTGTTACTTCAAAAATGCGGGGTCTGAATAGGTATAAATACAAAAAGAATAATGTTATAAGACAGACAGTCATTAAAACCTCACCAAAAATCACTACGGTTGATTGCTGAATGCTAGTGGTTTTACGTTTCTCTGATTCTATTTTTAGTGAGTTAAGTACCTGATAAATAGTATGATTTACAATTTCACCTCTATCTATAATACGTTCGCCGGATTGAACCATTCCAGATGTTATTGACAGATTCTTGAGCATATCAGCCTTCGATATTGTTGTTGTAACACTGTCATAAGTGAGATTTTCAATCAGATACTTATTTATATAGTAATCTGAAAGTGATACTGGGGCATTTTTAGTTATTTCTTCGTATGCAGTACGGGGGGTATAAATCTGGTCAATAGAAACGATATTTGTAACCCGGTTTGGTAAAATATTTGATATGTTTTTACGTTTGTCATTCAGAAGTTTATTATATTCGGTTGCAGAAATTATTCCATTTGAGTAAATTGATTTGAATTTGTTTTTAATATAAGTAGTTAAATTCGGAGCATTTTCACCTTTTGCCTGTAAATCAATCATCATATTTTTCAATTGTCTATTCACAACAGTTGTGTCCAATTTATAATAAGGTGTGAAATCTTTCAGAATTTCTTCTTTTTCATGGGCAATTTGTTGCTTATTCTTGTAAATTGGAAAATCAAAAGAGGCTGTCATTAACTCGTATGACCATGGTTTCCCTATTTCAAATTGATATTTGAAAGTATCCTCGGAAGGATAAAGTAATACGATAAGTATTGTAAGACAGACAAATAAGCCTGAAATTTTCAAAACCTGAAGTTGATTGCCCGATAATTTTAATTTCATACTATTGCTTTTTAAATGTTAAGTCAACCTATTATCTAAAACAGCCGAAAATTACTAAAAATTATTCTTTACGGAAAGACATTCAGTAAACTTTCGTTATTTTTGTACAAAATACACTGATAATTAAGTAATTAATAAATTTTTTCTCTGAATTTCTCTATTTTGAGAATATTTTCTGAAATTGATGTAATATTTTTCAGGAGTTTTCGTCATACTGTATAGAACAACAAACAAATAGATTCTGTTTTCCGTAAATCTCAATTTGATTTGATGCAACTTAAGCCGAATGGATTCTAAACAATTTAACAATCAGATTGTAAACCTATCCGACAAATTTTTCCGATTGGCAAAATCAATTTTGCGGAATACCGATTCAGCGCAGGATGCTGTACAGGATTTGATTGCAAAATTGTGGGAGAAACGTGCATCGCTTGATGAAGTAGAAAATATTCAGGCTTTCAGCATGCGGTCAATGCGAAATCTTTGTCTTGATTCTATTCGTCAGCAGCATGATGAACAGGAACTACCTCCGGAAACTGAATATGTAGAATTAAACCCGCATCAACTAATAGAACAGAAAGATCTGGTTTTTCGTATCAAGTTATTGATTGACAGCTTACCTGAATTACAGCGAACAATCATCAGAATGCGCGATGTGGAAGGAATGGAGTTGAGCGAAATAGCATATATAACTACGCTGACAGAAAATGCTGTAAGCGTTAATTTGTCGAGAGCACGACAAAAAATTCGAGAAAAATTATTAAACGAGCAAAAACGAATAGTGGAAAACGTATGGAAAGAATAAATGAATTACTGGAAAAATACTTTCGGGGCGAAACAACTTTGACAGAAGAAAATGAGCTTAAAAATTATTTTCGGTCAAATAAAATTTCTTACGAACATGCTGCTTATGAGCCTCTGTTCAGGACATTTGATGAAGAATCGAATGAATCAGTTTTACGACAAATTGAGAAAATAAAACCCGAACAAAAGCGAATACTTAGCAATTGGATTCAGGCTTTTGCATACACAGGAATTGCAGCATCTTTAGTATTGGCTTTATGGGTTCAGCGTCCTAAACAGTCTGAAAACTTTGCAGTTTTAAGTGGAAATAAAATACAAGACACAGAGTATGCCGAAAAATATGCCGAGAAAAAGCTGAATCAGGTGAACGATATTTTGAACCGTAGCATGAAACCCATGCAAAAAGTTCAGAATATAGGCAAAAGTATTCAACCTATTCATAAAATATCAAATATCAGAGAACAAATTAACGAAATACAAAATAAACTACAAATTAAATAATTACAATTATGAAAAAAATATTGACTTTGGTTGCTGTTCTGTTTTTTATGGCAGTAGCACAGGCACAAACGCTTCAATCACTTTTTGAGAAATACAACGACGATGAGCGATTTACGTATGTTACCGTTGGCAATGGAATGATGAATTTGGCAAATGTTATTGGCAGACACGAGCATCCGAACAAGAATAAAGAAATGGTTTCAAAAATGAAATCAATTAAGATTCTGACACTCGAAGATGGTAATACTGCTTTGATGAAATCATTTATGCAGGAACTCGATAAAGTGCTTGAATCAGGTAGGTTTGAAACTGCCATAGAAGCACGTGACAAAGGCGAAAAGGTTCATATTTACTACCGGATGAGTGCAAAGGATAATGCTGACATGCTTATTGTTACGCGTGACAAAAGTGAATTAAGTCTAATCTGGATTAACGGAAAAATGTCTAAAGAAGAAATGTTACAGACTTTCTCGTGTAACGGTAATTCAGTAAAGATAGAAGAAATCGTTTCTTAAGGAAACAGACGACACATTTTGTTTATTAATCTTCTAAAGATTAATAAGTCAGCCGGTTAGTTGTGATAACTCATCGGCTTTTTTTATCTTTCAGATAAAAACGTATTGAATTGCTAAAATAAAATAATTCTCATGATTTTGACCGTTTTGGGAAACCTTAATTTATAACAGTATGTATATTTTACGTCACCCGGTGAGGTGGCTCATTCCAAAAAAAATTCCGTAAGCCTACACATTGTACACAACAAAAACGCCCAAATCCATAAATGATCTGAGCGTTAATATTTGATTTACCAAAATGGTTTAATGCGAAACGACAGCTTTATATTCATCACCTTCGTAAAGTGGCCCTGACGGTTTTGAACCTACGAAAGAGTAATATATAAGATAAATATAGATTTTATGAAAAATTGTAAATGCAAATATAATCAGTTTGAGTTGTGTTAATTATGCTTTTACCCCTTTTATTTTATAACCTTTATATCCAAACAAAAATACTATAAAAAAACAACATAATGGGACAAAGAAACCAATTTGCATTGAACTGATATCAGCAATATAACCCATAAAAGCTGGAAATATAGCACCACCTACAATTGCCATAACTAAAAACGATGATGCTCTTTTAGTATGACTTCCTAAGTTTCGGAGACCAAGTGCAAATATAACTGGGAACATTATACTCATAAAGAAATAAATTAGGCAAAGTGCTATGATAGAAATTGCACCTAATCCGGCAATAACAAAACCCGTGAGAATCATGCATAATAGTGCAAACAATGTTAATAGCTTATTAGGTTTAAACCATACCAACATTGCACTTCCAGCAAATCTACCGATTGTAAATAAACCCATTCCACAAAAGGCTAAAATTAGTCCTGCAGCAGTTTTATATAGATTGTCATTCAAAGGACTTGAATTTCCTATTAAATGCAAAACACTGATTAAAAAGTCATTTCCAATAACGGTTTTTGTTTCCATTGACTTAAACAGGTCAAAAACATAGTTGATAAAGAAACTATTAATTCCGGTTTGAGCTGCCACATAGAAAAATTGTGCAAAAACTGCAAAAACAAAATGTTTGTATTGAAAAATAGATTTATAGGCTACAGCAGCATCTACCTCTTCTGATTCCGTAAATTCAACATGCTCTGCTACAGCTTCATTTATTTCGGGAAGTTTAACTTGTGTAAAAAAGATGGCTAATAATAAAACTACAACTCCAATTCCAACATAAGGTATGGCTAATGATGCAAACGGGTCAGCGTTAGGGTCAGTTGCTCCAAACAAAACCAAACTTCCAACAAAAGGACCCATAATCCATCCAACACCATTAAATGATTGTGACAGGGTCAATCGTTGTGCTGATGAATCTTTTGGTCCCAAAACTGTGGAATATGGATTTGCAGCTGTTTCAAGACAAGTTAATCCCAATGCAATGATAAATAGCGCAGTAAGAAAAGCCCAGAATTGTTGAATATGTACCGCTGGAACAAATAAAAATGCTCCAAAAGCATAAAGTAATAATCCTAAAATGATTCCTTTTTTATAGCCAAAGCGTTTCATAAACATTCCCGCAGGTATTGCCATTAGAAAATAGCCTCCATAAACTGCCGCTTGAACTAATCCAGATTGAGCTTTAGAAACGTGTAGTATGTCCTGAAAATGTTTATTTAAAACATCTAATAAGCTATGGGCAAATCCCCATAAAAAGAATAGACTTGTTACTAGTATAAAGGGTATTAAATAAGATTTGCCCTCCTCTGATTGAAAAATTGATACTTTTTTACTCATTGTTCGAATTGTGGTTTTATAATTATAATTTAGCTGTGCTGAACTGTGCTGCAAAGATAAAATTTACTTTGGGAATAAAACTGTCAGGAAATTATGTTGTTCAACATAATATTATTGATTAATATGAAAATTCCTGATTCAAATATTTGGCAATCGGAATCCGGAATAATAAAAAAATGGACTTTATTTGATTATCTCACCATTCAAATCCCAAAGATCTTCCCAACCATTTGCTGATTCCCAGGTAAAAACCTGACCTTTAATCAAACGGCAGTTTTTGTCTATTGTCGAAACAGCCACCATTTCTTCTTCAGTCAATGGACCTTCGGTAATCCCTTTCAGGTTGTTATACATTTTATCGGTTTTTACTGAGAATGGAATGGTGATTTGCCCACGTTGCACTGCCCACTTCAGACAAACAATCGCCGGATGAACCCCAAGTCGCTCAGCAATAGCAACGATAATTGGATCTTCCATATCTACAGTATCTTCCGGAGTTTTATCGCGTTCAGGGCGTCCAGGCGAGCCTATCGGACTGTAACCAATCACTTCCACACCATTATCTTTCATGAATTGATACAATTCATGTTGTTGAAAGTGTGGGTGAATTTCCATTTCGTTCAATGCCGGCTTAATTTTGCAATCACGCAAAATCAGTTTCATCTTCGGGATAGTCACGTTTGAAGTACCAATATTTCTTACCAAACCAGCTTCAACCAAACTCTCCATTTGTGCCCATGTTTTCATATAATCGGCATGAATATAAGGCACAGCGTCTTTCTGACGCATACTAACATCGCATTTTGGTGGATGGAAGTTCGGGAAAGGCCAGTGAACCAGATACAAATCGAGGTAATTAAGTTGTAAATCTGCTAAGGTTTGTTTGCACGATTCCACAACTTGTTTGTGTTTGTCGTTCCACACTTTAGACGTAATCCAAAGTTCTTCGCGAGTCACAATACCTTCGGCAAAAACTTCCTGCAAAGCTGCACCGATTTCTTTTTCATTGCCATAAACCGAGGCACAGTCGATATGACGATAGCCCATTTTTATAGCCGTTTTAACTGCTTGCGCAATGGTTTCGGCATCGTAATTGTCCGAGCCGAATGTTCCCAACCCAATTACCGGAATTTTATCGCCGGTATAAAGCGTTTTAAAAGGAACTGAACCCCCCTCAATCCCCCCGAAGGGGGGAAGTTTGGAAATACTTTCGTCTAGCATATACTTTTCTTTATTCATCTTATTATAAATGTTTGATTAAAATAATCGATACTAATATTTGTTCCCCCTTTAGGGGTTAGGGGGCTAATCCCTTTGGGAGTTAGGGGCTTCTTTTATTTAACTTCTTCGTCGAAAACGATGGCAACTTTACCACATTTACCTTCGGCCATAAGCGAGTAAGCCTCTGGAGCTTGTTGTAACTGGAAGCGGTGTGTAACCAAATCTTCCGGGTGAATTCCCCAACGTTCGATACGCTCAACCAATTCTTCCATTCGCCAGATAGATGTCACCCATGAACCGTAAATGGTTTTTTGATCGTGGATTATGTCCGGACTTGGGTTGAACTCTACGGTTCCACCTTCACCAATCATCACCATTTTGCCCCACTGTCGGGTAGCACGAATACAAAGTTGACGACCTGAAGTATGACCGGAACAGTCAACGGTACGCTCATAACCCTTACCATTGGTCGCAGCCATAACTTTTTCCATCACGTCTTGACCTGATACGAAAACTTCATCCGCCAAACCAAGGTCTTTTGCAATCTGGCAACGTTCTGCCACCGTGTCAACACCTATCAGTTTTTGAGCTCCCATAGCTTTTGCAAGCATCAAAGCAGCCAAACCAACCGGGCCAAGGCCTGTTACCAACACTGCATCGTTACCACAAATACCAATTTTCTCCAAACCTTCGTACACGGTACCAAAACCACAGGCAATCTGTGCTCCATCGGTGTAAGTCAGGCAGTCTGGTAAAAGAACAAGGTCTTTTTCTTCGGCTATCATATACTCGGCCATACCGCCGTCGCGTTGCCAACCGTAGGCAGCACGCGATTCGCTTTTGCACGAAATCATGTAACCACGACGGCAATCGTTGCAACAGCCGCAACCCGAAATGTGGTAAACAACCACGCGGTCGCCTTCTTTGAAACGTTTCATGCCAGGACCACAAGAAATAATTTGTCCGGCAGGTTCATGACCACAAATTTTGTTTTGATAACCTTCAGGACCTTTTCCAAGGTGTTCACGATAGATAGCGCGAATATCGCTACCACAAATAGTTGAAGATTTTACTTTCAGCAGAACTTCTCCATGTCCGGGTTTTGGGAATTCTACATCTTTGAAAACTACGGTGCTGTTGCCCGGTAAATAAGCAGCTTTTGATTTAAATAACATTGTCAATAATGAATTATAAATTACTAATTATGAATTAATTGGAGTTACTCCTTTTTTCAAAAGAATATTACCATACTTGGCAGTTTCGCCGGTCATAACCACTGCGAAAGCTGATTTTGTTCTTTCATAAAATGCAAAACGGTCGATGCGCTCAATAGAAGGTACATCAGGATTGCTAATATGAATACTTTTTAAATACGATTCTTCAACTTTCGGATCGAGTGTATCGCCCGGAACAGCTGCCATCATGGCCAACGGATGCGGAACATACGCATCGAGTTCAAAAAGCGGTAAGATAGCAGCCAACAATTCAGGAATGCGAAGTCCGTCGGCTCGTAAAACACGGCCATTAAACGTTTCACCCGGAAAATGAGCATCGGCCAGAATAATTTCGTCGCCATGCCCCATACGTGCCAAAACTGCTAAGAGTTCGGGGCTTACAAGAGGAGAAATTCCTTTTAACATAAGATTAAGTTTTTATTAGCACACGTGTGCAAATGTTGGTAAATATGATTTAATTAACAAGATTCGCGTATTATTAATTGAGATTTAACTACTTTATCCTCATTGATATTCAACGAATTTTTATCTGTAATTAATTTTTCAAGTAATTCGAACGAAAGTTCAGCAATTTCTGCTTCCGGTTGTTCAATCGAACTGATTTGAGGTTGAATAATTTCAGAAGCCAGAATATTTCCAAAAGTAATCAGTCCCAAATCATTAGGAACATTGATTTTTCTTTTACGTGTCTCCGATAGAATGCCCATAGTCAAATGAATAGATGAACAGATAATTGAATCGGGTGTATTTTGAGAATCAACCAAATCGGAAAAGATTTTTTTACCCAGATCCATTGTAAATTCATCAGTCACTACAATGGGGTTTTTATATGCCAGTTCATGCTTTTGAATTGCAGCAATATAACCTCTGTGTCTGTCTCTGAACACATTAATTTCAGTAGTTCCGGTAATGTGAGCAATGCGTTTATAACCTTTATTGATAAGATGTTCGGTGGCAGAAAACGTAATATCGAAATTATTAACCAATACTTTTGGGGAGTTAATGTCTTCACAAACTCGATCGAAGAAAACAACAGGAATTCCAAATTTTTGAAGTAGTCTGAAGTGGTCGCTGTTTACTGTATCTTTTGCAATGGAAACTATAACTCCGGCAAAATTATGTTGTATAATTGTGTTGATGATTTCTTTTTCTTGCAGGTATTTTTCGTTCGACTGAAAAACTGAAATTACATAACCCTTCTCGTATGCCAGATTGGTAAGTTTACTTACAATATCGGAAAAAAAACTGTGATTGATGTTTGGAACAATAAGTGCAATGGCGTTGTTTCCGGTTCCACGTAATTGAACAGCATTCATATTTATTTGATATTCATGCTTTTGTGCAAAGGACAGTACTAAATCACGGGTTTTTTCATTTACGCGAGGGTCGTTGCGCAATGCACGCGAAACGGTAGAATGATGAATATTCAATTCCCGGGCAATATCTTTTATCGTGATTCTTTTCTTCATGTTTCAAAAATACAAACGTGTGCAAAAATAAATAAATTTTTTTGAACCACAATATTTTTGAATTATTTATGAATTCTTTTTACCCTGATTTGTGTAATTTTGACATTAATATTACATACAAGAATATTTCATCAAAATATGTTTTTAAACATAACTTTCTACGTATTTAGTTTGACAAATACCAACTATTTTTGCAGCACAGTTCAGCACAGCTAAATTCATGACAATCAAGTTTACTCATTCTATCTCAAAAATTAAATCACTGGCAGATGGCATTAGTTTGTCTATTATGCATGGAAAATTGAGAATTGGTGATAATCTGCCGTCAATAAATGAAGCAAGCTCGATGCATAAAGTTTCGCGCGATACAGTTTTTAAAGCTTATAATGAGCTGAAACGCAGAGGATTAATTGATTCAAACCCGACTAAAGGTTATTTTGTTACCGGTGAAGTAAATCATATTTTATTGTTACTCGATACTTATTCGGCATTCAAGCAAAATCTTTATCACCGTTTTGCGGCTAATTTGCCGGATAATTATAAAGTTGATCTGATTTTTCATCAATACAACGAACATTTGTTTGAAACCATAGTACGTGAAAGTATTGGCCGTTACAGCATGTATGTAGTTATGAATTTTTCGAATGACAAATTATCAGATACCTTGAAATCAATTCCTAGTAATAAATTGTTGTTACTCGATTTCGGAAATTTTGAAAAGTCACAGTATTCTTACATTTGTCAGGATTTTAATGATGCATTATACAATTGCCTGAATAAAGGGTTTGATTTATTGCAAAAATATAAAAAAATAGTTTTTGTTTTTCCGGAAGAACTTTCTCACCCAATAAGTTCAATTGATTATTTTACTAAGTTTTGTGTTGAACATAAGTTTGAAAATGACGTAATTCGCAGGGAAAAAGATTGGAAAGGTGTGGAAAAAGATACAGCTTATTTATGCATACTGCCTGAAGACCTTGTTAAAATAATCAAAGATGTTGATATGAAACAATTTGAAATTGGAAAAGACATCGGATTGATTGCTTATAACGAAAATCCGGTGTTGGAAGTTATCAAAAACGGAATTTCGACAATCAGTATAGATTTTGGACTTATGGGCGAAAAAGCAGCAAATTTTATTACAAATAAACAACTAATACAAGAATTTTTGCCTACTGAGTTAATTCTCAGAAATTCAATTTAAGTCGAAAAATTTTTTATTCATAAAACAGCACAGTTCAGCATAGAAATAGAACATTTTAAAACAAAACACTTTAAAAATTATAAATTATGAAAGCAGGTTCAATTGCAGGAGAATACACTTCAACTGCACAAATCAGAAAAGAAAAAAGCGGTCGCCTTCAGGGTGACAATCCAAAAATTGGTATTCGTCCAACAATTGATGCTCGTCAGGGTGGTGTGCGCGAATCATTGGAAGATCAAACAATGAATATGGCTCTTAATCTGGCCAATTTTCTGAGCTCTAATTTAAAATACAGCGATGGAACTCCTTACGAATGTGTGATTGCTGACACAACTATCGGTCGTGTAGATGAGGCAGCAGCTTGTGCCGAAAAATTCAAAAAAGAAGGAGTTTCTGTAACTATCACTGTTACACCATGCTGGTGTTATGGTAGTGAAACAATTGACGTTGACCCACATACTATTAAAGCTGTTTGGGGTTTCAATGGAACTGAACGCCCCGGAGCAGTTTATCTGGCAGCAGCTTTAGCAGGTCATAACCAAAAAGGCTTGCCTGCTTTTGGAATTTATGGACGCGATGTTCAGGATGGTGGCGATAATTCTATTCCTGCCGATGTTCAGGAAAAATTATTACGTTTTGCTAAAGCCGGTGTTGCAGCAGCTACGTTGAAAGGAAAATCATATCTCTCAATTGGCTCAGTATCAATGGGAATTGCCGGTTCTATTGTAAATTCTGATTTCTTTCAGGAATACCTTGGAATGCGCAACGAATATGTGGATATGAGTGAAATTCTTCGTCGGGAGAAATTAGGAATCTTTGATCCGGTTGAATTTAAAAAGGCAATGGATTGGACAGTTAAAAACTGTAAATCAAACGAAGGTCCAAATACAAATCCACCTCATACTACAAAATCACGCGAAATTTTAGATCAGGAATGGGAATTTGTTGTAAAAATGACATTGATTATTCGCGACTTAATGATTGGTAATCCTAAACTACGTGAACTCGGATTTGGTGAAGAAGCATTGGGACATAATGCCATTGCTTCAGGTTTCCAGGGACAACGCCAATGGACTGACTTTATGCCAAACGGTGACTTTTCTGAAGCCATTTTAAACACATCTTTCGACTGGAATGGAATTCGCGAAGCGTTTGTAGTTGCCACTGAAAATGACTCATTGAATGGTGTGGCTATGTTGTTTGGTAAATTATTGACCAATACAGCTCAGGTTTTTGCAGATGTGCGTACATATTGGAGTCCTGAAGCGGTTGGACGCGTAACTGGTCATAAATTACAGGGATTAGGAGCTAATGGTTTGATTCACCTGATAAACTCTGGTTCGGCTGCATTAGACGGAAGCGGTCAACAAACTATTGATGGCAAGCCAGCGATGAAACCATTCTGGGAAATTACAGAAGAAGAAGTTCAGAAAACGCTGGATGCAACAACCTGGTTTCCTGCCGAAGGAGAATATTTCCGCGGAGGTGGATATTCATCTAACTTCCTTACAAAAGGAGGAATGCCTGTAACTATGGCTCGTATCAACCTGATTAAAGGTCTTGGTCCGGTTCTTCAACTTGCTGAAGGATGGACTGTAGAAATTCCTGCCGAAGTTCACCAAGTATTGGATGACCGTACTAATAAAACATGGCCTACAACCTGGTTTGCGCCACGTTTGACAGGTGAAGGCAACTTCAAAGATGTATATTCGGTAATGAATAACTGGGGTGCAAACCACGGTGCATTCAGCTATGGACATATTGGTGCTGACCTGATTACACTTGCTTCAGTATTACGCATTCCGGTATGTATGCACAATGTTGACGAGTCAAATATTTTCCGTCCGAGCGCATGGGCAGCTTATGGAATGGATGTGGAAGGTGCTGATTACCGTGCTTGTCAGACTTACGGTGCACTTTATAAATAAGTGATTAAACACTTATGTTTTTCAACATAAGTGTTTGTTTCCGGTAAAATTAACAATTTAAACTTTCAATTGTAAATGTTTTTCATAATTTTATATGAGGATTGATGATTTACTATCAGAGTTCAAAAATAACTCATTAGATAATGGGATTGATGATTTTGGCCTTATCGTTAACTCAGTTGGGCACAAAATCATCAATGCAAATAATAATATTTCAACAGTAAATCGTTCTATAGATTATAAAATTTCTTATAAGACTGGAAAAATATCAGATGAATTTAAAATTATTTATATCACTAATGGAGAAGGTTTTCTGAAGTTCCAAGATAGACCAGAAGTTGAACTAACACAAGGTAAAGCATTATTCATACGTCCGAACCAAAGTTATGAGTATTTTCATAACAATAAAAAAGAGTGGAAAGAGTATTTTATCAGGTTTGAAGCAGATGAAACATTTTACAGGCACTTAAATAATATTTTCAATGATTCAAATCAGCTAATTGAAGTTGGATTTAATGAAGATTTGATTCGTTTATTTAACCGTGCAATTGATATTGTCAAAGATCAGTTAAAGTCATCTCAAATATATTTATCTGGATTGTTATTGCATATTTTGGGTTTAATCATATTTGAATCAAATAATAGTGCAATCAACAAAAAGAATCAATATCTTATTGATAAAGCAAAAATTATTATGAATGAAAAATTAATGGAAGATATTCAATTAAACGACATTGCAAGCGAATTAAATATCAGTTATACCTCATTCCGCATTAATTTTAAAAAATATGTAGGGGTTGGACCGGCAAAATACCTTAGCGATACACGATTGCATAAATCAAAACAATTGCTTCATGAATCGACTTATTCAATTAAAGAAATAGCATTTCAACTTCAATTTTCTTCGTTGGAGCATTTTTCAACAATTTTCAAGAAACAATTCGGGATTAGTCCAAAAGAATTCAGAACATTATGAACTTGGACTTGCTTTCAGGTTATATTGGAGAAAACGAGATATCGAAAAAAATCATTGGAAAATACTGATAACAAAATCAGTATACATTTTACCTCATAAAAAATGCACTTAAATATTAAGTGCATTTTTTATGAGGTAAAATTTGGAATTTTTTATATAATTAGCATAGCATCTCCATAAACTCCAAATTTGTAACTTTCTGCAATCGCTGTCTCGTAAGCTTTCATAATTAAATCGTAATCACCAAATGCAGATGTGACCATAAGTAGTGTCGAGTAGGGCAAATGGAAGTTGGTTATCATGGAGTTAGCTACAGTAAAATCATAAGGAGGGAAAATAAATTTATTTGTCCAACCTTCATAGGGTTTGATTTTACCTTCAGTTCCAACTACTGTTTCCAGTGCACGCATCACAGTTACACCCACAGCACAGATATTTCGATTCTCATCATGTGCTTTATTAACTCTTGCAGCTGTTACAACAGGAACATTCATTTGCTCTGAGTCCATTTTATGCTTTGTAAGGTCTTCTACGTCAATTTCCCGAAAATTACCAAGGCTCATATGCGAAGTCAAGTATGTTGATTCTATTCCTTTTATTTCCATACGCTTCAGCAACTCACGACTGAAGTGCATGCCAGCTGCAGGAGCAGAAACAGCACCTTCATTTTTTGCAAAAATTGTTTGGAAACGTTCCGCATCATCCGGTTCAACCTGACGGGTAATATTTCGTGGAAGTGGTGTTTCACCCAGATTGTATAGCCCTTTTTTAAATTCTTCGTGAGTACCATCAAACAGAAAGCGCAATGTACGTCCACGGGAAGTAGTATTGTCAATTACCTCGGCCACGATAGAATCATCCTCACCAAAATAAAGCTTATTGCCTATACGGATTTTACGGGCAGGCTCTACCAACACATCCCACAGACGCATTTCGTGATTTAGTTCCCTAAGCAGAAATACTTCAATCTGAGCTCCGGTCTTTTCTTTGTTTCCGAACAAACGTGCCGGAAAAACTTTCGTATCATTGAATATGAACAAATCATGTTCGTTGAAATATTCAAGAATATCTTTGAACGTCCGGTGTTCAATTTTTCCGGTTTTACGATGTACAACCATTAAACGGGATTCGTCACGATGTCTTGCCGGATACTGAGCAATCAGCTCTTCGGGCAACTTGAATTTAAACTTTGATAACTTCATATATTTCTTGTTTTATTATTTCATTTTTGCTTGACCTATTTTATTAGTCAATTAATGTTTCTTGTTCTTTTAGGATTTCATTTTCCACATGCTGAACCAAATCATCAATTTTCCAGCAGTCTTCGAGTTTCACATCGCCTATTCTTGTGCGTTCCAAAGCTATTAAATGTGCTCCGCTTCCAAGTGCTTCTCCAATATCGCGTGCCAACGCCCGAATATACGTTCCCTTGCTGCAAACCACTCTGATTTTCAGTATAGGCAATGTAAAATCCAGTATCTCAATCTCATCTATAACCAGCAACTTCGCTTTAAGTTCAACCTCCTGACCATCGCGTGCATAATCGTAAGCACGTTTTCCGTCCACTTTCACCGCAGAATATATTGGTGGAACCTGCCATATTTCAGCTTTAAACTGTGGTATAATACTTTCAATCAGCTCACGGGTAATATGTTCGGTCGGATAAGTAGCATCAACCGGCAATTCCATATCGAAAGAAGGAGTCGTTTCACCCAGTTTAAGCGTAGCTATATATTCTTTGGTCTGATACTGAAAACTCTCAATCAGTTTGGTCGATTTTCCGGTGCAAATAATCATTACTCCGGTTGCCAGCGGATCGAGCGTTCCGGCATGTCCCACTTTCAGTTTCTTTATTTGAAGCGTTTTCTGCATCTTCCAGCGAAGTTTATTCACCAGATTAAACGAAGTCCAGTGTAAGGGTTTCGCTACATACAACACTTCACCTTCAACAAAATTCATAGTTCTGCTCGGAATGCTCTTCATTCCGTTATTTCGCCAATGCGCTTAAATCAACTCCGAAAATAATCAATCCTAAAATAATTGCACCAACAATTACACGGTAATAACCAAAAACTTTAAATCCGTTTTTAGTCAAAAATGCGATAAATCCTTTTATTGCAAAAATAGCTACAACAAAACCAATTAGATTGCCAAGTGCAAGTATGCCAATGTTATGAATGTTAAGCAATTCCGGGGTTTCTTTATGAGCATCCCAAAGGCTTTTAGCAAATGCTCCTGCTAGTGTTGGTACTGCCAAAAAGAATGAAAATTCTGCAGCAGCTTTACGAGTCAGTTTTTGTTGCATACCACCGATAATGGTGGAAGCACTGCGGCTCAATCCTGGTAATACTACAGCAAGAACCTGAAATAAACCAATTACAAATGCATTTTTATTCGTAACCTTGTCTTCTGATTCTATTGTAGGGTTTTTGAACCAATTATCTACAAAAATCAAAATTATACCACCAAAAAACATGGTACAAGCCACAAATAAAGGCGTTCCAATCATTGCATCGATGTGTTTTTTGAATAAAATTCCCAACACTGCTGCCGGAATAAATGCAATAATCAATTTCACATACAATTGCAATCTGCTGAAATCGAAGAATTTTCGCCAATAAAGTACGATTACTGAAAGGATAGTTCCAAACTGAATATTTTCAATAAACAGTTTAGTAAAATCATTTTTTTCAATGCCCATGAAAGCTGACACCAATGCCATGTGTCCGGTTGACGAAATTGGCAAAAATTCTGTAAGTCCTTCAACTATAGCTAAAATAATGGAATGAAGTATGCTCATTATTCTTTTGTTTTTGGTTTATAAAGAATTGCAAAAATGATAGAAACAAAACCAAATAGAGAAATCATTGGGCCTACTGTTATCCGACGGAAACTGAAAATATCAGGATTAAATTCTAATACTGTTCCAGAACCTGACATTAAAATAAATCCTATGATAATAATAATAAAACCTATGGCAATAAGTACCATGTTCGTTTTAGCAAGTGTGAATTTTTTGTCGTTTTCCATATTGTTTATAAATAAATTTTAATTTAAATTAATTGTAGAAAAGTCTGCTTGAATGCATATTCAGGTATTTTCCAACAGCAAAATATGACGATGTTACTGTAAGTACCACACCCGATAACAGAACAATAACTGAAACATATAATAGATTAACTGAATGAATCATTGTTACTGAAAGACTAAACTGATATTGAACAAAATAGACTACTGCCACCATCAGTAGTATAGAAACAACAGCTGCAATTAAACCGTTTTTTACACTGCTGATTAAATATGGTTTCCTGATAAATCCGGATGTTGCTCCCACGAGTTTCATTGTGTTGATTAAGAACCGGTTGGAATATAAAGCCAACCGAATTGTGTTATTGATAAGTACAACCGAAACAAAAAGTAAAATGAATGCTAAACCAATTAATATCAAACTTACTTTCTGCACATTTTCATTCACCAAACTTACCATATCTTTTTGATAAACAATACGATAGATATTTGGAAACGATTTAATTTTTGCCTGAATCCTGTTTACACTATCATTGTTGGCATAAGCTTCGAGCAGTTTAACTTCTATCGATGCTTTCAGCGGATTATAACCCAGAAACTGTTGTGGATTCTCGCCCAAACTGCTAATATGGTCTTTCAATGCATCCGATTTTGAAATGTATTCAACCGATTTTGCAAAAGTAGAAGATGACAGATACTTTTCAATCCGCTGTTCATCAGTTCTGCTAATATGGTCATCTAATACAATGGAAAGATTAATATTCTCCTTTACAAACCTGCTCATATCGCGAGCCATAAAAAGTAGCAGAAAAACCAAACCAACAAGAAATAACACCAAAGACATGCTTATGGTTGAAGTTAAATGTATTGTTGAGAAACCGGGCTTTTTAGCTTTATTATCTATCGTCATTGTCTAAATATTTTCTGTTAAGAATCAGGCTTCAGATGGTTTTTTATAATTTTTTACTTGCCAGAAAATATATCCAAGTATACTTAAAATCAATAATATAGAAGATGTCAGTGCTATTGCATTACCAACGCTGTATGATTTAGGTTCAAACTTGAATTCCAACTCGTAATTTCCAGCTTTAAGCGGCATGGCACGAAGCAGATAATCCGCACGAACATAAGGCATTTTCTGTCCGTTTATGTATGCATTCCACCCATTTTCATAATAAATTTCAGAGAATACAGCCACCTGATCCGTTTTTGAGCTGAAGTTATAAATCAAATGATTTGGTTTATAGCTTGTCAGAGCAATATGTGAAGCTGTATCCGGTGTAAGTTTAGCAGGCAGTTGCGATACAAATTCCTTGTCCACAACCATTTCGGTTTTGGTATTTATTTTACCTAACTGCGTCATTTCCTCATTTGCATTTTCAGCAACCTTTATTTTATTTATAAACCATGCATTACCATTAGCATGAGGATTTAATAACGGTGCTGACTGTTTATTATAAATCAGATATTTCATATTGAGCATGTTTAACACTCCCAATGAATCCAGAGTATTAGTAACCACATCAGCCGTTTTTGCGCGTCCAAATGCTCCAAATAATTGTCCAATTTCCTTTTCAATATGCATGTTTATCAACTCCTGATACCGACGCAATTTGGCAGCATGGTATCCACCAATATTTTTATGGAAATACGAAGGTGAAGCGTCATTAAACACATTTACAGTAGCATCCAAAACACGGTATTGCGATTTATCCTGAAGTACCATATTATCTGCGGGTGATGGTTCAATTAATGCCTCGAAATGACGTGGACGGGTAAAATTATCGTTGTTCAAATAACGCATAGCAACCGGCACTAAATCAATTAACATCAGAATACCAAACAGCGTATAAGCAAGTTTTACCTTCAGAAAATTTTTGGCATACAACCATATAAGACCTGCTGAAACAAGTATAAATGCTAATGACCGTAATGCATCGCTTCTCAATATAGCTGCACGATCCAACGGCAGTGTTTCTTTCAGAAATGCATTATTTCCCTGAAACTGAGCATCGGCAGAAGCAGTAAAGTTTCCGGCCAATGACGGTATCAAGGCAAAAATTAATGCAATACCACCGACTATTCCTGCACTGATTAATACAGGTTTTATTAGTTTTTGTTTATCCGTTTTTTCAGCAAAAACTTCTTTTAGTGCTAAAATTGCCATCAAAGTTATTCCAAAACCTGAAGCCACAAGCGTCATTGAAACTGTACGAAATTTGTTGTAAAGTGGTACATAGTTGATAAATAAATCGGTTAGCCACATAAAATTTCTACCCCACGAAAGCATAACGGTCAGTATGATAACGGGTAACAACCACCACTTAATCCGTTTGTCAACCATAAATAAGCCAAGTACAAACAAGAAGCAAACAATTGCACCAATATAAACCGGTCCTGAAGTAAAGGGCTGTGCACCCCAATAGAGTGGAAACTGGTTTTCTTTCAGTATTTTATCTACATCGGGAGCACCCAGTGCACTGAGTTTTTTTCCAGTTTCACTGTCCGAACTTAAATTAGCACCACTTCCTCCTCCTTTAAAATTCGGGATAAGCAAAGTCATTGTTTCGTCGATTCCATAACTCCACTGAGTAATATAATCTTTGTTCAGTCCGTGCTGTGAATTTTGTGTATCTACACTCAATCCATTCGATTCACCACGCATTGTTGCTTTGCTGTATTCACTGGTTGTCAAAAGGGATGTTGCATTCATTCCCAAAGCAATGGCAGCTGCACAAATCAGCAAACCACTTGATTTCAAAAAAGATACAATTTCTTTTTCTTTCAGACTGAATATAAATTCAACAATAACAAAAACAAGCAATATAATGAGCGTATAATATAAAATCTGAACATGATTTGCCCTAATTGCCAGACTCAGGAAAAACGCAGTCAACACACTGCCTAATAGTTTTTTATCCCTGAATGCCAGAAAAACACTACCAATCAAAGGTGCCATATAGGCAATTGTTATGGCTTTTGAATTATGACCGGCAGCAATGATGATAAAATTATAAGATGCAAAAGTGAAAGCAATTGATCCGGCAATAGCAAGCCATGGATTAACACGAAAAGCAAGTAATAATATATAAAAGCCTATCAAATAGAGCATTATATTACTTATTTGACCCGGAAAAACATGAATTACATCTTCTACGTATTTAATCATGTTATAAGGTTGTGTCATCGAAATTTGATAAGTCGGCATACCGCCAAACATCGAATTCGACCATAATGTCACATCATCATGGGTTGTATTATAGTCAATGGTTTCTTTGGCCATATACATCCAGCTTTCAGTATCGTGTCCTGTAAGCTGTTTCCCCTCAATTATCGGAGAAAAATACCAAAAAGAAATAACGGAAAATAAAAGAATAGCAGCAATGTGCGGGGTGAATTTGGTAAGAAGAGTTTTATTCATTTTTTCGTGCTTGAATTATAGAAAGCAGTTTTTGGGAAAAATCACACAAAAGTACATCATAAATTGACGATTGCCACCCGAAAGGCGGTTAAAAAATGTTGCTGTAGGGAAATTTGTCAATTATTGGTTGGTTGATTAATCGATTTGTACATTTGGTAATTAAAAATCGTTTTGTCACATTTGCAAAAAATCCTTACTTTTGCCGAACAAAAAGTCTTACAAATAGTTTTAGTTGCATGAAAAACGAACAAATCCGTCTGATTCGCGAAGATTTCCCAATTCTGAACGAGAAAATATATAACAAAGACCTAATTTATTTCGATAATGGGGCTACAACTCAAAAGCCGCGTTGCGTAGTTGAAAAAATGGAGGAAGGTTATTACCATCTCAATGCCAATATACATCGCGGAGTTCATTATCTGAGTCAAAAAGCTACTGAAGCCCACGAAGCTGCACGAAACACGGTGGCCGATTTTCTTCATGCTGCTAAACGCGAAGAAATTATCTTCACCCGTGGAACTACCGAAGCGATTAATCTTGTTGCAACTACCTTCGGTGAAGCTTTCTGTAAATCAGGTGATGAAGTAATTGTTTCGGTGATGGAGCATCATTCCAATATCGTTCCATGGCAAATGCTTTGCGAAAGAAAAGGCATGACGCTTCGGGTAATTCCGATGAACGAAAAGGGAGAATTGATGTTGGATGAATTTCAACAACTGATTAATGAACGTACTAAAATAGTTTCGGTTGCCCATGTTTCAAACGTTCTTGGAACAATAAATCCGGTTGCTGAAATTATTAAAATAGCTCATTCACAAAACATTCCGGTTTTAGTTGATGGTGCACAGGCTGTGCCACACATTCCGGTAAATGTTGAACAATTGGATGCTGATTTTTATGTTTTTTCGGCTCATAAAATTTATGGTCCAACAGGCATTGGCGCACTATATGGAAAAGAAAAGTGGTTAAATGCCATTCCACCTTATCAGGGCGGTGGCGAAATGATTCAGAACGTTACTTTTGAAAAAACAACTTACAATGAATTACCATTCAAGTTTGAAGCCGGAACTCCCGATTATATTGGCTCAACGGCTTTTGCTGAGGCTTTACGGTATGTACAGAAAATCGGTTTAACCGAAATTGCTGCTTATGAACATGAATTGCTGAGTTATGCTACCGAAAAATTGCAGGAAATTGAAGGTATGCGTATCATTGGAACTGCATCCGAAAAAAGTTCGGTAATTTCATTTTTGGTTGGTGATATTCACCCTTACGATATTGGCATGTTGCTCGACAAGCTCGGAATAGCTGTTCGCACCGGTCATCATTGTGCTCAACCACTGATTGATTCGCTTAACTTACCTGGAACAGTCAGGACTTCATTTGCTTTTTACAATACAAAAGAAGAAATTGATGTGTTCATAACTGCACTGAAACGAGTGGTAGGAATGTTACAGTAGCAGCAAGCGGTAATCAGCAAGCGGTAAATCCGAAATAATTGGAAATTGGAAATTAAATAATTGTAAATTGAATATATGACTATCAACGAATTACAAGACGAAATTATTGAAGAATTCAGCTCATTGGACGACTGGATGGACAAATATGCATTATTGATCGATTTGGGAAACTCCCTTGAACCACTTGACGAAAAGCATAAAAATCCGCAAAATATCATTGAAGGCTGTCAGAGTCGTGTATGGTTGAATGCTGAATTCAACAACGGTATTATTACCTATCAGGGCGAAAGTGATGCGGTATTGGTGAAAGGAATAGTTTCACTACTTATCCAGGTACTCACAGGTCATACCCCTGACGAAATACTGAATACTGAACTTTATTTTGTGGATAAAATTGGCTTAAAGGAACACCTCTCTCCTACCCGCTCCAATGGATTGCTGGCTATGATTAAACAAATGAAAATGTACGCACTGGCATTCAAATCGGCAAACAGTAAATAGAAAGCTGTAAATAAGATTCGGCTGAAATTCAATTATGAAATTCAGCCGAATCTTATTTTACAGGCAAGTCTGGAAACTTTTTTTTGGACGAAGTAGCGGAATTTATATATCTACGAAGCAATTGTAAAAGGAGATTCAACTAAAATAGAATTTTCATAAGCGAATTCAGGTGAAATATCATAATCCCAAGTTATGTCTTCGCCATTGCGTGAACTTTTTACAATTTTATCCCACACAATTTCTCCAAATTCGCCAATTCTTACGGTATTAAATACAGACTCATTTAATAGATTTTGCACACCTACTATATGTTTATGATTTTCGATAATCGGCAAGATGTCTATTTTCTTAACTATCCCATTATTGAATTTACAAACCAAAGTATAGGGAGTTTTGTCAATTATTTCTATTACCCGTATCATTATTGTAGAGGGTTTATTTTGTGAAAGTTCTTACTTAACCACATTTCTAATAATTCATCCTTGTGAATTTCAGCCCAAGCCTGGACTAATTTTAATTTACTCAGAGGAAAATCACCATTAAGCAGATTACCATTTTCTACCAATATATTTGCTTCAAATTCGCCATACTTAACTTTGAAGTGAGGTGGATTGTGATCGTTGAAAAACATAAAAACCACTATCCCATAAAATCTGCTAATCTCAGGCATTTTATTTAGTTTAAAATTACTTATACCATCTCCATTCCAAACAGCATGCAAATGTACAAACTTCTAATTAGATACATAACAAAATGAATAAAAATTTTTGTATATACAAAACACTCGGCTGAAATTCATTTCTGAACTCCAGCCGAATATTATTTTATAAGCAAGTTTGGAAACTTGCTTGTAACACGAAGTAATGAGGACGTTACTCCGAACTTAGCGGATTGAAAATCCTAAGAATACATACAGTTGGGATTGCAAATCCCAACTACCAGTGCAAAACTTTATATCCGTTAGGACGGAGAATTTCCATTTTTTATAAATTTTAAAAGGTTATGAAATTTGGGTTCAAATACGCTTCAAATTTACATAAAAAAATCAGGAATAATCTTATTTCTTGCAAAATTTCGGCTGAACTTCAAATTTGAAATTCAGCCGAATCTTATTTTATAGGCAAGTTTGGAAACTTGCTTGTAGCACAAAGTATTAAGACACGCTCTCAATATTGTTAGTTGTCAAAACCTACATACAATACCGACACCATTTGATGTAGCACCAAAATTAAGTTCTATTTTATTAAATCTATTCATATCGGCACGTGATTTTGAATTGTAAATTTCTATTGAACTCTTTAGATATGATTTTGATAATACATAAAAGGGAATTGAACTCAAACAGATACCCAAACCTATCAAAGAAACAGTAACAGGTGCGTATGTTATTGTTGCATAAGGATCTGTAAGTGCAAGAGCTAAATATAATCCGCTGCCTATTGCAACAGAGCCTCCTACTATCACACAAGCATTCCCAATATCTGAGAATTTATTTGATAAATTGAGAGTTTTTAAACAAGCTGTATCATTCGACAAAATAAAAAGTAATTTTTCCGGAATTACTTTTCTGTCATTTTGGTAATATTGCCCATGTTTTTCAATTAACTGTACGTTGTTTTGCCCAATTATCAAATTACAACAGAAAAAATACAGCAATAGTAAAATACTTTTTTTCATACGATTATTTTTTTTAGTTGCAGTATGGAATTATCAATGAACATAGTTTTTGATTTAAACACCTGTTTAAATGCTCGTTTCATATACTTATTTTTTTTATCAAGTTAACTTCAGTTATTAGATAGATAAAAACTGCCAATATTAAATATTGAAGACAAATGAAAATCAAAAAAAAAGATGTATTAATATGTGATAAAATATTTTTTCTTTTTTGGTATCATTAAACCTATTACCCCACCTATTGAAGCTCCTCCAATAGTAAATATTAATAACTCAGGTAATTCTCCAATACTTAAACTATAATTTAAGTATTTACAGGTTAGAATTGAACCCATTATTAAACTACCTACTATTGCTCCATTTAATCCATTATTACCTTGTCTCACTTGTAAATAATCTACATCCAACAATGGAGAAGAAGAATAAATATTATCACTATCAGTATAAATATCAAATGAAATACTGTCGGATTTGATATTTACATTGGATATTTTCATAGGCTCATTATTGTACATAGAAATTACAGCACTTTTATAATGTGATTTCGGTGGTAGATGGTATTTTACAACCTGTGAATAAGTAAAACCCGAAATTAGCAAACTAATTAGTAAAATTTTAGTTTTCATTTCTGTATTGTTATAATTATTAGTATTTCAATCGAATTAATTTTTTTAGTTTTGAATTATATGTGAATACTGATTTTTTCGGCTTACTCCTTTTTTATTAACAGCGATAGCCTCACTTCGAGCGAGGCTATAACTACGATAATAAAACTACGCTTTCTTAGCAGCTGCTTTTGGTGAGTCACTTACATCAAATCCCCATTGGCTAAGTTCTTTGGGATTATCATGATAGATACCCAGTAATAAATCGCGGGAAGATTTGACGGACAAATCAACTTCGGCGGTGAGCAGGTCGCGTTTACGATACGCCAGATTTGCCTGACGTTGTAGTTCTTCAGCTTGATGGTGTAAGCTAAGTGCTTCTTCAATTTTGGGAGCATTATCTTCCCATTTGTGGTTTTGCAGTGCATTCAATGGCGAAGTGACTCCATCGGCAATGTGTTTTGCGTTTACACATGCTGCAAGTTCTAATTCCTGAGCAGCATTGGTGGGTATGTTTACCCTGAATTTTGGATTTGGCATACGAAAATGATTTAGATGGTTATAAAAAATATTTAGTTGCCCCTAAACCCCGTTCGGCTGAGCTCACGTCGAAGCCTAAAGGGAGCTTAAAGAGTGAAAAATCAATGTTATTGAGTCATATCCTGCAAATTCAAGTTCCGATTAGGGTGTCGGAAGTTCATTTTCCCCGAAATGAAGTTCAAATCACCCTTCTTGAAGTTCATTTTAGGGGGATTGAACTTCAAATTCATCGAATTTAAGTTCAAACGAGGGTGTTGGAACTTTAAATTACCCATTTTTAAGTTCATTTTAGGGGCATTGAACTTCAAATTACCCTCCTTTGAACTTAAATTACCCTCCCCGGAACTTCATTTATATTGGGAGTGCGACTTAAAGTCGCGCCTCCAATAGTTTTACAATTTTTTCTACTAACTTTCCCAAAGTTCTAAAACTTTGGGAAAGTTGAAGGAAGAAAAAACACCTGCCTTTGAATGCAATCTCTCTTCCGTTCAAAGGCAGGTGAATATTAATGTTGTAATACAATTGCAATATTGCAACTGTAATCTTGTATGTTTAGAATTGTTATTCTCTCTAGCAAAAATGCTGTATAAATCAACCTTTCAGGGTTAATTAAGCATAATACTATCGTATTAATTTTAGTAGATAAGTTCATTCATTAGAGCAGTTTAGGATTTAATGTTACAAAAATAATGAAAGTTTTGAAATAATACTCAAAGAATGAAAATGTTTTTAAAAAGGCTTAAATATTTATTAAACTAACCGTTCTTATTCCATACAATTCTGAGGCAAAGCAAGGCGGAAATAAAGGTAAGTGGTGTAAAAACATATAATTCGAAATCGGATTTGGCAAAAAGATTACCCACTGTATTAAATGCGAAAAGTACAACAAAAAACCAGATTATGCCGTTGATAATTTTCATGGGTATTTTGTGCCTGATGTAATTTCCCTTCATCAGAAACACAGCGATATTGAATGTGCTCAATAACAAAGATACACTCTCAAACACTCTCATTTCCTGTAGATTTTTGAGCTTTCCTGCCCAAACAATAGTGTAAGGAATAAATTGCAGAAACACCGACAAATGAAACAGCATGACAACCGAGAGTAAGGCTATCATGAGGTTTAATGCTTGTTTGGAAGAAATCATACTAAATTCAGGTTGTACAAAGTTAATAAAGAACATCTAAAATCTATTCACCAAACTATTTTGTAAGTAATGGATAGTTTATTTTATCACTATAATTATTCAAAACTTTACCCACTTTCAGTAATCTGTAATCAGCATATCTTTTACCAACAACCTGAATACCAATGGGTAAATTAGTAGAACTTAATCCTATGGGCATAGCAAGAACAGGTGATTCTGTCAGGTTAAATGGAGTAGTATATGCCTGTGTTGCCATATAATAATGCAGTGGTTTTCCATTTACACGTAATGGATTATTATAGACGCTAAATGTACCATAAGATTTGCTTGGTGCATGATGATTGAAAGCCATTGTAGCACTTACAGGGCAAATCCAGGCATCATAACCGTCTAAAAAATTCTCCAATTGGGTGATAACTGAATCCTGATAGTTTGAAGCTATCATGTACTTCTCCACCGACATGGGTTTTACAATATTCTGATGCATAGGTACATCCTTTAATACTGATTTCGTGAAAAACTCTCCGAACGAGCGTGCAAAATTAGATGTTTTATAACCACCCTGCATACCCACAAAACTTCCCCAGGTTTGCCAAACTTTATTGAAATCAATTGGCGGAACAACCTTTGTGACTTGTGCTCCGGCTTCTTTTAAACGAGCAATATAGTTATTTATTTTTGCTTTAATTTCATCGTCAACCGGAACTCCGCCAAATTCATCCGTCCAGGCAATTTTCAGTTTTTTTATATCTATCGTATCATTGTCCTTTACAAGTGACACAAGTCGTTTGAAACTTTCGGTAGGTTGAGCAATTATGGATAATGCGAGTTCCAAATCATCTATACTACGAGCTAGAGGACCGGCACAAGCCATGGTACGAATGCCGTTAACATTCTCAGCAGGGTCAGTTTGTATGCCTTGCAATGAAACAACACCATAAGTGGGTTTGAAACCATAAACGCCACAATAAGCTGATGGAATTCTGATTGAACCTGCCAGATCGTTTCCAAACGATAAAGGGGTCATTCCCGTTGCCAGTGCCGAAGCACATCCACCACTACTTCCACCGCTGGTGCGGGTAGTATCCCATGGATTATTGGTTTTTCCAAAAATCGGGTTATCAGCCTGCATATCCATTGCCAAAACCGAAAGATTTGTTTTTCCAATAATAATTGCACCTTGAGCTAATAGTAGTTTTACAATTTCGGCGTTTTCGGTTGGAAAATTATTCTTCAATGGCAAATATCCCGAAGTCGTAAGAATACCTTTTGTTTTATAGTTATCCTTAATCGTGATGGGTACTCCATGAAGTTTTCCCCAATTTTCACCTTTTGACATAGCCAAATCAGCCTCTTTAGCACGTTTAAGAGCATCTTCTTTGTCAAGAGTTACTATTGCATTATATGTTTTGTTATACTTTTCAATTTGATTATAAAAAGCTGTTACTACTTCGTATGAAGTAACTTTTCCCGATTTAATCCTCTCTGCTAATTCTGTAGCAGATGCAAAAACAATGTTATTTTGTGACATAGCGATTGAAGTTGAAATTAATAATGATACTAAAATTAAATATTTCATGCGATTATTTTTCAAAAGTGATTTATCTGTCTAACCATTCCCTGAAATCGTGTGTACGAGCTGTACTGATAAGAATTTCATCGGTTGTAGCCGGTTCCAGCATTAGTTTAATTCTACTTTTCGACAAAATGTTTATTTTTTTTATCGACCGAAATTCAACCAGATAATTTCGATTTATACGGAAAAAATCATCGCCCGAAACTACCGTTTCCAGTTTGTCCAAGGAGAAATCAACGCTATAACTTTTTCCGGCCTGACTAACCAGAAAAGTTGATTTCTCCACGGAATAAAAATAAGCGATATCGGATGTTTGAACTGAATGTAAATGTTCACCTACATATACCAGAAACCGTTGTTTGTATTCTCGTTTGCCTTTTTCGAGCAATGAAGCAAGTGCCGACCAATCGGAACTGGAGTTTTGTTGACTGATTTTCCGGTACTTTTCAATACTTTTTTCCAGCTTTTCTTTGCTCACCGGTTTCAGTATATAATCGATGCTGTTTAGCTCGAATGCACGAATGGCAAACTCATCATAAGCTGTTGTAAAAATTATCGGACAACTAATCTCCACTTGCTTGAAAATGTCAAAACTCAGCCCATCGCCCAATTGAATATCCAGAAATATCAAATCGGGTTTTGCACCTGACTGAATGTAAGCAATAGATGACTCAATACTGTCGCAACGATTTGTAATTTCAACATCCGGTGCAATTTCGGCCAGCATTTTCTCCAACCGTTTGGCAGCAGGTTGTTCGTCTTCAATGATTAAAACTTTGATCATAATATTTGTTTATTTCAATTCTTTACCCAATTTCTCTACTTCTTTCAGGATTTTAGCCCGTTGTTCATCAGTAGAGTTTTTAATCGGACCAAAATAACTGACTTTCACCTTTTTTATTCCGCAAAACTGAAGCGTGGATTTCCTTAACTGATTTACACTTGGTTTGGCGTATTGCATTTTATAAATGAAGGTCGGAAAATCGAGCGTGGTAATTATATGAGCCGTTTTACCTGTCAACAATTTATCCCACCAGGGAGAATTTTCGCGATATTTAAACATAATACCCGGCAGAAATGCACGGTCGATAAATGCTTTGGTCAAGGCAGGTAGTCCACCCCACCAAACCGGATGAACCCATACCAAATGGTCTGCCCATTGAATTTTTTCAATGGATTCCAGCAAATCGGGTTCGAGTTCAGTCCTTTTCATATAGCCTTGTTGCAAATTGGGATTAAATACTAAATCGGTAATTACGATTTCTTTTACTTCAGCACCCGATGCAGCTGCTGCTTTTTTATAAGTTTCTGCTATTGCAAAATTAAAACTTTCTTTGTTTGGATGTCCGTTAATGATAACAATTTTTTTCATATTTGTATGTTTTTTAAAGCCCCTTAAATCCCCTATGGGGGACTTGAAGACAAAGTTTTTTATAAATTTATTTTCCTCTTAATTATAGAATACGCTCTCTAAGTCCCCTTCGGGGGATTTAGGGGGCTATTATCAATGGTAGTGTAACTGAAAATTGCTTTTCGTCCGATTCAATTTTTATAGGCTCACCGGCAACAAACCGATAACGACCTTCTATATTTTTCAAACCTTGTCCTGTTGATTCTTCCACCTGTTTCGGTTGAAGGTTATTTACAACAGAAATGTTTTTCCCGTTATCTGAAATCTTGATAATCAATGGATTTTTTACTGAAATGGTATTGTGTTTGATACAATTTTCAACCAACATCTGAAGCGTTAATGGTGGAATTTTACATTGTAACGATTCTGTTCGAATATTTATTTCCACTTGCAGGTTATCCTGAAATCGAAGTTTCTGTAAATGTATATATTTCTCAATATTTTCAAGCTCTTCGTCCAAACTAACTACTTCACGATCGTTGCTCATCAACACATACCGCAGGAAATCTGACAAATCCTGAACGTATTGTTCAGCAGTCGGATTATTGTCCAGCAAACTCATTAAACTATTCAGACTGTTGAACAGAAAATGTGGATTTACCTGCGACTTTAAAGTGTTATAACTTGCTTCCAGGTTATCTTTTTCAAGTTTCACCGATTTTGAAAAATTCAATTTCCACTGACGGTAGAAGAAAATGGCTTCGTGAATGGTTACAATCAGAAATGTAATCAGAACTGTAAACAAAATACTGTCTAAATTCAACCTGATACCTTCTACCATTGTAGTTCCTTGATTGTAACATAAATACATATCTACACCCAAAATAAAAACAATCAGGAAAATAGTTATTAAAACAATTTCAACTAAAAGGTGTTTCAGAGGCATTGATTCCCAAGGAAATCGACTCCAGACAAAAACCACTATTGACATACTACCCAACCACAAACAAACGGTATTAAACAAGGAGGGCAACAGAACATTGTACAACGAGAATTCTTTACCCATAAAGAGCGTGAAAATAACACCGATAACCAGCGATATACCTACAATCCAAAATGCCAAATTGTACCATTTGGAATATAAACCGCCATATTTTTCAATCTTATTCATCTTGTTTACGTTTAAAATTTAAAATACAAATATAACAGAATTATTTAAAAATTGATCCGATACAACATCATCGGCAAAAATGCTTGTTGGTAAACAGTAGAAATAGAATGTGACTGCGTGTTATACTGTTCAGAAAAGATATTCTGATTGTTAGTGATGTTCTGCAAATCAAGACCGAATTCTTGCGAAACATGCTTGAAGTTTTGTTTAAATCCAATACGCAAATCGCAGCGGAAATAGTCTTTATATTTACTGTTGTATGCTTTACTCCAATCGTTAACCTGCTCATTGGCAGCAATGGAGGCATTCAAATCTATCGGAATATAGCGCATTCCTCCCGACCACACTGTGCGGGCATCGAAAGTCAGGAAGTTATTCTTACCTACTTTCAGTTCGTATCCTGCCAGTAAATTCATGGCATAATTCGTATTAAAAGCGGTATTTCTCCACACATTATCAGTTCCTTCGTATTTCGAATCAAACAGCGACACAGTCATCAAGGCATAATATCCGTGACTCAGGAATTTTTCAAGCGTCAGTTCCACACCGTAATTTTTTCCCTTACCGGTATTTTGCAAACTATCAGATTTGGCTATGAAGTAACCACTTCCGGCATTGAGCATGGAATATGCACCGTTCGATTTGGAAACAGGAACATTAAAAATATCCTGATAATATGCTTCGGATTTAATGCGGAATTCACTGCCCAAATGCCAGTCGTAACCAAGCACCACGTGTTGTGAACGGGTAAATTTCAAATCGTGATTATTTTCAGAGTAAGTTCCCAGTTTTTGGTCATATTCTTTGGCAAAATAAACCGTGCGGGGCTGTAGCTGACTGTGAAGTCCGTAACCTAAGCTCAACGATTGTCCCTGACCGAACTTCCATTGAACACCCAGACGTGGTTCTAACGCACTTTCTTTACTCAAATCGTAATACTGATAATGCAAACCACCATTTACAATCAGATTATCCGAAAATTTATGCTGCCAGTTGGTAAAAGCCTCGTAAAGTGTGGTTGCTTCCTCATTTACCTGGGTTAGATAAATCCGTTTGTGCAGATTGCTCACCCAGGCCGAATCATTAAAAGAAGTGATATAGCGGTTTGCCAACACACCAACTGCCATATTATCATGGGAATTGAATTTATGTTTCAATTCTACCGAAGCAGTCAGCTTGTTTTCGAGTAACTTGCCGGCATAAGTTGAGAAATAGGCTTTGTTCAGATAATCAATGGAATCATTCTGTGTGGACGATTGCGAACTTTGATACGAAACAGCCGATTTCAGTTTGGTTTTTTCCGAAATCATCAAGGTATGAGTAAGTAGAGCAACATTCATATCAGCTCCAAAATCGGTGGCATAGCCCAACTGATTGGCACTGATTGCCTGCGCTTTATCAAATGTACGTCCGAGTTGAATAAAACTCTTTCCGAAAATTCCAACAAACTTAAACCTACCTGCATTTCTTGTCGGAATATCAGCCAATACAGTCAAATCGTGATATTGTGGAATAGCAGCACCTGTACCCACATTAAAGCCGAGTTTACTTACCAATTCCAGTGTAGAATAGCGGTAATCAACAATAAACGAACCTTTCGGATTGTTTTTTCCCAATGGAATAGGTCCTTCGGCAGCGGCTTCGAAGCCATTGAAACCTACCTGACCCGTGAATTCATATTTTTCCTTGTTGCCGCTGCGCAAATTAATATCAAAAACACCCGAAAGCGCGTTACCATATTCTGCCGGAAATGCTCCGGTCATAAAGTCGGAATTTGCAAGCAGATTGCTGTTGAGCATACTCACAGGTCCACCGGTTGTGCCTTGCGCACCAAAGTGATTCGGATTTGGTACTTCTACACCTTCAATCCTCCACAGTAAACCCATGGGCGAGTTACCCCGAATAATAATGTCGTTGCGCGAATCATTTCCAGCCATTACACCCGCATAGTTCGATACCATGCGCGATGGATCGCCCAGACTGCCTGCAAACCGTTCCGTTTCTTCTACTGAAAACGAACGGGCACTGATTAAGGCCATGTCATTCAGCGGTTTTTCTTTGGAGTGTCCGGACTTTACAACCACTTCATTTAGGTGATTTACTTTCTCATCGAGTTTGAAAGTCAATGAAGTTTCTTTACCGGAAATAACCATCAGATTAGAAACTACCTGAGCCGAATAGCCAACAATGGATGCCGAGAAAGACCATCGACCGGGTTTGATATTTTTGATTACAAATTCTCCTTTGGCATCGGTGGTTGTGCCAATGAGTGGTTTTGAATCGGGAACAATAATGGTTGCACCTTCGATCGGATTTCCGGTAAATGCTTCGGTCACTATCCCACGTACGGTTTGTCCGCTGTTTTGAGCAAATAAAGTTACTGAGATAAATAAAATAATTGAAGTTAATGTGATAATACGTTTCATATTCTTTGGGTTTTAAAATTATTACGAAACAAAAGTAGCTGCTCATTAAGCCTTATAAAAATTTAAGTCACTGAATGAAGAAAATGACTTACTGAAAACGAAAATTTGAAGAATAAGTGTGGTAAAAGTTCAGCTTGATGTAATTCAACCCCACTAATTGAAGCAATAAGGTTAGTGAAATTTAAAATCGAAATAAGGCACTTAATAATCATAAAACTTTACAGAATGTAAACCCATACAAGAATTCATCTCTACTTGAGTTTCTTGTTTTCTAAATCCTACACAGTTTGTTCAAATTCAGAAATCCTACTTCAGTATATTAGAAATTCTATTCATTCCCGACAAAAAAAACGGTTACAACAAAAATTGCAACCGTTAAATGATTTAGAATTAAATTTGAATTAAACAAGCTCTTTCATCAAAAATCTTCCAATCCGTCTGGTTCGTTGCGAAAGAAGTATTTCACGACCGGTAGTGGTTTGATTCACAATTTCGTTATTCGTTCCGCGAATGGTAAGCAACTCCAGGTTTTCGTTATAACTAACCTTAAAATCGTTACCAAGTTCATCCAGTGCATCGGCCAGATAGCGCGTATTATCCACACATACCGAAATACTGATTGCTGAACTCTGTATCAATGATATTTTCAACCGATGTTTAGTCATAAGGGCAAACGCTTTGGAAAGACTCTCTTCGAGCACGAAAGAAAAATCACGTGGGCGAATAGTAATCAACACCTGATTTTTTCGAAGAATCAATACTGGTACATCAATCGGTTTTTCAGTGGTCGCTTTAATTACCGACCCTGCTTCATTCGGACTTCCAAACGGACGTACGTACAGCGGTATTTGTTTATTTTCGAGCGGTTTGATTGTTTTTGGGTGAATGATTTGCGCACCACTATATGCCAGTTCTACCGCATCCAGGTATGTCAGTTCAGGAATATGAACTGTATTTTCAAACAAACGTGGATCGGCATTCAGAATTCCGGGAACATCTTTCCAAATCGAAACGCTTTCTGCATTCAACAGATTTCCAACCACCGCAGCCGTATAATCCGAACCTTCTCGACCAAGCGTTGTCGGGTCACCTTTGATGTTAGCACCAATAAATCCCTGACCGATATAAATCCTGTTTTGGCTGAAATCAGCAGCTTTCTGCAACCGAACCTGCGAATCGTTCATTTTTACATTAGCCTCACGATAATTACTATCCGTCACCAACAAAGTCCGCATATCAAGCCATTGGTTCGGAATGTTACATTCAATCAAATAAGCCGAAATAATTCGGGTAGAAATTACTTCACCATACGAAACAAGGCGGTCGTACCAGCGGTCGTAATCATCCCCAACTCCTTCGGTAATGAACTTTTTCAGCTCATCAAAGAGTGGTTTTACAGCTTTTCTTCCATTTTCAGGATTTTGAAACAGTTCCGAAATAATATCGTGGTGATAGCTTTCCACCTCAGCAAGTTTTTCGAGCGAAGCCAAATGATTGGCTTTCATAAACTGCTCCAGCACAATCTCCATGGCGTTGGTAGTTTTCCCCATTGCCGAAATAACAATAAAAAGTGGTTCAGTTACTCCCGAAACGATTTTCACGATATTTTTAATTCCCATTGCAGAGCGAACTGATGCACCGCCGAATTTATATACTTTCATTTTAGTTAATTGGTTGTTCTTAATTATTAATTTTGAATTATTAATCAATATCGTTTAGTTTAGCATTTACAAAGAAATAAGGGGTAAATCAGACGGTTTATATCCTCTACTAAGGGTTAAGAATGAATATAAATCAAGTATTTAAACCCTTAGTAGCTAAAATGTAAAAGCAGAACACCCTTATTTTTGGCAAGCCAAACGGCGAAGCCGGGCGTCCTTATTTGTATCATCATGAAATTTAAAATTCCTTATCTAAACGACATTGAATTATTAATTATTAATTATTAATTATTAATTATTAATTATTAATTATTAATTATTAATTATTTTCACTCCCACAAGTTTATCATACCGTTCACCCCACGGACGGTGATACACATAAACGGTATATTCATTGCCGGCTTGCCAAAAACTGCCGTCGACCCGTCCCACAATAGCTTTTTGCTCCCCTTTGGGAACAAACCGGTATTGGTAATTATATCCGCCCTGCTTAAGTAAAACAGTTTGTTTGTAACTTTCGGTTTTGCCATCGTATTTCATTCGTACAGCGTCATTCAACTGGTTATAATTAAACTCACCACCCAAGAATAATTGTCCGTCAAAAAAAGCTTGTTTGGTGGGCAAATTAAAATGCACCCACATATAATCAGCGTCAGTATCATCGTTTTGTGCATTTTGCATATTCACAATAAATTTACCATTTACATCCATTTCGGATGAGTAAATATGAGTCGATTGAATTTTATTATCGTACAAATACGCATCGTAATAGGGTTTATTGAATTGGATTCCGGCAACACCTTCGCCGGCAGCATAAACCGAAGAAATATCAAAGCGATGAAATTCATTACCACCTTCAAAAATCAAAGCTTTATTGTTGATAAAACTCAGCGAAGAACTTGACATATAAGTAGGTTGAAGTTCTGTTACCTGATTATCAAGGCGGTTATTTTGACGTACCATCACTTTAATTTCGCTGGCAGGTTCGCGAACAGAATAGCCATTAAATGCCACTTCAAAATCAAGTTGTTGTAATTTTCCGTTTAACTCAGTATCCGTATTTCCACGAATCTTACCACTAACTGCCACCCGCGATTCGACAATGGAGAAACAAGCCTGAGCAATTGGATTTTCAATATTGGTATCTTCATAAATCAGTACCACATAATTACCCGAAACCTTGAAACTCATATCGCTGTTTGGCAATTGAAAGGCATAATGCGTATAAAGAAATGTAGTGTTCAATGATTTAGTGACATCAGTAATATTTTCGGTAGAATATCCGGTAAGGTATTGATTAATAACTAAATCAGACTGTGTCCAGTCGGCATTGCAATGAATAACTTTAAAACTATAAGCATGTGCGCCGTGCGACATTTCATCAAAGCTTATTTGCAAAACATCAGAGCCGATCAGTTCAATAACCGGAAGGCTGAATTTCTGCCCCACAAGTCCTATTTGCAGTGTTTTAATGTTCTGATTCAGGATTTTTGTACGATAAATCTGAGCATTTGCCGAAGCTAGCACACATAACAAAATCAACAATAGGTATTTTTTCATTTGGCATCTATTAGAGTATGAATATACAAAAATAAGGAATTTAAAGTCAATAACGAAATTTGGAGACTTAAATTATTATCCATTCTTTAATTTAGTAAAGTAGTACCAAATAACTTTTGAAAATGAATTGTCATTTTATACTCAGAGGAAAAAAATTGTAATATTTGCCAAACATTCAGCGTAATTAAAACACATTGATGGAACAAAAAACAGTATAAACTTAGCATAAATTTACATTTTCGTTTTTTTTCAAATTTATCGAAAAAAAACGCACAAAACTGATTAACTGTTTGAAAATATTTATTATTTTTGTGTCGTATTTCCCTGTATAATTTTTTTTTTTGATTATTCGTAGTACGACGTGAGTCGTGCTACGAATTTTTTAAAAGAGAACATTTACGAAAAACATCGAAATAATTAACTTTCAAGCTACAGAAAATTTCTGTAAGGCAAAACGGCGGCATTTTATGCTAAAGAAAATTTCTGCAAGGCAAAATGACTTCATTTCAGGTTACAGAAAATTTCTGCGAGGCAAAACAGCTCCATTTCAGGTCGCAGAAAATTTCTGCAGGGCAAAATAGCTTCAGTTCGGGTTGCAGAAAATTTCTGTAGGATAAAAGCCCCGAAAAAGAGCCCCCAAACCCCCTCCCGATTATATCGGGATAAATTGCGGGGACTTTAAGAAGTGAATTGAATGTAGTATATTTTGCATTTACAAGATAATAAGGGGGAAATAAGGAGGTTTATTTTTCTATTAAGGGTTAAGAATCAAAACATAATAGGCAATCATACCCTTAGTAGTTAGAATTCAACAAGCAAAAACACCCTTATTTGTATCGTACTGAATTGGAATGTGAAAGAATCGTTTCACGCAACCATAAACCCGCAGTTTATCACGATTTAATCGGCAGGGGGCAAATAAATCTCACATTATTATTAATATTTAAACTTTTTATTTTATGGAAAACCATGCATTCTCGCCACTCTATGTGGCAAAACTCCCAATCAACGGTATTTACGCGTTGAACAAATCAACTATCGAGTTAGCAAAACCTATTTTGTCGGAAATCGGACCTATTCCGTCGGCTGCGCTTACCTATCTCGAAACAATTAATCAAAATCTGGTTGCATTGATGAACAAAAACCAGAAAAGCACTTACACCGACGAGGTGAAAGCATTAGACAACGACCGTGATGCCGATGCGAGCGAAATTAAACGTATGACAAGTTCGTATCTGAAAAGCAGTGATTCTATCAAAAAATCGGCAGCTTCAACGCTTCAATTGTTTCTGGCACCGTACTGGAATATCGCATCGCTGGCTCAGGACATTGAAACAGGTGTGGTTGATGAAATGTTGACAAAGTTTAAAGCACGCCCCGAACTCATTGCTGCTGCAAAAGAGATAGGTATCGACAGGTTATTTGGTTCGCTAGAAACAAAAAATATCGCTTTCGATGTAAAATTCAAAAGCCGAAACACCGAATACTCCGAACGAGAATCGTCGGCAACCAGCGTGAAACCGGCTGCCGTGGCTGCCTACCTGCATTTCTGCACCGCCATTGAACAAGCTGTCAACTTTACTCCTAACGATACACTAATTGCCCTGTTCAACAAAATGGATGAACTCCGCAAAAAGTATCGCCCGATGGAAGGTGGCTCGAAAGATACACCTACACCGGATAATGCTCCGGCGAAGTAATTTAAATGTTTCCCCTGCCGCGTAAGTGGTGGGGGAAATTTGTATATAATGTCAGATAGTTTGAGAATTTCATTCACAAATGGAACATTATTTTTATATTTGCAAACCATAACATCTACCGTATGAAAAAGTTAATTCACTTTTTATTCTTCGCAATAGTATTAGCGACATGTGATGCATGTGATACGATAAATCCGCCTGATCCACCCCAACCACCAGTGATTAAGTATTATACTATTAAAGCCCTATACAATACTAACATGGGAACTGTATCGCCTAAGGACACTACTATAGAGAAGGGTAAGAATGCTACATTCAAAATCACACCCGATGCTGGTTATCTAATCGATTATATAAAAGACGACGGTAATATTTTACCTGGTATAGATACCTATACAGTTAGAAATGTATCAGAAAATGATACTTTTGAAGTCGCTTTTAAAAAAGATTCTATTCTTTATCCACTTTTGAATTATACCTGGTATCAAGATTCTCTTGTAAGTATTTTGATAGACGAGGTTTTATATTATTATTTTGATGATTCTAATCTTTTTAATTTTAATCCAAATGGAGATTTTGAAAAATTACAAGGAAAATATCTTCTTAAGGGAGAATGGTCTTTACTTCGAAATTATAACCCCTTTGTAATGAAAATATTTGGAGAATACCATAGTTTAGAATTTATTTCTGATGACAGAATGGTTACATCTTATGTAAATTCACAAGGACATCTTCATCGATTCACATATACTAATAAAGGTAATAAAATTGTATTACAGTAATTGGTTTGCAAAAGGCAAATAAACAAAGCCATCAATTGATGGCTCTGCCAAGAAATTCGACCCCTTAGTAGAAAACCACATAACAATACCATCCCCTTATTAAAAAGGAAAAATAAGGGAGTTATTTATTGAATTACTTTCTACTAAGGGAAGATATTTAAATAATTAAGCCCCTTAGTAGAACTTCATACAGAAAACCACCCCCTTATTATGATAAATAAGGGATTCATTTTTTGATTTGCTCTTTCTACTAAGGGAAGATTTTAGGCATATATTCCCCTTAGTAGAAAATACATAACAATATCACCCCTTATTAAAACAGAAAGGAAAAATAAGGGAATTATTTATTGGATTACTCTCTACTAAGGGAAGATTTAAAAATATTTAGTTCCCTTAGTAGAAAATCCAATAACAATACCACCCCCTTATTCAAATGAAAATTGAATACAATAATCTGTACACACATTTCATCTTCACAACTCTTCATCGGTTGGCATTAATCCCAAACAAAAACAGAGAAAGGATTGAAAAATATATAACCGGATTGGTAAATCATCGCGATTGTCAAATGTATGCTATTTATGCCAATCCCGAACACGTTCATTTTCTAATTTCACGCTCACCAAAGGTTAACGAAGAATGGATTGCAACAGAAATAGCAGAACTATCAGCAAAGTTTATAATTGAAAATCATCTAACTACAGGAAGGTTTGAATGGCAGGATTCATGTTCGGCTTTTTCTGTATCAAAAGGAGATATTGACCGAACTTGCAAATATATTCTCAATCAAAAAATACATCATCAAAAGAAAACATTTGCTCAGGAGTATGAACAATTTATGAAACATTATCAGCAAACATTAAACACAAATAAGGGAGAATGATTGGTAAAATGTCTCTACTAAGGGTTTTATATTTGATAATCTATAACAAAAGAGCAAGTCACCATACCTGCTCTTTAGTTTTAATCATTTCAGAGTTAATTAATGTACTGCATTAAACTCTCTCAACCGTTCTTCCAGCACCTCCATTTGATTCATCCGCACATACGAAACAAAGGCACGCAGTCCGTTGGGGTTTTCGTTATATAAGAAGGCTAATGAAAATTGAAATCAGAACACTCAATAAACTACATTTGTTTTATATTCACTACAAACCTAGTATTTACACTAAGAAAAGTTTTTCTATCTTTGCAATCAAGAAATTTCTATTAAATTTTATTATGAAAACAGTAACAGTAACGATGAACGAACAGGAATTAAAACGATTTGAGTCGTTCAAGGAAGCCGAAAAAATTGTACGCGGAATAAAACGTGGTCTTCGGGAAATAAATAAAGCAAAAGCAGGTAACACTCAACTAAAATCGGCACGTCAATTAGCCAATGAAATTTGAAGTTACCACCGAGTTTGAAAAATCGCTCAAGAGATTATCCAAGAAATACAAATCTCTGAAAGACGATTACATACAGTTTTTAGATGAGCTGGAGGAAAATCCTTTTATTGGTGATGAAATTATAGCCAACTGTAGAAAAGCACGTATCGCCATTAAGAGTAAAGGTAAGGGTAAAAGCGGTGGTGGTAGGATTATTTTTTATTATGAAATTGTAAATGATGAGGTAATTCTGTTATACATTTACGACAAAAACGAATTGGAAAATGTAAATGATGATTTTATACGTTATCTACTTCAACCTTACAAAAAACGGTAATAATAGTAATCAGAAACTCAAAAATTTATACAAAACAGGCAATTTCAGAAATTGAAATCGCCTGTTTTATTTTATTTGCACATTGTCGAAAACTCCCTCAACCTTTCTTCCAGCACTTCCATTTGATCCATCCGCACAAACGAAACACAGGCACGAAGTCCGTTGGGGTTTTCGCTACCGGTAATGGCTAATGAAATGGCACTGATTCCGTAGTAAAGAAATTCTTTCATCAGTTCGGCACTCGTCATGCCTGGATAGGCAATGGTAAAATAAAAACCATCCGCAAGCGGTCGGTCTTCGTCATTATAGACTATGTAGAAGCCATATTTCAGAAACAATGCTTTCATTATTTTGGCTTTCTCACCATATGGATGAAGTCCTGCTACGAAATCAATTTCGCCATCATTTACGGCTTTGAGCATGGCTGCTAAGGCGTATTGTGCTGTGTGCGAAGTTCCGGCAGTTGTGACATACAGCACGCCATACGAAATAAAATGTGCCAGTTCATCACTGCTGAAATAGTTTTTCAGATTAGGATACCGACGTGTGCGAAGTTTCTCCGAAATTATCATCATGCCGATGCGTTGACCGGCATAACTGAAAATCTTGGAAGCCGAAAGCAGCAAAATATAATTATCGGTATATCGGGCAACGGTTGGCTGAAACGGCGCAATACCAGGCTGTCCGTAGTGCTGGCGGAAATCCATGCCAAAATAAGCCAGATCTTCCACCACAATCACATCGTATTTTGTTGCCAGTTCGCCGATTATCTGCAATTCACGCTCGGAGAGACTAATCCAGGATGGATTATTTGGCGACGAATAGCAAATTGAACAAACATTTTCTTCAATCAAAAATGATTCAAGTTTTTCCTTTAGTTTTTCCCCACGGAAATTTAAAATATCGAAATGCTTAAACGGCACACCGATAATCTGCAATTGCGATTTATTAACAGGAAAACCCGGGTCAATAAAAAGCGTGTATGGTTTTTCACGATTGGTGCGGGCAGCAGCCAGCAAAGCCGCAAAACTTCCCTGCATCCCTCCTACTGTGGGAATACAATTCAGCGGCGACACATCCAGATTGATAAATAATTTGGCAAATCGGGCAATTTCAGTTTTGGCAAACGGAATGCCTTCGATGTGCGGATATTGTGTGGCAAGGCCTTTGTCCAATGCTTCTTTTTCAGCTGCAATGGCTATGGCTGAAGCAGGCAGTCCCGGCACACCCATTTCCATGTGAATAAATTCCACAGCACTCTGCGCTTCAATCTGAGAAACAAGTTTCCCAACTTCACGGATGGACAAACTGGTTATATCCGGCTCATCAAACTGAGCAAAAAGGGAATCGACAAGTTCTTTTGAAATAGTTGACATTTGTTTTTTAGTTTTTTAACTCTTCAGATTGTTTTGAATCAAGTTCTTTAGTATTTAGGTTTGTAACAACTTTCTTACCTGTTTTTGCTTCAATCTCTTTTCTGGTATTTCCGGCTATTGTACCACCTTGTTTAGCAATAATCCGGCTTTGATTAAATGATTTCGGTTTCTTTTCTTTCGATATTTCGGCGGTAGTTGCCTCTGCGAGCATATTTAGCACCAATTCAAGATTGGTCATGTGGTCACGTAAATTCTCTTTTTTCAGATCTTTGAATTTTTTATATTCTTTAGTGGTGTGTCCGCTCCATGCCTTGGTAATATCATCGGTAAGTATTGCGTATTCCTGCCCCTTTTGAACTCCCCGTTTCTCCCATTCGTCAGTTAATTCTTTTCTGACTTCAATACTTTTCAGACGTTGGTTAATCCACTCTTTACTGTAACCTTTCCGCAAATAAGTCTCTATTAACCTGTCAATACCAATTTCCGGGTCTTCAATTTCATCAATCCGTTCACGACCAACCTGAGCTAACCACATTTTGAAAGGTTCTGCTTTGGGAGATGGAACACTTTGGATTAACCTAAATAGTTGTTCTGTGTCAGCGACATCGGTTAAGCGCATTTTTCCATCTGAAGCAATCATTTTCAAACCGTGACAATTTGTCACGGTTTCATTTCCTTCTTCTTTCAGACGCTGTTTAACTTTTCTCCAATAAGATTGAGAGTCAATACTTTCTGACAAAACACCAACCACATCTACAATTGAAAAATACCATTTTTCTTGCTCATCATCCCAATGTGAGCGTATTTGCTTTTGTTCAAATAATCTTACGGCGGTTTCTTTTGTCATATTTTCTGTTTACTATCTATTAAAATATTTTAAATATCATTTTTTCCTGTTATCAATCACCCTCACTGCCTTTCCTTCACTGCGTGCAATAGTTTTAGGCTCAACCAGTGTAACTTTCACACTCAAACCAATAGCACTATTGAGCGCATGTTCTATTTTTTTCGATAAATTTTGCAAGTCGCGGATTGTTTCCATCATGTTGGCTTCGTCCAGTTCCACTTTCAGTTCCAACGTGTCCAGATTATTGATTTTATCTACGTAAAGCATGTAATGAGCACTTGTTTCGCCCATTTCGAGCAATACATGTTCAATTTGCGATGGGAACAAATTTACGCCCCGAATAATCAGCATATCATCGCTACGACCGGTAATTTTTTTCATGCGCACAGTTGTTCTTCCACAAGCACATTTTTCCTGATTTAGTGTAGATAAATCACGTGTATTATAACGCAACAGCGGAATTCCTTCTTTGGTCAAAGTGGTGAAAACCAGTTCGCCTTCTTTACCAACCATCATCGGCTCTTTTGTGTCGGGATGAACTATTTCAGGAAAGAAATGATCTTCGTGAACATGCAATCCGGTATGACATAGACAATCATTTGCAACCCCCGGTCCCATAATTTCACTCAAACCGTAAATATCATAGGCTTTAATTCCCCACTTTTTCTCCAGTTCCAGACGCATATTTTCAGTCCATGGTTCTGCACCAAACACACCGATTTTGAGTTTCATATCAGCCAAGGAATAACCATTCTCGGCCAATGCATCAGCCAGATGAAGTGCATACGAAGGCGTACAGGCCAATACTGTAGAACCATAATCGGCCATCAACTGCAACTGACGACGGGTATTGCCTCCCGAAATAGGAATAACCGTAACACCAACGGTCTCAGCGCCATAATGAACCCCAAGCCCGCCCGTAAACAATCCGTAACCATACGAAACCTGCATTATATCGTCAGAAGAAATTCCGGCCATAGCCAAACAACGAGCCAAAACTTCGCGCCAGTTTTCAATATCATTTTTGGTATAACCAACCGTTGTGGGTTTACCGGTTGTACCACTCGAAGCATGAACACGCACAATGTCTTTCATCTGCACTGCAAAAAGTCCGAATGGATAATGGTCGCGCAAATCATTTTTGTAAGTGAATGGAAGTTTCACTATATCGTCAATAGATTGAATATCTGATGGCTTTACACCCATTTCGTCCATCCTGCAACGGTAGAAAGTCACATTTGTATATATGTGATTAACCAATTGTTTGAGTCTCTCGCTTTGTAATTCCCGCATTTCTTCGCGGCTCATACATTCTATTTCTTTATTCCAGATCATATTTAGTTCATGTTTTTTGCCTTCGGCGATATTAGCTCCTTTCAGTCGCGTTATTCGCTTCGCTGATATTTACTTTGTGATATTTGATATTCATATTTATTGAACTACTTTAATTCGGCTTCACTGATTGATTTCAATCCGTTGTTTTGGATAACCTCAATGGCTTTTTCGCGATTGTCGGTGCGAACCATTAAAATGGATTTACTGCCAAAACTGAATGCATACACATATTCGATGCAAATATCGGCAGCCGTAAACAAATCGAGGATATGTGACATAGAACCCGGTGCAGCTGGCATTTCGAGAGAAAGTATGTCGTGAACACGTACGGTAAAATATTCTGCACGAAGAACTTCCAATGCTTTTTCAGGGTCGGAAACAATGGCACGAAGTATACCGTAATCGCTTGAATCGGCAACTGTCAGTGCAATAATGTTGATGTTTTGTTTGGCTAATACGGCCAGAATTTCATTCAAATGACCGGTTTTGTTTTCGAGGAAAACGGAGAGTTGGCGGATTGTCATGGTATTATTTTTAGTGATTTTATGGAGTTGCAAATTTACAAAATTTCGTTGGTAAAATAATGTTTCCGGAAAATAAATTTAAAGATTATCTATTGTATTGATTTCCTACATTTTGGTGTTTTTCAACTAATATGTCTTCTTTTTAGTAACTTTTTATCTAGTCGAATTAACCGACACAAAATACAAGTAACTATAAAACAGCAATTTAAAACATTGGCACGGCAATTGAAAAGCCTTTTGGGAATAAAATTCATTTTGGTGCACAAAAGTGAATTCAACTTCGATGACAAATACTGATTTTAAGTATGCTGAATCAACAAGCTTTTAATATGGCTGCCGAGCTTTCCTTTTACCGCGAAGGTGAATTGTTTCTCGGTTGTACACAAATCCGGCTTTTAAAACAAGTCGCGGTTGATGGTTCGATACATGCAGCAGCTAAAAATCTGAAAATGTCGTACCAGCATGCATGGCATGTTTTGGATAAACTGAATGAGCTTTCGCCGGTTCCAATTGTACTTCGACAAAAAGGAGGCAAGGATGGTGGTGGTTGCAGAATAAGTCCGTATGGCATGAAGCTTATCCGCACCTACGAAAAGAAGGTTGCCGATTTGATTCAGTTTTTGGCACAAAGTAACAGCGAATTAGAAAGCTGTTTTTTTTAGAATAGCGATATTCT
>JBAXMR010000006.1:0-81388 GCA_037134195.1 Paludibacter sp. | reverse complement strand
TGTAAATATCAGATAATAAACTAATTAAAGCTTACCCCGTGTACGGGGTTTTAGTTCAACTAAGCATTATGTATACATAGCTTCGAGTTGTTTTTTTTTCTGGCGCATTTCAGGCACGGTGGTGGCGGTTGGAGTGCCTGATTTCTTTTTTGCCTGTGTATGGATTGGCTTATTGATTTTTTTGAGGAACGAGAAAAAGCAATGTGCCAACTGTGGGTGGATTGCAAAAAGTGTGACAGAAAAAAACAACAGCAGGGTGGATTGTGCGGAGGCAGGCAAAAAGACTGTGCAAGCCCAGAGGTACGAGGGGTGAGGATTTTTGCCTGCTGAGGATTCTGCCCGGCGGAGCTGCCCGTAATTAACTTTCAGGGGAAACCTGACCGCTTTCAACCGGACTCTCTTTTTACATTTAGATTTTCAATAATACCCCTTGGTTGCGGTGTTTCGGTTGCGGAAGGCATCAAAGCCTTTGCCATAAAGGATTGTATCGATTTTATACCGCAACTAACCTGAATTTAATTTCTTCTATTTCCTTTATTTTGGTTGCGGTGTATTTCTTCTGAAATACTTACTGTATAAGCGGTACATTGAATAAAGACCGCAACTAAACAATTTTATGTTTGTTGTTCACAGTCTTGCGAAGTCCAATTACATTTATACTTCTATAAAACTCAAATCGGGTGGAGTGTAGTATCTCATTTGAGTAATTCCTTTGGGAAATCTTGCTTTGTTGAATGAAATTGCATTTTGAATAAAAGTATCACATTGGGCTTCATCATAAACTTCATTATTAGCAGCAATAGTCAGAATATCAAGTGTTCCTAAATAGTAGATACCGTTTAATTGGCAATATGGTGCTATGTCTCTAAAGTTACTACTTGCAATAATATCATCTTTATATTTGGCAATAGCCATACAGGCTCTTTCACCATCACCAATTAAATAATTTCTTTTCTTGATTTGAGCAAATTCAATTTTAATTGCCAAATCGGAGTTCGGAAATGGCATTAACTGAATAGCATTGCTTGCAATAATCCCATCTAAAACTGCTTTTCGAAAAGGGTTACGAGCAATTTCAGCATAAACGTAGTCGACTACGACACATTGATGAGGTGACAAGATAACCGGTAAATCTACCAGACAATTATTCGCAATGAAATGTGAGATTACATCACTGTCGAGTAGAATTATTTTATTGGGTAGACTCATCTTCACTCTCGGTTTCAAAAATTTTAGAAATATCTACCCCTAAATCTTCCAGTAATGATAAGTATGAACTTTCTGAGACAATACCTTTATCCCAAGCATTATAAGCTAAAGTGCCGTAGTCTCCAACCACTTCGTTCTCGTTGCCTTTCTCGTATAGGTCAGTACTAAATCCTAATTTGCGCGCACTACTTTTTATGCCAGTGGAGTATTGAACTTTGAAATCCTCATCGATTAATCCCATATCGAGTAGGCGATGTAACAAAGTAGATCGTGAGCAAGAATAATAATGCTCTATCAGCAAAAGAGTTGCTATTGAAATTTTGTTTTTGGCATTTTCTTTTTCGGGGATTAACTCCCAAACACCCCAATGAGGAAGAAGCAAAAAGCTAGCAAACAAATCAGCATTGTACTCCTCCGGATTGCCTTGTTTGTCGAATTTACCGGAAGTACTGATTGCGGCAGAAAAGTTCTCCTGATAAAATAAATGATAGAACTCATGACAAATAGTAAAATGTTGTTTACCAATTGAATGTTCACTATTAACAAGCATAAACCGTTTGCAAGTACCACCAACGTCAATTTTTATCGACATTCCAGAAAAGTCTGAACTTAATGGGCGATAAACAGTTAAGATATTATTTTTTTGCAGGATGCTTTTAATTCGAATAGGCTCTTTTTCATTTAAAGCGTTATCCTCTCTGAATTTTTTAGCGAGATATTCTATACTGTCGCTACGTTTACTCATGACTCAGCGCTTCAGATAAATGGAAGTAGTTTAAAACGATTTTTTTGAATGCTGAAATGCTTTTGAAATCAGCTTCAACCAGTTCGTTAGCACGAAATGCAAAAGCAGATAAAATCTGTTGTTGTTGAGGATTTTCCTGATAAAGATCATACTCTTCAACACTGAATAGTAGGGATAATTTGCTGACAACATCGGTGGGAATTGGTCTAGCATCGTTCTCGTATTGATTTACTGCCGATGCAGTAATACCAAGATAATTGGCAACTTGTGCCTGCGTGTAACCAAATTTCTCACGCAAGGAGCGGATGTTTTTGGATAGCATAATTTTGATTTTTAGTTGATTAAGTTGGGTTGGAAGATTCATTCTTTGTGTTGCAAAAGTAATATAAATTTTCAAACTAACAAAAAATATAACAAGAATACAGTTAAAAAGTTCTATTTGCTATCAATTTTTATGCTTGACTGATACTATAATTACTATACATGACAAATACAATAATATATCTGTAAATTGTATTATTCCCCTTTCATCAAATATTTGTGCAAAAATAGCTATAACCTGAAGATTTAAAAGCATTTGAACTCCATTATTATATAAGTAATATTTGTCGAAAACCGGAGTTTCGACATCCTGAAAAAGGACAGGAAGCTTGAGAAATCAAACTTCCTGTCGGAATCAGAGAGAACTAAACAAACAGAGAACATAGTTATTGATATAATTTGCAGGCATAATCGCCAATTTCGGCTACGAAAAAATGGTTTTTTATGCCGGTTTCTTCTTCATAAATTCTTCCAACTTTCTTGATAAATGTATCAACAATGTCTTCCCTGACCAATGAAATGGTACAACCACCAAAACCGCAACCAGCCATATGCGAACCAAGAACTCCCTCAATATTCCATGCTTCGGCTACCATAGCATCGACTTCAGAGCTAACGATTTCAAGGTTATCCCGTAATGATGTATGAGAAGCGTTTATTAGTTGCCCAAAGGTGTTTAAATCGCCATCCGTTATTAATTTTAACGCTAATTTGGTTCGATGTACTTCGCTAATCATGTGATAGACTGTTTTAATTGCAACCGGATTTTCGACAGCTGATACTAAAGATTTAAAGTCCTCTTCTGTGAGTTCATCCCAATTATGTATTGGTTGGATCTTGTTTAAGTATTCAACTGCTGATTTACATTCTGAAATAAGTTGAAAATATGACGATGCATCTACTTTATGTGGCGTATGTGTATTTGAAATAACAATTTTATAACCTTCTGTTTTTTTATAAAGGGTATCAGCGATTTCAGACACTAATTCATTGGGTATTATATTCCAGTTACTATACGAAAGACAATGATTATTAATCTGTTGATTCAGAGTTGAGTTTTGGTAGTTTTGTAATTGATCCTTCAATGCGAAAGATGTAATTAGTTCTAAACCTTCAGACGGAAGTAAGTCTGCACCTTTAGGTATATTGCCCCAGAAAAGCATATCGTATCCAAAATCAAACTCAAAACCAAATTCAACAAACCGCATTATTGCTCCAATCGGATACTTTATCCAAGAATTGATATTTTTTGGAATTGTTTGATTTATCTTCCAATTGATTGCTTCCGGCTCATTTAATGACCAGAATTTAATGCAATTTTCGTTGTTTTTGCGAAGTAATAAATAGATTCCAAAACTTAAAGCAGGACATAAATCAATATTTTCAATTTCGGCAATGTGTTCTCCAATAATAAAAATTTCGCCAGGGACAAAATAAACAGCATCTGCTTCTTGCTTGTATGCATAAACAAATGCTGCTTTTAACTCTTCAACTGTCATTCTATTTTTTAAAACGATATTTGTTTAGTGTGCAGTAATTAATTGGTTTGTCATTAGTACCACCATATGAAGACGTTAATACCATCAGTATATTTTGTGCCGTTAAATATTATTGAATAACATCATTCTTATTTTTCACAACAATAACAAACTCTCTGACCATATTATTCACCTGCTTTGAACTCATATAGAGCCCAATGACAGATGCCTTATAAATCCCAACTTCTTTATAAACATAACCGTAGTTACTGATTGAATTTTGAGTTACGGTCTTGATAACAGTTCCCGGATCAGGAGTGACAGCATAGAGGTTAACTGGTCTGGATATCAACCAGGCTTCGTAGGGTAAGGTTGTACCGGTAGGTACCTGCTTCCCTGTTGAAACATCGGGCACCTTCACTCCGAAAGGATAGGCGGTAGCAAGTACCAGACCATTTTGATTTTTTGCTACCACTCCGCCGGTTACATCCGGTTTGTAACTTAGCCCTATTTCTCCTGTATTCCATGAATACCCACTTGCATTTGTGGTGTCTTTAATCGCATTCGGGGCAAATGTTCGCACTGGAGCAAACTGAGCCCAGGATGGATTTGCAAAATCAGTTGCCGAAATATTTGTATAGGTTATTGTCTTGGAATTTGGCAGATTTAATCCGTGTGAGAAATACCCGTAATTTCTGGTTTCTGTTGACAGTACAGAGAATGATACAATTTGCAACTGGTTTTTCAACGCATCTGCACTTTTAGAAATCACAGCCAAATTGATTGACGGAGTAATTTGTTGAGGTTTGGTTGCAACAAATGTTTCTGTCAGATTGGATGAATTCGTAGCCCCTACCCGCAGTTTTTTCAATTCAGTATGAGTAGCACCGGATAAGCCATCGGAAGAATAAACAGATAAATTTTCAATTTTCTGAAGCGAAAAATCGGAAGCTGTCGCATTGTCGTAGGATGTAACAGACGTTTGCACAGCAATTGCCGTAGTCAGATTTGTATTCGCCAGAGAATCATATTTACTGCGAGCAGCAAAGCGGTATTCCTTTTGACTTTCGCCGGAATAGAACAGAATTTCAGCCGGATTATTCGTTTTGTCAAAGGTAAAATTCACCGTATCATTTACATTTACAAACAAGGTGTCTTTTATCAGGGTTGTATTTGCTAATTTGACGGTGAAATTATTTGATTTTGAGTTGATATCCATTTCATTGTTACAACTGAATAGACTCATTGTCAGGATAACCACAGCTGTGATTATGTATTTGTTTCTATTTACTTTTTCCATAATAATAAATCATTATAAGATTAACAGGGTGATTACCAACCGGGGTTTTGATAGAATGTTTGTGATGCTCTGCTTAATTCCTCCTGCGGGATAGGCAGTAGTGAATATTTTGCATAATTGCTCATAAGTGCATTTATGGAGAATACTGGTTTTGGTAAATTTCCACCTGTACTATTTACAGCGGCATCGCCTTTGTAGGTGGGTGTTGCAGCGCCATCCGATCCATATACCAGACAATCATTTACTACTGCATCATTTACCGATTTGTACTTCGCGTAACCCCAGCGGATCAGATCAGCTCTTCTCAAGCCTTCGAAACACAATTCACGTGATCTCTCGTCCTGAATATAACTGAGATCATAATCAGAAATCATTGTAGATAAACCAGCTCTGGCTCTTATCTGGTTAAGATAGCCTACACCATCTGCTTTTGTGGCAGCTCCAGGAGTGCTTCCACTTGCCATTAAGGCTCCTTCAGCCGTCATCAATAACACATCGGCATACCGTAAGATAGGAAAGTTACAACTATTCGTATACTGTTCTCTTGGGGCGGTATAATTGATTTCATATTCACGCCTCCACTTGCCAATTCCGCGGGTATAGGTATTCACATATCCGGAAGCAGATACCCCCGTCATCTTAACCGACGTTATTGCACCGCCTGATACCGTGATTGTGAATAATGTCCCGGCACCCGTACTTACTGCCGGAGTACCACTTGCCACCCAGGATGAGCTATAACCTTCCACCTTTACTCCTGTATAAGTGCCATCAGTATATCCTACTCCACCATCCTCAATAATGGTATTATCAACCAGCTTATCTCCCTTTACGACAAACTGAAGCTTTGCTGCTCTTGTTGGAGTTCCCATTCCCGTAGGAAGTGTATATTTGATATAGGGATAACGGACATTGTCGGAGTTTTTATAACAATAGGTGGCAATATTCCAGTCTTTTCGAATATCACCCGCTTCATATTTTGAGAAGAGGGTATGCTGCGGACGGTAATTTGAAGCACAACACCCAATTTTACTTGTTCCATAGTTCGGATCCATACAATCAACCCCCATATAACCGCCCAGGTAATTGTACAATCCTGTACCCCATCCCGCATACGGACCATATTTATTCGATTTACTAAATAAGATACAGTCCCACATACTTTCCGGATTTGAAGTATCAAAGGTCATTTCATTCCGCATATTTCTTGTAAAAAAACGGGCATAAGCCGGAAGGGTTTCAACGATTCCACTACCGCCGGTAACTGCATAAGTCTGGGTGTTGAGCGAATGAACGCCACGGTCAATCAGCTTCTTTCCCCAAACCGCCACCGAATCATACATATCTGTCCTGTTAATCTGTGAATGTGAAGCCATAAAGAGACCTACCCGTAGAGATAATCCTTCTGCAACCGATTTCGTGACGTAAGAAGTTGTACCGGTTTTGGTTATTTCTTTAAGTAAGGGTACAGATCGACGAAGTTCCTTTACTGCAAAGTTGCATACATCAGCCATAGACGATCTGTTCAGGTCGGTACTCTGCATCATATCGGAAGGAACAATTTTCATAGCTATCGGACCAAAATTGACAATGAGCATATAGTGCCAGTAAGCACGTATGGCAATAGCCTGACCCAGAATATTGTTTTTTTCAACAGGATTCATATCCACTTTATCACAAAGTTCAATCACTTCATTACAGTATTCAATAATGGCATACATTTTCCGGTAGGCATTCAGGACTGTGCTTGATGTACTGTTGGTGTATATATGTAATCCGGGATTGTTTGTATCCGATTGCGTATTTTTATAAAAGGATTCATCCGTATCACAACCGTTCAATGTGCCCCAAAGATCATAGGTATATAGCGAGCGGTCAAGTGTCATTGTACTATAGGCTGATGTCAGAATTCCTCTTATCAGGCCTTCTGTGGGTTGTTGAACATTTGGCTTCGTATCCACTGTTGCCAGATCAATAGAATCGCATCCGGCAGCCATAACTACCATCAAAAACAAAGATATTTTATAGAGTGTATTTTTCATAACAATTACTATTAAAAAGTGATGTTTAATCCCATACTTAGAACCAGTGATCTGGGGTAGGCTGCATTGTCAAGCCCTCTGGTCATAGATGTAAAATTGTTCGTATTGGATAACTGTGTGTAGCCTATTCCCTGATTTGTATTATAATTCGAATAACTGGATACGTCAGGATCTTGGCCCGAGTATTTAGTCCACAGTGCCAGGTTCTGAGCTGAAACGTTTAGCTGCGCGTTAGTAATTTTTAATTTGTCCAAAAATCCTCTTGGTAATTGATAGATTAACACCAGATTACTGAATCGTAAAAAGGAGCCATCTTCAATATAGGTATCTACACAACGCATAGCCGAAGTTCCGGCATCACCTCCTAAAGTTGCTTCCATTATGCGTGGAATATCTGTATTGGTATTATCGGGTGTCCAGCGATTGGCAAAAGTGGCGAACATATTTCCCCTGGCGTAATACTTTCCGGTTGTTTCAAACAATACCCTGTTCAGATTAAATACCTTATTCCCCACGTTGTATTGAAAAAAGGCTGACAAGGTAAAATTGCCCCAGGAAATAACCGATGAAAAACCTCCAAAAAGGTAGGGTATTGGAGATCCAAGAATTGTACGGTCATTATCATCAATCACACCGTCCCCATTGAGATCCTGATATTTGCGGTCACCGGGTTGCACTGGATAAATCGAATTCTTAAGCGTTGCAAAAGTGGGCACTCCCGATTTTAGAACCAAATTGCCATTGGGTCCGGTGTAGAAATCATCTTTTTGATACAAGCCCGCTGATTTAAATCCATAAAATTCCGTTAGATTATATCCTTTTCTGGCAATCCAGAGTGGGGATATCCCGTTAGGTCCACCCTGTACAAATACATCATTGTTACTAGACAGCGATTCTATCTTATTGTTATTCAACGTAGCATTCAAGTTCAATGCCCAACGAAATTTCTTTAATTCAACAGGTACAAAGCCCATTGTAATTTCGAGACCTTTATTGAGTAAATACCCCATATTTTCGTAACGGGTGTTACTTCCATTCTGATATCCCATATAATAGGGTATCGGATTGGGCATTAAAAATCCATCTATTCTTTTATTATAGTAATCAACCGACAACGAAATACGGTTTGTCAGTAAAGTACAATCAAACCCCACATTATATTCGTTGGATTTTTCCCAGGTTATGGAAGGATTCGAATAAAAGAAGGGAGCTAATCCGGAGCTAAAAGTTGATCCATCAAAGTTGTATTTATAGGATTTAGCAGCACCGCCCAATTCAAGCAGATAAGCAAAATCATTTACCCCTCTGTTATTGCCCACACTACCGGCACTCAGTCTGATTTTTGCATCGGTGATGATATCTTTGAGTGAAGCCATAAATGGTTCATTGGATAAGCGCCAGGCAAAGGCACCGGAGGGGAACACCCCCCATTGTTTACCCAACATAAATTTTGAAGAACCGTCTGCCCTGACACTAGTAGTAAACAAATACCGATCCATAATGGAATAATTCAGACGACCTAATCCGGATAGTAGGCGGTTGGATGATCCATCAACATTATAGATAGTGGGTGTTCCGGAGCCCCAGTTATAAAAAGTCAGATACTCAAAATCGGGAGCCATATTAATAGAGTTCGACGAATAGGTTTTATAGCCACTGTATTGATAGGTCGCACCCAATGTTATGTCTAAGGATTGTCTATTCAAGAAAGTCTTTCTGTAATTCAGCAGATTCTCAGTTAAAAAAGTATTCACCCCCTGAAGACTATAGGAGCCGTTGACTCCGTTGGCATTTAAGGCTGTTCCTCCGGAGTTATTGAAGATATTGCCCTGAACGGTTTGAGAGTTATAAAAGCGCTCTGTGGTATTGTTGGTGGTATTATAATTAATACTGGACGTAAATGTCAAGTTATTAAGTATCTTCCACTCAATTTTACCATTAGCCTGGTAGCTTGTATTCGTTTGTTGGTTAAACTCATTCTGCGCTTGTTGCAATGGATTAATAAGCAGACTGACATCTAAACCACTATCTAGATTCCCGCCATTCAACATAGCACTGTCAATTTCGCTGACCAATAAATCCTGTCCTTTTAAGCCTGAAGTCGGTCGGTATTGGCGCAAATTACCCATCACACTGTTACTATTCGTGACAGACGAAGAATAGCTAACCCTTGCAGATAACTTTAACTTATCATTTACCCGCTGATCAATATTAACCTGACCATTGTATCGTTTCATCCCTGTATTCAGTATGATTCCCTGCTGATCTACATAGCCAAGTGTAATATTATATTTAGTTTCTGCATTTCCCCCTGTTATATTCAGGTTGTGATTCTGCATCAGTGCAGGTCTCATCAGAAGATCGGACCAGTTATAACCTGCATCATTTTTATAATCATCCAGTGTTTTGGTAATCGTACCATTATCCAGATACAGTTTTTTAAACGTAGCATATTGAGATGTTCCCTCTTTCATTGCTATTTCCTGCTGCATCTTAACGTATTCATAGGGGTTCATCATAGCTGGTAGAGAGGGCTTGTTCACCATTGAAAAATAGGTGGAATAGGATATTTGACACTTACCTGCATTGGGTCTCTTGGTAGTAATAATTATAACTCCATTAGCTCCTCTGGAACCATAAATGGCTATCGAGGAAGCATCTTTCAATACATCGATACTTTCAATATCCTTGGGATTCAGGCTTCTGATGTCGAAATTTTCAAACGGAAAACCATCAATGATGTATAAGGGTGTTGGATCCTGAGAAAGTGAACCTCCCCGGATAACAATTTGGGACTTTGCCCCAGGCGCTGCATCGGAACTAAAAACATTTACCCCGGCAATCTGCCCTGCCAGTGCCTGATCAATCGTGGAAACTGAAATTTTATTAATCTCAGTCATATTAACCGAGCCTACCGAACCTGTCAGATCCTTTCGTTTTACCGTTCCATAACCAATCGCAACAGCCTCATTCAGGCCTATTGATTTTTCCTGCATTACAATATTTACGACACTTTTACCGTTTACAGCCTCCTCTTTGGTTTCCATGCCGATGAAGGAAAATACTAAAATCGCAGTATTCTGTGCTTTAATATTATACATACCATCCACATTTGTAATTGCACTGGTTTTTGTTCCTTTTACTATTACAGATACACCCGGAAGCGGATTCCCGCTCGCATCCAAAACTTTTCCAAAAATGCCTTTTGTTTGTGAAAAGACAAACATAAAATTGCACATTAGAAACAATAGCATTAAATTTTTTCTTGGTTTACAATACATATAATTAATTTTAAAAAGAGTGATTATTCACAGAACAATTTGTAGTTCATTGAAGGTATCTCCACTTCAGTTGAAACTTCTTTGCCTGAATTAAATTCAATTAACGAACTGTTTAGAACAACTTTCTGGGCTGAATCAGAATAGTTTAGTACATAAATATATTTCTTTCCGGTTTTAGTTGATAAAACCTCAGTTATTTCAACTAATGGATTTGATGACAAGATTAATGGTTTAATATTGGATATTTCAAGCGTTTTTTCAACTATTTTTTGGACAGCATCCTGTTCGGGTATAGTTCCAACATACATCACATTACCAAAACCATACTTATTTATGGTGATCATTGGTTTGTTTTTGAAAAACTGATTTGAATAATATCCCAGAGGACTGGCAGATTTCAGCTTAACAATATCATACCACAGACTGCAACTAAATGTTTTTTCATTAAACTGAAAGTCTGCCGTTTTTTGAGAAGTCAAAGAATGTTGCTCTTCAATATCTATCCCTGCCATCGAGAGCAATGTGCTATCAACGAACGAACCCAAATTTCGGATATTCTGATCACGAAGTCCGGTCATACAAGTCATTACTATTGTTGTGCCCCGCTTAGCAGCTGCTTCTATGTTTTTTACAAATTCTTCCGAAACAACAACCTGAGACGGTATTATAATTAGTTTGTATTTCGAGAAATCACTTTCGGGTGATATGATGTCTGTAGTAACGGATAATTTTCGAAGTGCTGAATAATAAGAATAAACTCCCCGCATATATTTAAAATCTCCTGAAAAACGACCATCTTCAAATGCCCAGTCGCAGTGGAAATCTCTTATTACAGCAGCTTTAGCGTTTGGCATTAATTGACCTGTTTTCTCAAAAATCTGTTTAATTTCTTTCCCTGCCTGTTGAATTTCAAAATACTTTCTACGAGGGATATTATCTGTTTCAATTATACCTGCTATAAGATGTTCATGGGCAGAGGCGAATGTTTTCCATGCGAAAAAAGAAATTCCGTTTGCTCCGTGCGAAAATTCCTGATGCGACCACAATCTAACTATTCCCGGTTGAAGCAGGTTTCGTTGTAAACCTGCTGTTCGTCCAACCTGTGCTTCGGTTACCCAGAAAGGAACATTGTTCGAACCTCTTATTTGTGATAATGCGAGCGATGCCATAGCAGGAGCATAGGGGGTTACATTTTTATTTCCATATTCATTTTCCAAGGCCCAGGTATATGGATAATTATCTAATGAAAGAAAGCTGGCTGATTTTGCGAATTTATATAAGTCGATGGCATACAGGAATCCACTTGAACATATATTGTGCGTTATTTCTATCTTGGGTAATACGTTTCGGATGGCATCTTTTTGAAGATTAAAGAAGTCAATAATACAATCGGATGTGAATGTTTGATAATCCTGAAATGCTGAAGGATTATCTCCCTTTCGGGGCAACCATACTTCATTGAAACTATTCAGTCTTTCACTCCAAAAGGTCAAGCCCCAGACATTGTTCAGTTTTTCTACCCTACCATACTTTACTTGCAGCCATTTAGAAAATTTATTTCTACAATGCTCACAATAACAATACGGATCTTCTGCACCAAGTTCGTTATCTATCTGAAAACCGACCACATTTCTATTTCCAACAAATGCTTTTGCCAAATTGGTTGCAATAGCACCGGCATATTTTCTAAAAACCGGATTATTCAGGCAAGCATGCCTTCTTTTACCATAAGGTTTACACTCACCATTAGCGGTAATTTGCATAATCTCGGGGTGTTTATCGTATAGCCATTTAGGTACAGCAGCAGTGGGTGTACATAATAATGTTTGAATAGAATCTTTTCCTAATAAATTTACAGCATTTTTCAACCATTCAAACTGATACACATTCTGCGATGGTTGCATATTATACCAGGCAAAGTCACCCATACGAAGAGTATTAACTCCTGCATTTTTCATTAGGATTATATCTTCCTCTATTTGCTTTTGTGACACTTGCTCAGGGTAGTAAGCTGCACCAAAATAAAATTTTTGGGCAACCATCAAAGGAGAAAAAACAAGATACAATATCAGAATTTTAAGTGTGTTTTTCATACAATAATTTTACGATTTACCCGAAAGACTAGCACATAGCAGGATAAATTATGAAGAACAGGAAATCAGTGTTTTTAAAGCACTATTCACTATTTATAACTTTGAATCTTAATTACGGAGAGCGTTTTCTATATAAGCAGGCGTTTAAAATTATATCTGTAAGATTTTACATCTGTTTAATCGGTCTTTTGACTTAATCAAATCCCTCTCCGGAAACGGAGAGGGATTGTCCTACCTTTTTATACCTAAAACAACCAAATCTTTTATATATATAAAATCAATAACTCTAATTCCTTAAATAGCTATTTTAGCTAAGGCATTTGATCCTGACTGTATTGCTTTTACCAAATAAATACCATGAGGAATTCCGGTTAGGGAAATATTGCCTGCGTTTGATACCTTGCTGATAAGGGAGCCACTGATGGAATAGATATCAATCTCATCAACAACGGTTGCTAATTCCAGGGTTTTTCCATGCATTGAAAATTGAAGATTACTGTAATTGACCGAATGAATATCCTGTGTTGCCAGTTTAGCCTGATCTATTAAAGTCTGACCGGCCGCAATGGCATTGCTTAGTGTAGAGGCATTGGTTATGGTTTGTAACTGTGTTGACGTTAAATAATCGTTGTAGGTAGTTGCTCCCCGGTAGCTATTAGAGGCAGAAGAAACAAATCCTCCATTCAACAAACTTTCGGTTGCACCATAGGTTACAACGGTAGTACCGCTGCTGGTAGGATCCAGGATGTCACGCAGGGTTGTACTTCCCGCTCCATTTGAATTATTAGTTATAATGGATCGACTGATTGTTACTGCATTTCCGGTGCTGGTTGCATAAGAGACAGCCTGTTTTGTAGCAGCACTGGTATTGCTCACAATGCAGGAGTTGACGATAGACAAAGAATCAGTGGTATTGCTGGCTGGAGATGCAACAATAGTTCCACCTGCCATATGGATTGCCCCACCATAACTTCCCGAAGTACAGTTTTTGAGAACACTGCCTGAGAAAGTCCAGGTTTGACCCTGTCCAGCGTAAAGAAAACCACCGATTCCGGTTGCAGCGCAATTATCAATCAGGCAGTCGGTGACTTTGTAGTAGCCTTTATCATTCACATTCGTTCTTGTGGTAGCATTTGTAAAAATAAATCCAGCATTGCCTGGAATAGCTGCTGAGGTAGCCGAGTTATAACCAGTAACCGAGTTATTATTAATATTGCAATTTTTAATTTCAACTGAAGTTGTTGGCGTTTTGGTGATACCAAGCTTCAATACACCTGAATTTATGCTGGTAGCTGCAAGGGTTGTGGTGATTGAGTTACAAACCAGATTAGAAAAGCTACAATTCTGAATGGTCAGATTGGCCTGTATGCTCGTATAGTACATCACTGTGGCAGAACTAGCACTATTACTTGTGAGGGTTAAGCGGCGAAAATTACAACCATCCACTACATAAGGAATGGTGCTGGCAGCATTCGAGTAAAAAACCAACGTTTGAATATTTTTGGTGCTGGTAGAATACATATCTTCAAAATTGATATTTTTTATCGTTGTTGTTTGGGTGGAAGTAGCAGCTCCGATAAGAAAAATATATTGCTTGGATTCGGCTGCACCATAAAAACGGGTCACATTGACACTTGGGGTCGACTGTGAAGGATCAATACTTCCTTCCGGTTCGGTGCCGGCAAATCCACCAATAACGGTAAGTCCTCCTTTATTCAGCGAAACATAAGCACCAAAGGCAGAGGCAGTTACATCGTAATCTCCTTTTGCAAGATAAATCACATCTCCATGATCTGCAGTTGCCAGAGTATTCACGGCGCGTTTAAGAGATACCGCAGTTGCCCAACTTGTACCCGGCACAGAAGTAGAAGAAGAGCCAGTCGGTGTTACAAAATAATTGGTTGCATTCAGGTTGAATGCGCATAGCATGATTAACATGCTCAGAAGTTTGGTAGTTGTTTTCATTTTTAATAGTTTTAAAATTAAATTTATAATTTGGAATAATCTGACAGACTGTGTAAATGATACTTTGAAAATGTGTTCAAAGAAGGGTATTAAGTATCCTGATTGTTTAACTCATACCCAATCCGGTTTGGAAAGGGTATGAGTTTGCAAATCAAACAGAACATAGTTAAGAAAAAACGTACATAATCATCAATGAACAATAAGTTTTTGTGTAATCGTTTTACCATTAGTAGTTAAAGAAATCACATATATACCGGCGTTAAAACAAGCTCCTAACCGTATAGTAGGTTGCCCAAATTTCTTTGAATAAATTTTCTGACCTAACGCATCATAAACATCAATCAGTTTTTCAGCATTTACAGTACCGCTTAGCTGAATATCATTCCCTTGTAAAACTGAAATTTGAATCTTGTTATTTTCAAGAGCGTTAATGGTAGTTGCAGTTTCCGGAGCTTTAAATACTAGTGAAAAGCGGGTTGTGTTTCCACCAGTAATGTCAGAATTAAAATTATAATTAGCTGAAGTTAAGTCGGTAAATACCGGATGCAGCGGATCGATGTTATCCTTTAGCAGAATCTGTGTTCCTTCAGCAAAATTACTGATCATAGAGACAGATATGCTGAAGTTTCCTGCTTTGCCGGTGCTGAAACCAAGCGCGATATCTGTATCGTAAGGAATGCTGCCCATAGTATTAATAGCAAGCTGTGCATTCTCTGCCACAGTATACAATTCAGGAATACTTGCACTTCCGTTGCTCATTTTACCCGAATCATACGCATCCAGTCCGCTCGTAGCATCGGGCGTAAACATCACTATGGTTTCATCACTCGTTGTACCGTTGGAAACATTTAAACCAAGTACAGTGTAAACCTGTTTTTCTGCTGCCGGTGCTTTCAGTGGAGTGGTAGGAATATTCGGAATCCCTGACACACCTACATCTGTTTTGGTATGAGAACGATTGGCGTTCAGCAAGGTGATGGATTGTGGATTACCGTCAGCAGCCACTGTGGCACGCACCCAAAAAGCCTGCATAGGAGGAATATAACCCGTTACACGCCCGGTAGTGCTATTATTGGTTCCTACTCCGGTGGTAGCATTCACCGTTTCGCAATGATATAAATTCGAATTGTCGATTGTACGATACCAAACGGTTTGCTCCAGACTGGAATTTGCATTGATAGATGGCAACACATTCACATACGATGCAAAAGGATTACCAATCAGGTTGAAACCATGTTTTGGGTTGGCTGAACTATAGGTCAGTCCGCTTATAGTTTTATCGCCTGTGTTTAATCCTGTTCCTGCGAAAGTCACTGTTAAGGCATTAGCACTTGGTTTAATAATATAGCCTGTACCCGTAGCCAGCGTTCCACTACTAACCGGACTCCATACTGCACCGGCAGCGTAAACAACAGGTGTTGTAGTACCAGCTGCTTGTCTTGAATCACTTTCGGAATAGGAATAGAAGGTAAGTGAACCGCCGTTATTAACAGCAGGTAATCCCCCAGCTCCCGATACAGGACTTGACATATACCAGTTACGTGCATTTGCCGGTGTAGCTGTTGTTGCCAGGTACTGCTGAACATTTACCGTTCCCGTACCAGTGATGTTCGCCGGACTAAGGATGGTAGCTGTACTGTTAGCATCCGAATTCAGATTCAGCGTTCCGGTATTGCTCATTGTCGTACTAACAGTTAGTTGTTTACCGGCATTGACGGTGAGAGAACCACCCGTATTAATTGCAAGACCTCCGGTAGTTAAATTGTCATTAAGGGTTTGTGTTCCGCTGGTGTTTCCAATAGTCAAAGTTGAATAAGTTGGAGCTGCATAGATTGTTTGTCCTCCGGTTGCAGCATTATAGTTTACGTTTCCGCCTGTTAATGTCACGGTTGAAAAATTAGTTGGGAAGTTACTTCCTGTCTGACCACCGGACGTTCCACCCAGGTTCAATGTTCCTGCAACGCTTAAAGTACCACCGGTCGATGCACGGTTGGCTGTATAAGCACCTAAATCTAAAGTTGCTCCAGTTGATATAGTAAGGTTTCCACTTACTGTTTTTGAATTATTCAATGCAACATTTGTTCCTGAATTTTGAATCGTTACATTTGTTGGATAATTTGTGGTTGGCCATTCTTTATCAGTACTGGTATATGAACCTCCATTATTATATATTAAATTACCTGAACTATATGAAGCAGCAACACCACTCGCCGATTGTACATAACCATTACTATTTATCAACAAAGTACCATTCACTGCAAATGTTCCATATTTGCAAAGAATTCCACGACTTAAAGCCAACGTTCCGCCAGTATTTACAGTAATGTTCAAAAATTTCTTTTCGTCATCTGCACTAGTTGTGGCATCACCTGTAAATGTGGTTGTACTTCCGTTTGCAACTACAAGCTTAAGGTCATTATTTGTTCCGTTATCCGTACCATAAATGGCACCTCCCGTAGTTGTTGATACAGTTATAGTTTGAGTTGTACCACCCATCGTGATGGTTCGTAATGCTCCTAAACCCTGCAATGCTCCGCTTGATATTGTCAAATCACCGGTCAGCGTGCGGTCTCCCTGAAGTTGTACCCATGAATTATTAATGAGTGAAACTGAAGATGGACTTGAAGTTACAGGCCATTCTAAGCTCTGTCCATAAACAGAACCGCTTCCACCGCCCTGATTATAAACTAATTTGGAACCCACTCCAAATAGAGGTGAATTAGTGTTTACAAAGCAACTGGTAGTGCTATTGATAGACAATGTTCCATTGATAGTTGTTGTGGAACTTCCAAAATTCACATTTCCATTTGCATTCAGATTGACAATAACATTCGATCCAATATTCAGCGAACCGGAAGTATTACTGATAGTTTTATATTGGTTGAAATTAATGCTGGCTCCGGCAACTGATGAGGTAATTACTCTTGCACCACCATTAGCATAAATATTTCCACCATTATTATTCAAAGTAAGCGAGCGACCATTCAAATCTAAGCCTCCGGTATTTTTTATTTCCAACACATTACCTGAAGTTGAGTTTATTACTATATCTGTTGCAGGTGAACTGCTAAGAACTACATTTCCACTAGTTGCTTTATTTACAACTAAATAATCAAAATACACTATACCGCCGCCGGTTTTAGTTACAGTTTGATCGCCCGTAGCTGCAGTAAAGAAAAAGGCTTTACCACTGTTTGTAACCGTTGTATTTGCACCTACCGTGTAGTTACCGGTTAAAGTAACATCCGAAGATACAGTAACTCCATTTGAATTATTGAGAACTAAATTATTAAACGAAGTACTTACAGGAACAGTTTGTGAACCAGCCGTTGAAAAAGTAAGGGTGTTCAATCCAGTTGCTGTAGCAGTATTGTTTAGCGTTACAGCTGCAGATGAGAATGTTATTGTATTACCTCCGGGTGTTGCATTCGAAGTTGGTTGTGATAACACAACAATTGTCGAACTTGGTATTGCTACTACAACCGTATTGGGTTGAATTCCTGTACCTGATACTATCTGACCTACTGCTATATTAGTAATGTCAGGTACTGTTAGATAGGTTTGTAATGAATTATTACCAGTCGTTACCAAATTTTTGGTTACAACACTGGAATTATAACTATAGCTACTTACGGTAGTATTTGCCGGAATTCCATTACCGGTTACAGTTTGACCAGCAGCAATGGTTGCATCGGCTGCATTTAGGTAAACCACACTGCTTCCATTTAAATAAGATGTAGCCTTATTTTGCGTATTATTAAATTGCACCGTACCTCCCCAGGCTTTGCCGGTAGTAAAAGGTGTGGTACTTGTATTTCCGGTAATTAAAGTACCTGAAATAGATGGTGTTGTTACTATTAATGGAATAGTACTCATATCCAAGATACAACCGCTATTAACTGTAAGACTGGTAGCAGTAAAGCTACTGATATTGCTTACGGTATTGCTGGAAATTTTCAAGGTATTATTTGTGCCAGAAACACTCAGACTCGGAAATGTTGCTGTACTAGTTGATTTAGCCGCATTGTAAACCAAATTCTGTGTACCTGAGCCATTGAAGCTGATAGTAGTACTTGTAGCTACAATATTAGTTGCAGTTGCAGTACCTGATGAATTGGTATTCAGAATCAAATCCCCTGCAAAACTAAAGTCAGTGTAACCAGTTCTTCCCAATGTAATAGCAGTAGTACCAGAAGTTGGATTTGCATTGACAATCAAAGTCCCATAGTTCGCACCTGCAATTGTTGCTGTAGCAGCTCCTACATATACAACCGAGCTAGCTCCAAAAGCTATTGTTGGACCGTTGGTTGTGGGGAATGGGACACTCGTAGAACCATGCAAACCACCGGACACATTCGTATAAACTGTACCGTTAATGGTTACATAGTTACCAGCTCCTGATGCAGTCCACGGTCTTTGTCCTAAATTCACATAAGCACCGGCGTCCACATGAAAAGAACATCCTGTCTGAAAAGGTACATTACCCGAGCCATTCATCGTAATTGGGTAATTCAAACTTCCTCCTGCAAATTCGATGTTTCCTACCGAAGCCAATGCTGATATGGATATACCCGATACAGTTCCGGTAAGTTTTAGCCCACCATTTGTGCCGGCAGCATTGATACCGTTTGCTGTGGAAGATGTATGAGTACCTGTTCCCGCAATACTACCAGCTACTGCAATCGTATTGCGACCGTCAATCAAAGTACATCCGGCACTAATTGTAAGATTACCACTCAATGTAATTGAAGTTGCAACACCCGACAAAGTAACTGTTTGAGCTGAAGAAGCAACTAATTGAATTTGAGCGACATTGATAGTTAAGCCAGTAACTGTAACTGTAGGATTTTTGCTATTAGTATCAAAATATACAACATCAGATGATCCCGGAACTGATACTGCATCAGAGCCACCCGAAGTTGATGCCCAATTTGCTGCAGTAGACCAGTTAGTATCAGCACCTTTGCCCACCCAATATCTGTTTGCGGCATTCGCCCCAAAAACAAACAGGGATAGAAGCATAGCGAGCATTATTTTTTTCCTACTCCCCGCAATAAGATTACTACTCGTGAGGGAGAATGCATTGGCAAATTTGATTGCCGGTAATTTGGGTAATTTCAGTTTCATATTGATTTTATTAGGGTTTACAATTCGTTATTTTGACTTTAAGTAGTTTGGTAGTTAGCAGGCCGTTTCATCCGGTTGCGGTTTTAGTGTTTTGCAAAAGCGTGACAAATAAATTTACTCAACAAAACTACAATACAAGCCATAAACCGATTAGTACAAATGTTGTAAATTGTAAGACAACTGAGAATTTTCTCACAAAAAGCATTCATTTATGGCCAGAATATAAGATTTTTGTTGCTATTAGATTCAAAACTGCTTTAAGACCTCATCGGTAAGCAATTATTTCGTCGGCTCATAAAATATTTCTTATAAAGGTCAGACAATCGGGAAATGTCTGTTTCAATACCTTGTTCTGTTTCAAATGTTCATTTTAAACACTAAGCCAATAGTTTTTTATGTAGCAGTTATAGCTCTGTTTTTCAGTGCAGACAGATAAAACAGTGAACGCGTATATATTATTTTATGGAAATATAAAGCTGGCTTTCTCAAATGCTTTCATTTATTATTTTATTTTTTCAAAAACTTACATTCAAATAACTCTCCTCCCATCAACCGAAATAAATATACACCCGGCGATAAAGATGAGAAATCGAGTACCACACTTTGTTCGTTATGAGTTAGAGATCGTGAATAAACTGTTTTGCCCATCAAATCTACAACGCTCAACTGACAAGGTCCAACAACATTATCTGCTATTTTTAAAGTTGCATTTTCAGTAACAATAGTTGGATTAAAACTCATATTTTTATCAATTTGAACGTTAATTGCAGCTGACATTGGATAGAATCTGGTTTTTACAGCCTTCAACACGTTAAGAGTAGCATCACTTACGCTTCCGTCTTCCCACATCATCATATCAAAACTCAGTGGAACATTACGGGTACTTGCACTGGTCACATAATTTATTGCATTTGCCGAAGTAATAGAAGAATTTATTGCAGTATTGATAGCATGCACCCCCCAATCCTGCTCTGTGGTAAACATAGATTGTTGTAATTTTCCTTTGTGTGGCCCGGAAACAAACACACCATCACCACCCACGGGTGCACTTCCGGTAGTTACTTCTCCATGTGATCCTTCTCCCATATATACATCTTCAAAGTCTGTAAATCGACACGCCACCCATGAATTCCACGAAACGAGACGATTTGCATTAGCTGTTCTTGCAACTTCAGCTAAGGTTTCAAAAGGAGCAGGATAATAATTGCAGCCATCGTCAAAAAACCAGCCATCTAAATTAGACCCATATCGTGCCCCTATTTCCTTTATTACACTTTTCCAATTATTAAAGAATACTGTCCGATCACCGGTTCCAAATAAAGTAAATATATTGTTTGCAGGCCAATTTTGTTTTGCTAACCAGGTAGGTTCCTGATTCAAACCGGAATGATAATAGAGATAAAAACCAATACCTTGCGCCTTTAAGGCAGTAGAAATTTCGGCTATTAAATCGCGGGTTGTGGTCAGCGTTTTTGCGCCCATAATTGAATCAACTGAGTGAATGGGTGCTTGCATTCTATACTGATACCAGGTAAGAGACCAGATAATATATTTTGCCCCAGTGCTTTTGACCATATCAACAAAAGCTGGCACATTAAAATCATTTGTGGCTGCTTCCATTGTTTTTGCAGCCCCACTTTTAGGAAATCCCCAAACGCCATATTGAAACATCAGGCCGTATTTAGACGTTGAGAAGGTTTTGGTATTTGCTTTGAACTGACTGATTCGATTTAGATAATTCGGGTAGTCTGAAGCCCTCACAAGTTCTAAGGATTTAATAAGTACAGCCGAATAATTTGTAGAACTGTTTAGCAGTCTTAAGGTAGAAGTACCGGCAGGCAATAAAATTGTTCCTGCATTTATTTTATCCCAACCTGTCACGGAAGGTGTAAAATTGAGGTAATCTAAACTTTCAGCAACATAGAGTTTGAATCTTTGGCTAGTAGAAGCACTAATTAAGGCATTTACATTATATAGGCCTGCAGTTGAAACATTGACTGTCCATTGAAGGTAATCGTTCGCATTGGTAGCAAAATTATTTATCCAAAAATGCTTTGGAGCACCAGCATTAAAGATGGTTAAATTGCTGCTATGTCTGGAGGCAGCTGCCATTAAATACACAATATTATCTTTTGATTTTGCCACAATGGGATCGAATAATATAGGATTATCACCAACTTGTTCAGAAAACAGATTCTGTTTTACTATAATTGCAAAGGTTTTAGTTCTGCTTATTGCCCCTTTTGTAATTGATGCAGTTAGTGTAAGTGATTTATCGGTGAAATTATCCCGTGATAATGCGCCGGTATTTAAGTCCACGACTGAACTTACATCTGAACGCCATGATATTTGAGAACCATTTATACCATTCTTTGGTAAGTTTAATTGTGTTTGCACATTGCTAAGAGAGGTATTTTGGGAGAGAACCTTCGAATCTGTCAGCCATACATAATCAGAATCGACAATTTGAGAATCGGTCATAGGGGTTGTTTGCGCCTCAGAAGCAGCAAAGAAACTAATAAGCAAAAGCGATAATACAAGTGATTTATTCCAACTCTCTATGATAAAGCTCCAATACGGTAGAGACAATGAACGTGTAATTTTATTTGTCAGTGATTTGGGTAATTGCTGTTTCATATTGATTCAATTTTGGTTTCTAATTCGTTGTTTTGCTTATAAGTAGTTTTCTAGTTAGCAGGCCGTTTCATCCTGTTGCGGTTTTAGTGTTTTGCAATAGCGTGACAAATAAAATTACTCAACAAAACTACAATACAAGCCATACACCGATTAATACAAATGTTGTAAATTGTAAGACAACTGAGAATTTTCTCACATAATAGCGTTTCAGGAGAGTTGGAAAGTGGAACTAGTAAAACTTAGAAGTGCATTAAATAGGTTTACAAAAGGAACATACAGAATAATAAACTTCAACCCTGATGCCAGTTCCATGAGCAATTATGCATTTCTTTAGCATTGTTCGCGAATGGGGAGAGTATCAGGGCTGTGATATTTGGAGGAAGTCAAATCAAGATTATGGAAGATAATCAGATTAAGAACAAGGTTATGGATTCAACGACCAATCGTCGGTTCGGAATGGGCTGGCCGGCAAATTGGCTCCGTTGTAGAGGTAACAAGGGGGATTTTTTGCCCATCCATAGCGAACAGCAACCGGTTCTTTCACTTGGTCACTCGATACAACAATAGTCTCTCCTTCAATTACAGCCTTAGCGAAAACCCACTTTTTGTCTGACCCTGCGATGGCAAAACCCGGTAATTCTGCCGGTGCTGCTGAGGGAAGTACATCGGGGAAAATTTGCGGATGAGCACCAATTTTAAGCCCCTTTGCAAATTTGAAACGAATGCGAATTTTGTTTTCCTCTACCTTCATGCCCTGATAAAGCGGACCGGAGGATTCTATTTTTTCACCATAAGCGAGTTGACGGGCTAACAGTGCAAGTCGATGACCCACATCGCGTTTGTCGCCGGGATGAATATCATTGGCTTCGCCAATATCGATGGTCACTGCCATACCGGTGTTGGGAACTTTCAAGCTGCGCAACTGCATCTCGCGAATCACCTGCCAGCCGTCTTTCTCAACGGGTAGTTTAGTTGGGGTTTGGAACGCCGCCAATTGAACGAAGAGGAAAGGAAAATCACCCAATCCCCAACGAGTACGCCAATCGCCAATCAATGTAGCCATAAGCTTGTCGTAATCCCAGGGGTAGCTGACGTTTTGTTCTCCCTGATACCAAATCACACCTTTAATTCCGTAAGGAATAACCGTATGAATCATGCCATTAAAAAGGTGCGTAGGTCTATCTGGTTTTGGATTACCATCAGGAAGGGATGTCGGCATGGGCACAGAGGGTTTTGGTCGTGGAGGCAGAGTAGCATGTGCAGCTCTTGCTGCTGCTTCCGCTTTGGTCCATTCTTCTACCTCCGCTTTATACGCTGCACCATATTGTTCGTTCCAGGCTTTCATTTTCGCATCGAAATCAGCCTTGCCAGCTGCCGCGGCAGCCTTTAGTGCCGGAGACTCAGCCTTCTCTTTTTCATGCAGAGCCACATAAGATTTGAATGTAGTATCTTTTTTCAACGCATCAAGACTGATAAATGATTCGATAGGCTTGCCTCCCCACGGACACTGAATGAGCCCTACCGGTAAACCGGTGCGATCCTGAATTTCAGAACCAAAATAATAGGCAACAGCCGAAAAACTATTCGGCCATCCGCCATTTCCCACAAGCATTTCGGGAGTACAAACCTGCCAATGACCAACCAATACGCTTTTGGGATTCAAGTCGGTTACATAATTTTCCTTTGGAAGAAAGGATGGAACTTTATTCACTATAAAGAGGCGCAACAGAGGACGTTTTGCCTTAGGAATATCCTCTTTAGCATAGCTGGTACTACTGATTCCGTATTCCATATTACTCTGTCCAGAGCAAGCCCAAACATCTCCGATGAGGACATCGGAGAATGTAATTGTGTTTTTTCCGCTAACAGTCATTATCACAGCATTTAGAGTACTTTTTAGCGGATCAAGATTGATTCGCCACTTGCCGGTATTGTCAGCGGTAGTAGTGCCGGTGCGTGTTCCAATCGTAACGGTGATTTTTTCACCCGGGTCAGCTTTCCCCCAAACAGGTAGCTTGATGGATTGTTGCAAGACCATGTGGTCTCCAAAAATAGCAGGCATTTGCACATTGGCACGAGTTGGAATAATTCCAAGCACCAAAGTTGTACTCAGAATAAGGAGTTTCGTTTTCGTATTCCAAAATCTGAATACTGAATTTGAACGGTTTGTTTTCATACGTATATTATTGGTTTTTAACGGTCGAATGGAGCTCGCAATGAACATGGTCTTTTGTTTAAACGCTTGTTTTAATGCTCGTTTCATGCGTTCATATTTGATTTGTTTAACGTGAATTCTATATAAAGTTTTGTTTAATTGATGGCCTTGATACAGTCTCTTATTTTTCATAATGTCGCTCCTTTGATGGGAGCTTTTGTCTTTTTGAAATAATTATTCTACTATTAAGGTATATTCCTGACCTGCATTCGTTTTAAAGTCATACATAAAAGCTGTCTTCAACGTTATTCCATTCAGTTTAGCCTTTTCGGAAATAACCGGTTTTGCTGTTGCAGGCAATTGATAAAATAAGTTGCTGTTTACGCCATTAGCTTGTAGTAAATACAGGCTGCCAACCCCTTTCAATTCGGAGAATGAACGGATACGACAATTGCCACCCAGCGTAGATTTAATAATCAACTTGCTAATTTTCCCATCCTTCCAGTCCATTTCTTCGATAATGAAACCACCTCTTGCACGCAATCCTTTTACGCTGCCGCTTTTCCAAACATCGGGCAAAGCAGGCAATACATGAATAGCTCCATCATGACTTTGCATAAGCATTTCGGTCACTCCGGCAGTGAATCCGAAGTTACCATCAATCTGAAAAGGTGGGCAAGCGTCCAACATATTGGGATAAGTACCTCCTTTTCCGCCATAATCCAGATTGTTGTAATCGCATTTTTCCACCAGGCTAATTTGGTCGGTCATTAATTTGTAAGCGTGATTTCCATCCTGAAATCTGGCCCAAAGATTTATTTTCCAGTTCATAGACCAACCGGTGGACGGGTCGCCACGATAAATGAGCGAATTACGTGCTGCTTCAAATAGTTCCGGAGTGCGATAGGGCGAAATCTGACTACCTGGAAACGCTCCATACAAGTGCGAAACGTGTCTGTGCTTATCTTCCGGATTATCCCAGTCTTCTATCCATTCCTGCAACTGGGTATGTTGGCCTATTTGCATAGGTGCAAGTTGTTTCAGTGCATTTTTGGTTTTAAGAACAAAATCCTTATCTGTTTTTAGCAGCTCAGCAGCTTTGATAGTTTTAGTAAAAAGGTCGAATAGCAACTGATTGTCCATTGTGGTACCTGCCGAAATAGACGATTCGACATGGTCGGCAGGTGAATTTTCGGGTGAAATTGAGGGTACCACAACCAGCCATCCGCGTTTTGGGTCTTTTACAAGAAAATCAAGGAAAAACTCGGTTGCTCCTTTCATCATTGGGTAAACCGAAGCCAGAGTAGCCTTATCTCCATTGTATTCATATTTTTCCCACAAATGCTGACTTAGCCATGCGCCACCCATTGGCCACATTCCCCAGTAAGAACCATCAATTGGTGCACACATTCTCCAGATATCCGTGTTGTGGTGAAGCATCCAACCATTGGCATCATACATCGTGCGAGCCGTTTGCTTTCCAGCTTCCGAAAGCTCTCTAATCATCTGAATCAATGGCTCATTCATTTCCGAAAGATTGGTAACTTCCGAGGGCCAATAGTTCATCTCTGTGTTTATATTTACAGTGTATTTGCTATCCCAGGGCGGAAAAAGCTGATTGTTCCAAATGCCCTGCAAATTGGAAGGTTGCCCACCGGGTTGCGACGAGGCAATAAGCAGATAGCGACCAAACTGAAAATACAAAGCTACCAGTTGTGGGTCATTCGTTTTAGCAAATTCGCGTATGCGGACATCTGTTGGCTTATTTGCAGCTTCAGAAGAGCCCAAATTAAGACTCACCCGATTGAAATATTTCTGATACGAAAGGGTGTGTTCACTAAGCAACTGGTTGTACGGTTTTGCCAGTGCTTTTTGCAAATAGGCTGTTGCACGCTCCTGTGCATCAGCACTGATATCCTTATAGTTCTTGAAATTAGTTGCTATTGAAATATAAATGGTTGCAGTATTGGCTTTGGTTACATTCAGCGCCACATCGGTAGCTGAAACAGAGCCACCATCGGCCACAATTTTCACCTGTGCCTGAAATTTCAGACCGCCTTTGATAGTCTCAAAATCACTTGTTTTTCCTGATAAAATAAGCTTATCACTTCCTTCTGTAGAAATATCCACTTTGGAAGGTCTGTTCATTGAAGCCGAAAAATTCAGCATACCCGGTTTGTCTGCCGAGATTCTTATTAGCATTATCTGACCGGGAATGGAAGAGAAAACTTCACGTTTAAAAGTTACACCATTCACCTGATATGAAGTAGTTGCAATAGCTTTTTCGATATCCAAATCGCGGTAATAATGGTCGAAACTCTCGTGTCCGGGAAATGATAAATATAAATCACCAACTGTTTGATAAGGCATTCCACTGGATATCTTACTAATAAATTTCTTATTGACTAAGTCTTGAGCATCTTTATATTTCCCCTCAAAAATGAGTTTACGCACCAGCGGCAAGGCCTCTTTGGCCTCCGGATTGTCGTTTCGATAAGGTTGACCAGCCCAAACAGTATTTTCATTCAACTGAATAGTTTCACGATAAGGATTGCCAAAAATCATAGCACCCAGCCGCCCATTACCAACCGGCAAAGCTTCCACCCACTGTTCGGCAGGCTTTTCGTACCAAAGTTTGAGGTTCGTATTGCTTTGAGAAAATACTATTTGAGAACAGAATACGATTATGTATACGATTAAATTCCCACATTTCAAATTGCTGATATTCATTTCTTTTGTGCTTAGTCGTCTGAGATTATTTGCATCTTTTCCCCCTCAGGAGCAACAATATTTTATTGTTTGAGCGTTGATTTATTATATCTAACTCACGTTGTTTGAGATTAGATCAATTCTTCTGGTCTGTTCGGAATGGTGAAGCAGGCAACCCTGCGGCATTATAAAGATTCACATGAGGTACATTTTCCCAGCCGTAGCGAACGGCTTGTGGAGAGTCGATGGCATCAGCCCAAACTTCCACCGTGCTGCCGTTGATGCGAGCTGTTGCCGGCAAAAACTTATTATCGGTTCCGGCAATGGAAAAACCTTTCAACTCTCCGTCTCTGGCAATCAACCCATCGGCATGTGTAAAGGTGATGATGAATTTCTTCCCTTTAATGGTGTAGTTTTGATAAATCGGCCCCATGTATTCTATTTTATATTCATAAGCAAGAGCCTGAGCTGCCAGCGAAATACGTTCACCCACCGGACGTTTGTTGGTGGGATGAATGTCCGCCGAATCGCCACAATCGGTAGTTACCACCATAGCGCTGTTTTTAATCTTTGGAAGGCAAAGAAGTTGCGACTCGCGTATTTCCGGATTCATATTACGGAACGGCGCTACCTGAACATAAATAAACGGGAAATCACCCTGTTGGAAATCTTTGCGCCATTTTTCAACCATAAGAGGTAAAAGCCATTGATAGGTTTTCGCCTTTTTGCCGTTGTTGCTTTCGCCCTGATACCAGGCTACTCCCTTAATGGATAAAGGAATAATGGGTGATAGCATCGCATTATAGAAGCCTGCCGGATCGGCACTTCCAAAGCCCGGCTGAACGGGTTTCGGATTGCGGGGAGGGTTCTTTCCTTCTTTTTTGGCATTTTCTACATCCTGTTTGTATTTCTGCATGATTTCCTGTTCATTTTTCAGAAAATCATCGAGTTGCTTGGGGTATTCGACCAATCGTTGCTCAAATTCATCCACAATCGATTTGGTTTCGGGTAAACTTCTCAGGGTGTTCTCATCCACCCACGCCTCGGCAGCCGATCCTCCTCGTGCTGTGTGTATTATGCCTATGGGAACTTTTATTTTCTGATACAGGTCGCGGGCAAAGAACAGACCCACAGCACTAAAATCTTTTGCTGTTGTCGGTTTACAAACAATCCATTTCCCCTTACAATCGTCCAACGGAGTGCGACTGGCTTTTAAGGGCACACAAAATTGACGAATGAGTGGATAATCCGCTGACGCAGCTTCTTGCTCCCAGTTCAGAATTGGTTTTTGCCCGCTTCGGGGACCTAATTGCCGTTCCATATTCGATTGACCGCTGCAAATCCACACCTCGCCTATGTAAATACTATCCAGTACAACTGTATTCGTTCCGGATATTTTCATTTTGAATGGACCACCTGCTTTCTGGGGATTTAAACGCACCATCCACGCTCCGTTTGCCGCCGCAGTGGTGGAGACCTTCTGACCACAGAGTTCCACTATTACCTTTTCATCCTTATCGGCAGTACCCCAAACCGGAATCTCTTTATCCCGTTGCAATACCGCATTGGATGCAAACAAGCTATTGGGTTTTACGTCTGCCTGAATAGGAAAAACTACCAAAAGAGTAAAGGACAACAGGCAAATAACCTTTATTTTAATTCTATGCATAAGTTCATTTTAATAAGTCAACAATCAGAATGGAGGAAAAATCTCAAAGTCATGGAAGTCAGGTGCTTTCTTATTTCCAAAGAAAGAAAAACGGACAGCATCTCCTGTCGCAGCAGGAAAGGTATATAGGTTTTCGTCACGCACCAGTGTGAGGTTATCAAGAAGCGTCCTCCATACACCAGACTCTCGTACTTCCAGCTTTGCATTAACCACTTTGTCACGAGGGCAGATGCGCATAGTGGTAAAAGTCTCATTTTTTCCAAATTCAACAATAAAGTTAGCTGTACTATCTGGATGTTTCCAACAACTGGCATCATCATCATCGGTGAGTGCATTCGCAAATTTCTGAGAACAAGAGGCTGTAACCGGCTTATTCAGACAGAGAGAGGTGTATGTATTCACAGGTTCTCCCTCAACCTGAAAGGCTACAACACTCGCCACCGGATCTGAAGCTTTTTTGGGAAGATGAATCACGATGCGGTCGCCCGAGCGATCCATCGAAAGCGCTTTTTTGGCTCGATCAGCCAGTAACCACGCCTTTTTCGGCTTATTCGCTAGAGGAACGCTGAGCAAACCATCTTCAGGCCAATGGAAAATTTGCAAATAGAGTGTTTTGTTTTTGTAAGTAGCTGTTCCCCAGGGAAGCCAAACAAATGGCCCTGCATTCGAACCGTAGATCGACTCTCCGTTCACCTTAAACCACTGACCAATCTGCCGCAGTCGTTCTTGAGAGTCGGCGGGTATCACCCCATCAGGGTTTGGACCAACATTCAAAAGGACATTTCCACCCATTCCCCATGCAGTGATAAGGTAAGGGAGTAGTTTTTCCAACGGCTTTGCAGGTGTGCGTGTGTAGCCCCACGATCCATTGATGGTGGTACAAAGTTCCCAATAGTCATCCTTTGGCTTAATTACGGGCATGTGCGCCTCAATCGTATTGAAGTCACCCTTAACACCACCAACCCGTGGATCAACAATGAGCTGTGGTTGAGTTTTAAGCACCTCAACGAGTGCCGCGGATTCCTCCGGCTTTATCTCACGAGAGCCGTCAGTATCGAACCACATCGCACAGATTTTACCATAATTGGTCAGTAGTTCCTTTACCTGCGGTATGGCAACATTTGCAATGTAGGCCCGTTTATCCCCTTCCTGAAATTTCGGGTCCCAATAAGGACAACCCGCCTGACCTCCCGTATGTCCCCAATCGGCAAGGAACGAATAGTAAGTACCAAAGAGAACATTGTGTCGCGGACAAGCTTCTGCAAGTTCCTTAACCACATCGCGCTTAAATGGTGATGCGTCCACGATATTGTAAGCACTCGCTTGTGATTTAAAAAGAGCGAAACCTTCATGGTGCTTTGTGGTAAGAATGGCATATTTTATCCCAGCATCGTGCGCTAAGGCCATCCATTCATCCGCATTGAATTTAAGCGGATTAAACTGCTCAGCATATTTGGAATATTCGGAGTAAGCAATTTTCTTGTTGCGCATGTACCATCCATCACCCGCAGGAATGCTATACAGCCCCCAGTGAATGAACATCCCAAACTTAGCCTGTGTCCACCAGGCCATTCGGGCATCTTTCTGCTCGCGGGTTTCACCAGGAAGCCAACTAACCTGCTTATCCCCTGAAGTTTTCTGAGGAAATACGCTGATAGATACAAAGAGAAGACCTGCAATCAGGCTTTTTTTTAAAAAAAAATGTGTTTTCATTTTTTGTTTATTTGACATTTATTTTATAGTTCACTTCAAAATACTGCTTACTATTACATACAGACTTGCACCACCACCCCATACGGAACTTTTTTCGTCGGGTGCATTATTTGCAAATGCTGCAAAGAATTACAGAAAGAAAATAAGCGTGTTTTTTATTGAAAAGAACTACTTAAAACTACAACTGATTGCGGGGTTATTTGGAAACGAATTCAAACACATCACCCGGTTTGGTGTTCAACAGCACGATTTTATCAGAAGTCACTGCATTTGCTTTGCCATTCAGTATAACCTGACAAACCGAATAGGGATTTTGCAGGCTAAGGGTTCTGCCACTTTCGGACTGAATAACAGTACGTGTTACAGTTCCTTTTTGAAACTGGCAGGTGACCATGAAACCACCACGTGCGCGCAATTTAAAACTTCCGGACCAGGTTTTGCGGATAGCAGGTAGAAGACGAATGACACCACCATCCAACAACTTTTCATTTTCGGCTAAATCATGACTTTGAAACAACATCTCCTGAATAGCAGTCATATTGACGCCCTGAGTGTCGAACTGCGGGGTATCGGTGATGCATCTTGCTGATGTTTTGGGTACTTTAGTGACTGTTCCAGGCAAACAATTTGCACAGTTTATCCATCCTCCATAGGGGAAAGGTTGCTGGCGAAGCGCATGATTTAAAATAACTTCAGGCGTATTATTCAATCCAAGTCGGGCAGCCTGCACTCCATCGGGCGACCAACCATAGGTGTTGATACATTTACGGCCGTTGAAGGTATTGATTCCTCTTTGCAAATCTTTCGGTTTGCTTTCTATTCCCACTCGTGTAAAGGGATAAACAACATACAACTCAGGATTTTCAAAATTATTCTTGGTAGGATACTCATCAACACCTGCACCACAGGCATAATACAAAGAATCCTTATCGATACCAACAAAACGGACATGCATTGTAGTGCGTTTGTTAGGAAAATCTTTTTTGTATTGTGCAAACTCCTCATCGGTCATATCCTTTTCATTCCATTTCCCGGTAGGTATCGGAGCCAGTTTTTCAAGTCTTTCGGCAACATATTGAATAAATTCCGGTTCATAACCGAATTGCTTGCCATGTTTTACCACCTGTTCGAAACAATAACGTATGGCACATATATCTGTGAGGGGGTCTTTTATTTTCCACCACGTTTCGGCTGCGTTAGACGGCTGCATGTGCCAGAACCCATCCGATCCCAATGTTATATATTTCAGGTAATACAGGGTACATTCTCGCAACCATGGAACACCTACCTCCTTCAAGAATGCTTCATCTCCGGTATATTTTACATAATCGAACAATAACTGCACAAATTCTCCACCGTCAGCGTTGATATGTTCTATGTGACCAGGAAGATGATCTTCGAAGGTTCTGTCTGATTTGTCGTCCAGAAAAGATTTATTGAATGGGGTTGCCGGATGTTCCAACTTGTTTGCTTTCCAAGCCAGTGTCGGATCGTCTTTCTGAAAAATATATTCCGGAATCCGAATGCCTGTTTTCTTGGTAGCAGCAGTCATTTTTTGCAGTAACTGAAAATAGCGGTCGTAGGTTTTGAAGTAAAACCGGGCAAATTCTGTATGGTTGGCTGCCCCCATTGGCCAAATCAGTTCGCGTGTGTTTTGCCAGGTGTAGGCACCGGTCCAGCTTGCATAGTCCTTCATGACTAAGGCTTGTGACCCCTGAAATGTAGGAGGCAATACATCTCCGCCAAAAATGCCGGCAAAACTGTAATTGTTTGTCTGCCACAAACGGGTAAGGTATTCCGCATCGGAATCTCCCTGTATCTCAACCCAGGATTTATTGTTGTAGTTTTTCCACCAATCCAATTGTCGGTTGCGAAGTTTCTGTGAGTTTTGTGCCAGCAAACCGGCTGCATTTTGTTGAGCAACCTTCACCGGATTGCCATCACGGGTTTTGGCAGCGGTAATAATCAGGTTCCATTGTTGTTTGTTGGCGGCTATTTCCAGTTTACCATCTTTGGCTATCGCATCTTTAGCGGTGACCACCAATCCCAATCCCTGGTTGTAAATCACATCGTTCGCGGGAATCTGAGCTGGATCAGCAGGTACTTTTCTATTCATCAGTATTCGATGAATCTCTTCGCCCGTAAGCTCTGAACCATTGGCAGTGATGCTCATAGTTTCACGCCAGTTAGTAAGACTTACCAATGACTTTTCAGATTGTTTTCTGCGATCGGTTACCTGTACAATCAGTGCTTTTTGTGTCATTTCGCCGAAAACCTCTAATTCCAAAGGGCCGGTTTTGGTCTCGATCCGGATTCTCACGGATCCTCTTGCATAGTCCATGTATTGATCAAATCCGGTAATATCGGTCGCATCGAGCTTGCCGAAACTTATAGTGACATGACCAGGCGACATAGTAACTGCTTTGTTGGATCCACCAGCGTTATTAGGCGATTCACCTAGTATGGGAAATCCAAGCCAATCGGTTTTAGAAAGATGGAGCTGGAGCGCATTATCAAAAGAAACCATAGCAGCTAAATCGCCTGACCCCACAGGCATAACAAACTCTGTTCCTTTGGTAGGTTCATTAAAATGTTTGGTGAATCGGGTGAAATCCGGACAAGTCAATGTTTGTGCTTGTGATACAAGGGAAATGCAACAAAGAAATATTCCTGTTGCAAAAATCTTTAATTTGGTAAATTGTTTTTTCATACGTAAATAATTGTTTTTTAAAGGTCATATGGAACTCGCATTAGATTTTCATCACTTTTGGATTAAACCTTGTTTTAATGCTCGTTTCATGAATAAATTAAGAATAAATGAGTAAAGGCATCTACAGGTAATCTCTGTGTTTTCATAAATATAATTTATGAGCTAAAATAAAAAATTTTATTCATGAATTTAATATACTTTATTCATTTTCACCCATTCCTGTTTATGCCCTGGTAATGCTTGCTGAAACTGACTCATCAATGCACCCCATTCGGCCTGACGTTCAAAGGTTCCCATTTTTTGCCATGCTTCGTCAAAGTCCACTTCCACGGGAATCTCGCAAATCATAAATAAGCGGTTGTCAACATTATAGATATCCATAACATCTACACCTGCTTTTTTTATTCCTTCGCCAATTACCTTCCAAAAATGTTCCGGCGAATGATATTTCAGGTATTCTGTAATCAATTCCGGATCGTTTTTTAAATCCAGAGCAAAGCAAAAGCGCTTATAAGGCTTTTTGTATGTTCTTACAATTTCTGTTTCCATGTCAGGTAATTAGTTGATTGACTGTTTAGTTAATTTTCGATTCTATTTTTTTTGTGGTTCTTTACTCTTTGTTCTTAATTCTATCTTTAATTATTATACAATCCAATAATAAATGTTCCAACAATGATGATTCCCAAGGAAACAAACATTATCATTCTGGTTTTTGAAGGAATTCCTTTCCATTCGCCTTTGAACAACCCCCAAAGCATAGCTATAACAATAGTAAAAGCCATCAGAATACCCCAGGCTGCAAATGTATATTGCCCTAGCATGCTTTTGCCTGCGCCAAAGAAAATAAACTGTAGATACCAAAGCGATCCGGCTAATCCGGTCATGGCTAGATTTTTAAAGCTTATTGCAAAGCTGTAATTTTTAAATTCCTGCAATGTTTTATTTTTAATCATCAAATACGTACACCAAACCAGGGTGGTTACAAATGTGCCAAGTAACATGATAAGCATAGTAGTGTTACCGCTGAAAAGTGGATTTGTACCGCTTTCAATGGCCAACTTGCTCACTCCGTTTCCTTTTTCTATGCCCAGCGACATAGCAGAAGCCAAAACACCGGTTAATAAAGCAGCGATTACACCTTTTTTGAAGTCGAATTCACTGTTTTCATCTTTCTCTTTGATTGCATTAAACTGGTCTTTCTGATAACCGGCAATTGCAATTCCGGTAATTCCGACCAACGAGATGAGAATTCCAAGTAACACCATGTTCCCATTGAACGTGTCAATCAGCATACTAAAACGACCATCCAAAGCCGGTGGAACCAGTGTGCCGATAGCCGCCATTAGTCCCAGCGACAAAGCATATCCAAGTGACAAACCCAGATAACGCATAGATAAACCAAATGTCAAACTGCCAATACCATACACAGCACCCATAATGAAGATTGCCCAAAAATCGGATGATGGAACTGTAGAAATCAGTTGCCCGAAATTGTTTACCAAAAGCATGCATACAATCACAGGAAGAACAATAAAGGAAAATAAACCGGTAGACAACCAGTAGTTTTCCCATTTCCAACCTTTTACACCGCCAAACGGTACAGCAAAACTACCGGATGAAAAGGCTCCGATAAATATCAATAATAAACCAAGAATTGTTGTCATCTTTTAAGATTTAAGAAGTAAGAGGCAAGAAGTAAGCAACTTGCCTCTTAGTGTTTTATTAATAGCTTAAATTATTGTTTTGAGTTATATTCTTTTATTGCATCGAACATAGCCACAATGTTTTGTGGTGGTACGTCGGGCAGAATATTATGTACAGTATTGAAAATGAAGCCACCTCCTTTATTGAATATATCCAGACGTTCGAAAATCTGTGAACGTATTTGTTCCGGTGTTCCAATGTTTAGAGTGCCTACAGTTTCGATACCGCCACCCCAGAAAGTTGCTTTATCACCAAATTCTTTTTTCAAAAAATCAGGTTCCATGTGAGCACAATTAGTTTGAACAGGATTCAAAATTTCAATTCCTGCTTCCAATAGTCCGGGGATAAGCATGGATATTGATCCACAAGAATGGATAAAAGTATGCATAGAACTGTGTTCTTTCACATAATCACAAAGTATTTTGTGGCGTGGTTTGAATAGCGTATTGTAGGTTTCCACATCCATAAATGGACCGTTGGTCATTCCAAGGTCGTCGCCAAAACGAATAATATCGACTACGTCGCCCAGGTAATGACATACTTTTTCGAGGGTTGCCAAATGACGTTTTAATAATTCGTCGAGCAAACGCTCAACGTTTTCGGGGTCACACATCAGGTCCATCAGAAAATTATCCATGCGACGAAGGAAAGTTCCCCATTCAAAGAGGTTGCAACCACATACAATCAGTAAAGCTTTGTCGGTGTTTTGGCGTAGCCACAGTGCTTTTTCACGGAGTTTTGGCCAGAAATCATCTTCCGAAGCATGATCCCACGGACTGTGTGCATACCGTGCCCAAAGAATGCGACCCATTTCTTCATCCAGATTATCGTAGTTTTCGGGATAACCATCCAGATAGGGAAAGTAGGTCTGATCGAAGAATGTAGCTCCAATAGGCATATACGCCAAACGGGTTGTTCCGTCGGTATCGTAAGTTACATACGAACCATCAGGCTGCAATACAGGTTTAAACCACACCGGATAATAAGCAGTAGCTCCATTAGCCATCGTAATCGGATACCAGTCTTCGTCTTTATCGTTGAACATACGACCAACATCAATTACATCAATACCAAACTGATCAATAATTTCCATGTCAGGTTGTGCCAACTGTTGTACTACATCGTAAATACGTGTGGGTAAATCTTTACCTAAATGTTTAACCAGATTGCTGTAAGCTATAGCAGAAATGCCTGAACTTGGGGTTGCGCCCATATCTACAGGCACCTGGTCAGGTTGCTCGTGGCGGATTGCCGCTAAAACTCTTTCTTGTGATGTCATAATACTTAATTAACCCGTAGAAGAAAAATCAAACTACAAGTGATTTAAAATCGTTTATATTTTTATTTAGTAATTAACTTTTACCTATTTGACCAAATTCAAAGACCATTCTGCCATTTGTATTCCTGATGATCCACCGTTATTGGCAGTAATATCCAGGCGATAAAATTTGTAGGCATTTTTATTCGTTATTTTGAAAATTCTTTCTGTCTTTCGTGTCGGAAAAAGCTGATCCTTCTGAACATCAAGGTCGTCCCATTTCACTCCGTCGACAGAAGCTTTCAGCGTCCAGTCTTTAGGATCTCTGTCAGGCATATCGCCCCCTGAAGCGATGATATATTGATTTACCACAGCAGGTTCAGCACATTCGTATTGAACCCACAAGGCAGTTTTATATATCTGATAATATTTGGTGTTCAGATTACCATCAATCAATTCAGTTAATGATTGCTTGGGATTTGATGGCTGGTATTGAGAAGTAATCTTACCATCCGGTTTAGTAATTTTTGTCACCTGCTGACCATAGATCATTGCTCCTGAAAAAAGGAGTACTGCAATTGCAATTGTTCTAGTTTTCATTTTTTGATTTTAAAAGGTTATAGAAATTTTTTTTCAGCACAAAACTATCCAATTTTGACAAAAGTTACTAAGATAAATGTTGTAAAAAGTAGGATTTTGATGATTTGAGCTGATTCCAGTTTAGAAAACGTAAAATGCCTTTGAAATGGAACAAAAATTAGAGGGTGTCCAAAAAGAAAAAAGAACGCAAATTACGCAAAAACTGCAAATCAATAATGGATCGCCTGTAGCATGCTTTCAACTTATCTTGTTTTTGTCATAGCCAATCACCACACATTCTTCAGGCGTATTTGGAAAGTTGGCTTTGAAAAATGCTTCCCTAAGCTAACCATTTAAACAAAGGCATTATTATCTATTCCGTTGAACTATTGAAAAAGTCTGTCTCACAATTTCGGCCATTTTAACCTTTGGTTCTTTTGCTCGTCCCCACTGCCAGGCAGCTACGGTCACAGTAATTGGAAATTTTGCTTTGGGAGGTATCGGAGTGAAAATCAGATTTCCGTTTTCAACAACAGCAGGGCCTACCACTACGTAAAAATCGACAGGCAGCCCAGAGTCAGAAGTGGCTACAAGCTGAATGGATTTTGTGCCGATCACTGCATCCTGTATTTTTTCGAAAGTGATTTTCTGAGGTTTACCGGTGTTATTTCTGGAGAGTGTTAGTGCACAGGGCTGAAAAATAGTTCTCACACTGTCATTTCCGCCGATTCGCACACCCAGATAGTTGGAATTATAAAGCCATGTTCTATCCAAAGCAATGCGGAACTTGTTGTTTCCAACCGGCTTATATTGACCGCAAAGCCATTCCAGCGAAGGTGTTTCGCCGGTTTTTGCCAATTTCTCTCCAGCGCCAATTGCAAAATTTGCAGGTATTTTTTCAAGCAAAACCGGTTTCACACTGAATGTTATGCCATCATCGCCCATATCTGATGGAGTCAGTTTGGAGATTCCACCCAAAATAAATGGTGCTACTTTGCCACTATCTGTCAGAAATGCCGGAATTTGTGTGGAAGCTTTCCAGTTTATGGCTGCAAAAGATTGTGCCTCCAGCACAGAGGCTTTGTCCAAAAACCACGGATAGGACTGCGCCTTAGTTTTCGCATCTGCACAAGCGATAACCGATTGATTTTCATGACCGGGCACAGGCATATCAGCCAGATAGCCTTTGGTCATATCTAGGGATTTTAGCTTTACACTACCATCATCAGACAATCGGGCTTTGGCAATCAGATGAATGTATTTGGCAAAATAGAGCGTTAACTTCTCAGAACAGTCAAAATGACCACTCGAACCATCAATAATATAGCTCAACGGCCAATTGGGGTTTTGTTTCCGTTCGTTCAAAATTTTGTCATACTCCTCTTTCACATTACACCAATTTGTTCGGATGTCAGATTTATCCTGTCCCCATTCCTGCGCAGTGCCAAAGGCTACCAGCGTTGGCACTGTACGATCATGCGGCTGAATGTGGTTGTTTTTGATAAAAATGCCTGCTATACAACGATCAGGAGATTGTTCCATCAATGCATCCACCATGAGCATATTCCCCGATTCACCCATGGGTAGCCAGGGCACAGTAGCCACCTCTGCATATCCCGATTTTTCGGCTAACTCATTGAGCAATTGTTGCAGAAAATCAACTGTCGTTTTGTATTCTAAAGCCATATTCAGTGCTTTGCCGTTTTTTACACTTTTCCTTAAATTCATAAAACCCGGCGTGCTCCAGATAATGCCCAAATCGTTGCTGGCACAGGCTTTGCGAATGGCTGCATGTCCCACCAGTAAATGCTCCGGCACATTGCCACACATAATAACTAACCCACGTAGTTTTTTACACTGCTCCGGAACCCAGAGATACAAAGTCGCATTGGTTTTGGAACTATCGGGCCAGGCAGTACAAGTGCCTGACTGCATAAACTGAAACACCTGATTTTCATTCGTACGACGCGATTCGGGCGTTTGAGCAAAGGTAAATTTAGCAGTCAACAGACTAAATAACAAGATAATAACAATGTGTTTTTTATTCATTATATTGAATTTAGGTTGTTGAAAAATTTGATACACAAAACTAGATCGGATAACTGGCTTCGAATATAACATAAGTTGCAAATTGTAGTAAACTCACAATTTTTAAAGAAAAAGAAGCTGGAATAGATGCTGTGTATTGCACAGCGTTGTTTTCAAAACCAAAGTAAGGACTTTAGGAAAAAGGAAATAAAATACAAGCTTTTTAGAAGAAAAAAACAGAGGTATCAAGTAGATTGCCTTGTAAAAAAGTAAAATAAAGCCGATTATTGCCTTGTAAAAACAACAAAACGAATGATACAAACCTTTATTCACCTGATAGTAAGGGAAATATATTTTAACTAAATCAATAACGATGCTTTTGCGGAATAAAATGTCGGATTAGAACGAATAAAAAATTTCCGTAAGCATCCAATTGAAATAAAAAGCCAGCAATGTTTGCCGATACTTGGCATATAATGCTGGCTCATTTACACATTATTTACTTTCCAAGATCACTTTAGCGCCACGTACCACATTTATTTTTGTTCGGTTATTTTTGATACTGAAGTTTAATTCATCCGTTTGGTCTGCCCATTTGATGATAGCCTTTCCATTAGCATACTTTATTTCAGGTAGCTTTTCGCCTTTATAGAAAGGAATCAACAACACCTTATCGTTCAACTGAATGGTTCTTTTTTCAATGGTCAGGCGATTGTAGTCTTTTCCATCTTCGTCTTTGAGCGTATTGACAGTAACCTGATTACCATTAGCCGGGTCGAGTGGACAAACCAACAACAACGGATCGCCATTGGCAGGTTCAATGGGTTGAAAAGTTGCACCATTTTTCAGCGTAACCTGCTTTTCATCATAGCCTAATACGGCACATCCGGCAGGTGTATTTGGATAGTTGGCTTTGAAAATACCTTTTGCCAACATACCTGTCCATTGATACAAATGTTCGTTGTTATCTTTTTTCAGGTCATCCACAATAAGTCCATACGAATGTTTACCGCGAATAAGACCGGTAGAACGGTAAGCATATTCCACCGGATTCCACAACGCACGAAGCGTTGGGATAAAGTTGGAAAAGTTGTAAGTTGGCCACCAGGGACGCATTTTGTAATGCGATGTTCCTTTAAAGTATTTGATAATTTCAGGATCAGGTTCGAGTTCCCAGCCATTTTTCGCCACGGTACTATCAATTTTAGTCATTCCAATTCCCCACTTTTGCACCTGTGTACACCATTGGTAGGTATAGCTGTAGGTTTGATCCACTGAACCAAATGCTCCGTTATCATTCATAGAAGCACCAATATATGTCCCTTTGGCTACAGGCGTTTCTGGCTGGGCTTTTCCATCAATGATCACTTCGCTGTGGTAACGTCCCGAGTAGGTTTTCGGTGTGGGTTCCGTAATCCAGTTGACCCCATTGCCGGAGAAATAAAACATACCCACATCGGCATGGTGGTGACCCGCACCAAGGTAGTGATTGGGACGTACATGCAAGCAAAGCCAGGTCGCTTTTTCGGTATTATCGCTCGATACAGACATGATACCCTGCACGTCGGTATTCCAGTTGAGCGGCTGGTTTAGATCAGCCTTAGTGGTTGGTTTCCAGTCGGCAATATAGGGGAATCCCAAAGAAAAGCCAGGGTAAGTCGGACCAGGAAGACGAACATTGTAATTCTTTTTCTCAAGAAAAGTACGATATGCTTCGAGATCAAATTTTGCAGGGTCTATTCCCAGTTGTTTGTGAACCGGATTAGCGCTTTCGAATACGTTCGAAATCAGGAAATCGGCATTACGGTCATTGGGGAAAAAGGCTTTCAGTTCTGTTACGCCTTGCAAAGAGAACGGAGTTCCACCCCAAGTACCGCTACTCAAGCTCTCTTTCCCATTGGGAGAAGTAGTATAAGTTTGAGCCTGAAGCATTTTGCGCAGGTGAGGGTGTCCAAACAAATTGTCACCACGGCGAGCTTGCACCACCAATGCCAGAAACTCGAACTGCCAACCGCCGCCACTTTTGCCGTTGCTTTCAAACATCTGACCGTTTTTGTCGATTCCCCATTCCAGAAAATCGCGGGTGAGCTCGCAACCGGAAGTATAAGCTTCGGGGTCAAAACCATCTAACCCTTCGATGGTTGCCATCGTGATATGATGGGTGAGGTGCCAGGTGACGTGATTGATATCACGCCATGCGTGACGAGGTCCATCACCGCCACCGGTGCGTCGTCCGTAGGTAACTTTGGCAATAAGCGTTTGCATAAATTTCCGCTGTTCCGGCATCATGTATTTTCCGGCAAAATCGAGCGAGAAGGCTAAATCCATGTGAGGAAGTACGCCCACCATTCCACGCCATTGAGTAGAAGCATTGTTGGCGCCATCTGCATTCACTCCAAATTCTGAATCTGTCGTTTGAATGTAGTTAATAATTTTTGGTTCAAGCAATTTATAAAAGGTAACCAGGGCATTTGCCACCCGTTTACCAAGTGCGTCATCATTTGTCAGCATAGCATACAAAGCCATGGTGGTAAGGCAATTGGAGGTGTAATTAATGTGAGAACTATAAATCCCGGGCTTGTGGTCTTTGGTGAATTTTGCCGCTGTATATGCAGGTCCGTCATTCTTGAATTCCTGTAAACTGCGTATTTCATCGATCTTACCCTCTTCCAACAATTTAAAAACCTGACCATCGCTGGTCTTAGGATCCCACCAGGATTTTTTGAACAATACCTCAATTTCTATCATCGATTTTTGTGCCGATTTATTCTCTTTGATGTGTTGCACCAACATGGGGATATCTTCCGGACTAAATAACAAACGAGGATAAATACCCGGCGCAGGCACTTTCGAACCTAATAATTTGAAATTGAAGCCTGTAAAATTATAAGCAGCTCGTGGTGTCTCCGGCCAAACGGTCTCTTCATCCCCTTCCAGCTCTTTGAGTTGCTCGGGAGTCACACGGGCATGTTCGGTCCATTTTCCCTGCTCTTTCAGGGTTGGAATGTACTTCATGGCCATATCCGGTTCCATCAGTTTTTCGGGGGTGTCAAAAGCAGCCACTATACAATCGGACAAAGTCTGATCATTATCGGCATAAGCTATAGGCTTCTTGCTGATTAATAGCAATCCACGCTTGGTTTGCAGGGTTTGTTTTCCTGCACTTTTCGCCAAGTCTGCCACTGAAATGTAATTTGCGCCGTTGATTAGGATGGTTCTGACCGTAGAAGGAATATCCGTTTTTGTGCGGTTGAACTCATAGACCCAACGTGGCTCCAGAATTTCCAGTGCGGCAGGAATCGGTTTTGGCTGAAAATTTTGAGCAAGAATCAGACAGGCTGAACTTTCCGGGATATAGATTACGCCATTCTTTAAAACGGCATCTGCACGCAAAATATCTTTGTTATCGAGTCGCACTTTAAGACCATTTACGTAGGCATATTTACTTCCGGCAAAAATGGCGGTGTAGTTTTTCAGCACATTCATGGCTGCAGCACGAGCCGAACGGGTATAGGGTAAGCCCTTGTCCTGTGGTGGAGTCGGGAGTGCTACTTGTTGTGAAAAGAGTGGCTCAACAGCTGTAGTAAACAGCAAGATAGCCAGAAAAAGAAGCTTAGTGGTTTTCATTAAAAAACTGTTTTTGAGATTATAATTTTACTTTTGATATTCGAAACATCAATGCTCAATCAGCAATTGATAATTCAGGAGTTTTTTGTTTTTACGAACCGTTAATAGATAGACTCCGGCAGGGAAAGCAGATACATCCATGCTAAACTGAGACAAATTGCATTTTTGCCTGTAAACAGCAACACCAACAAGGTTAACAACTGACAATTCTGAATCGTCAGCATTCTGAATCCTTAACCGGTTGCTTGCCGGATTGGGGTAAACAACAATACCTGCATCATCTCCGGTATCGGAGAGACCGGCTGCCGACAGCATGGCGTAGGCTTCAGTTGAAGCATTACTTTCGTTGCCCGAATTGATTTGTGTCACGATGTAATAGTAGCGCACACCGGCAGTCAGACCTGAATCGTTAAACGTAGTTGTATTCAGGCCGCTGGCCACAAGGGTATAACCGCTTCCGTAAGTGGTTGATCGGTAAAGGTTGTATCCTGTAGCACCAGCAGCGGCAGTCCAGGACAGTTTGATTTGACTGCTGTAGCCGGTAGCATTGAGCCCGGCAGGAGATGTAGGCACAGCATCGAGCATTTGAATATTGGTTCTTCCTTTGGTATCCATCGGGAAAGCAATGTATCGGGTAGAGCCATTATTGTTCACCGTGACGATGGTGTGCGACGGATTCCACGAAGTCAGCGGAAGCTGATCGCCACTGTTGTAGGCAAAAAGCATGATTTTAAATTGAGGGTCAACGCTGTTACTTTCGATGACCAAGCGATGTTTTACAAAGGCAGTGACCGAATCAATGATGGCAGGCACTGCAGGATTAACTGCACCGGTATTGTTCAGCACCCGTACCAAAAAGCGGCGACTGCCCGTGGTCGTAGGTTCTTTCAGGATAATGTCGTTCCGGTAGTTCACATCCGTTGTGTTGACCATCGTACTCTCAATGGTCAAATCTTGAGCAATCTGTGCCAGCCACTTGTAATTGTTCACATTCGTATCTTTTTGCGCATCATCTACAATCAGGGCGAATGGCTTAGGCATTTGCACCAATCCCACCGTACGAAACACCTTTTGACAGACATTCAATGGATAACGAATAGCCCGCTTGTACAATAATACCGTATCTTGGGTATAATTCAGGTAATTGTACAGACTGATATTATCGCAGCTATACGAAGGCGAATAACGGTAGTGATTCAATCCATAATTGATAATCTCCGCCCCGGAAATGATTAAATTCGGATTGGTTTTTCCACTGTAATTCACACCACCACCTACATCCCACATATAACTATAAGGCTCAGTAGCATCGCCGGCTACGGAAATCAGATTGGATGAATTTTTGAAATTCAGAATTGTGCCGGGTGCGCGATTTACCATTGTATTATCCTTACTGCATGACCCCATATTGTTTATTAATAAACAGGAATTAGCATAGGTAGGAAAAGCACTAAGATATTGGCTGTTGGCACCAGTGGTCAATCTCGAAATCCAACTCCGCCCAAGGGCACTATACACAATATCATTTTTATTGGCGTAAGTATGTCCTCCTAAATCCTGTCTGTTGAAAAAAAACAGGGTGGCAGCATTGACATCAAAACCACTCCGCAACACAGCTATACCACCTATAGAATCCAGATAGAGTTTGTTGTTTTTATAGGCAGTTTGTGCTTGAACTGCGAAAGGCGTAGTGAAATAATCGCTGCAAAAAATGGCAGCAGGAATACTACTATTGAAGGCACCATAATTCCCCCATAAAATCGGATAGGTATAGTTATTGGCAATATCAGGCAAATTGGAGCGGGGTTTTTGAATGTAGTTTTTCCAACAAAAATCCACCGTGGTGTCGTTAGGCAAAATCCATTTCAACCCAATGATATCAATGGGATTGTTTCTCCATGCCCCGGTTGAAGGGTCGTTGGGAAATATACCACTACTTCCGGATCCCCCTAGTAAATCGGTACCCAGAAAAGAATAGCCATAGGGTTGAATAATAGCCGGATAATACCTGGTGGCAAAACTACGTACCGAAGGATGACCAATCATACTGTACCCTCTTTTAGCCATTGCATAGAGCATACAGGCACTCAATTGATCTTTTCCAATTCCTTCGCAAACGTTTCCGGTTGCAGTATAGATGTCATAATTAAGAAAATTCCATACTCCATGCGCCCAGGTTTTCAAGGATGCTTCCTGCACAGCACCATACCCTGGTTCTCCTTCGAGTACCAGATTGGGCATAATGGGATATTCAAAAGTGGCCCAATTTGTTGCATTGGTGTAAGATGGTGTGGCATAGCCATTTATATCTGTGCTTTTCGAAGATATTGCCAGAAGCGCCATCCGTACGGTATCCTGCTGTCCTTTTGTCATTTGCGGATAAAGAAAATCGTAAACCAAAGCCATATTGTATGCCCCAAACTGATTACGGTTGGCATACGATAAATGATGCGAAGGAATGGGGTCATTCAAGGCGCATTTGGCCCAAAGGGTAATCACCTTCGCCAGTTTGGCAGCCCTGGTAGTATAGCTCGTATTGGTGTATGCGTCGATGGTGCCTTTATACAACCAACATTCAAACGCCTCATGACTAAAAGAATACGCCATAGAAACACTAAGATTGCCCCAGAGGTTATAATAACCTGTGGTATCACCTGCTGCCAGTTTATCGTAATACACTTTCACATTTGGTAAGTTTTTATTGATAAGTGTTCCATACCCATCAGCAATATTATAAGAAGCCGAACTATTATATGAAGAACCTAATTGTAAAATCATAGTAAAGCCATGAATATATTTGGCAACAGCCTGTCCGCTGTAGGTATTTTTAAACCGGTTCTTGATATCGGTCGAATCTTCGGGGTTGCAATACAATCGTGGGTGAACACCGAAAGGAGGAGCGTGTTTGATAACCCGCATGCCCGTAAAGTCTTGTTTCAATGGATGGTAACCTACAGGCCCGGTACCCAGCGGTGCAAAGATCGTAGTCGTATCCAAATCCGCCAGTTTGTAAGTAAAACCGCCCTGAAGCGAACTATTGACAGCGACCGTTGCCGGTGCAGACCAGCCCGACTCCGTAGCAACATTGCCCGGTAGTCTGGTTTTGACCCGATAGGTGTAGCTTTTGCCGTCTGTCAGTAAGCTGTCGGTATAAAAACTGCTGTTTTGCCAACCACTGGCATGACCGCCACCCACCGTAGAGTCAAAATAATACTCCAGCGGAATATTGGCGGATGGTGCTGCCTGCATCATCAGATTGAGATTGCCGGCATATTGCGGGAGTGTAATCCACTGTGCATCAGTTAAAGCAGATTGCACGCTGAGCGTGTCGGAACTGCGACTCTCCTTGCCGGGCATCACAGAGGCTTTAACACAATAATAGACAGCCGTACCGTTGGTAAGTCCGGTCAACGCATAACCATGCGTAGTCGGATTAGCTATGCTACCCACCAAAGTAAGCGAATTCCTATTGGTTCCGGCATAAATGTTGTAACCGTCGGGTGTATAATTCAGACTATCCGTTGTCCAGATGATATAAGCAAAGCCATTACCACTATAGGGTTTAAGCATTTTTGGAGCAGGCAATGAAATGGAAGAAACGAAAGCGCTGTAATTGGGAAGATTGGTTACCGGAATTGACTTCGGCGCATATACCAACGTATAAAACCCGTTGGCTAAATTGGATGCATCAACTGAAAAATTATACTTATTGGTACTACCCACCTGTTGCTGAGATGAAACCGGAATCAGATAATTACTGCCATTGGCAAAACTGCCATCGGTAGCATTGTAAAGCAGGTAATAATTATTGTCGGAAGTGTTCACGGTAACACCACTGCCGCTTGTATCAAAATCGAAACAAATCGAAACAAGTCCTCCGTTGTTGCCCACATCAGTCTTGGTAATGTACCAGCTGCGGTTCCAGTTGATAAATCCGCCGCCAAGCGTAGTTGTCCCCAACAATCCATTGTCAGCTGCAAGCAGGTAATCGCCTGACTCATGCAAAAACCCGAAATTTACTCCATTTGCCAACCCCAGTCCATTGGAAGAGCCGGTGGCTGAAATGGTGTCGGTGGAACTCTCCATACCTATCCCCACCAGGTTGTTGAAATAAGCGCTGTTGGATGGATTGTAGAGACCGGCTACCAAAGGGGATAAAGAAGACTGAGTTCCCCATTTCCAGGCTAGATAAGATTCTAAAATCTTACGACCACAATCTCCAAGAGAACAGCCTATAAGCACTGTTTCTCCGATTCCCCAATGTACATTTGTATAATATTGATAGCGGTTGCCCAGCGAAACCGGATTGGTATTATTGGAAAAAGAGTAGGATGTACTTTTATCAAATCCACCATTCAGTTTCGCATACATCAGCCCCTGAGAGGCAGAGGCATAGTTTTCCAACAAACTCAAGGAGCCTCTTAAATCGGGAATTGATGTTCCGACTCCTCCAATCGCTAATGAGGGATTATTTACAGTAAGTCGAAGCCGATAGGCATTTTCAGGCGAGGCATAATAACTCACAGAAATGGAAGGGGTATTTGCCAACGAAGAGTTCCGTGTATAGGTACCGTGGCGGAAATCGTTGACGGTGATTGGCGCATCGGGATATACAAACACCATCTGTGCCAAATGGTAGTCTGTAGCAGGATCGACTAAGGCATTATCGGCAATGTTCAACACTTTAGTTCCGTTAAACTCCACAAGTGATTTTCCGTTTATGGTACTCAACACAGGACTGTAGCTTGATAAGGGAGCTATAGCCGACAGGTTGTTAGCTTTGTCTTTCCACGTAGCTATTCCTGATGTGGTGGTAAAAGTGGACGCATCGGATGCATCGAACCAAAGATTGATTTTACTCTTTGAAAATCCGGCAGGATAATACTGCGCATGGATTGAAGTAAATACCATCGCATTTATCCAAAACAGGATTAAGATCCTACTAATTAATTGATTTGTAAAATATTTTTGCATGTGTTTTTGATTTGTTTTGCAAGATGGATATGTGTACAGTTTAACCTAATATTTTTTTACTTTTCATTTTCGAGGCATCGATGCTCAATCAGCAATTGATAATTCAGGAATTTTTTATTTTTACGAACCGTTAATACATAGACTCCTGCAGGGAAAGCAGATACATCCATGCTAAACTGAGACAAATTGCATTTTTGCCTGTAAACAGCAACACCAACAAGGTTAACAACTGACAATTCTGAATCGTCAGCATTCTGAATCCTTAACCGGTTGCTTGCCGGATTGGGGTAAACAACAATACCTGCATCATCTCCGGTATCGGAGAGACCGGCTGCCGACAGCATGGCGTAGGCTTCAGTTGAAGCATTACTTTCGTTGCCCGAATTGATTTGTGTCACGATGTAATAGTAGCGCACACCGGCAGTCAGACCTGAATCGTTAAACGTAGTTGTATTCAGGCCGCTGGCCACAAGGGTATAACCGCTTCCGTAAGTGGTTGATCGGTAAAGGTTGTATCCTGTAGCACCAGCAGCGGCAGTCCAGGACAGTTTGATTTGACTGCTGTAGCCGGTAGCATTGAGCCCGGCAGGAGATGTAGGCACAGCATCGAGCATTTGAATATTGGTTCTTCCTTTGGTATCCATCGGGAAAGCAATGTATCGGGTAGAGCCATTATTGTTTACCGTGACGATGGTGTGCGACGGATTCCACGAAGTTAGCGGAAGCTGATCGCCACTGTTGTAGGCAAAAAGCATGATTTTAAATTGGGGGTCAATGCTGTTGCTTTCGATGACTAAGCGATGATTCACGTAGCTATCCACTGAGTCAATGATTCCCGGAATTGCCGGATTGGCAGCACCGGTATTATTCAATATGCGAACCAGAAACCGACGATTGCCTGTAGTGCCAGGCTCTTTCAGTATTATATCGTTTCGGTAGTTCGCATCCGTTGTGTTGACCGTCGTACTTTCAATGGTCAAATCGTGGGCTATTTGTGCCAGCCATTTGTAATTGTTCACGTTGTTGTCTTTTTGCGCATCATCCACAATCAGGGCAAATGGTTTAGACATTTGTATCATCCCCACTGTTCGGAATACTTTTTGACAGACATTGAACGGATAACGAATCGCTCTTTTATAGACTATCGCAGAATCAGTAGTATAGTTCAAATAATTGTACAGACTGATATTATCGCAGCTATACGAGGGTGAATAACGATAATGGTTCAAGCCGTAATTGATAATCTCCGCCCCGGAAATGGATAAATTCGGATTATCCCCGGTGTAAGACTGACTATTACCCACATCCCACTGGTAGCTGTAGGGTTCTGTCGCATCTCCAGCAACAGTGAGCAGATTCGGTGTATTTTTGAAGTCCACGATAGTACCGGGTGCAAGTGGCACTACTCCTGCTACAATTTTCCAATTTGGACTGCAAGAGCCCATATCGTTAATTAACAAGCAAGAGCTGGCATAGGTAGGATAGGTGTAAGGGTATGCGCCATTGGCATGCGTAGTCACCCTCGAAATCCAACTCCGCCCAAGAGCACTATACACAATATCGTTTTTATTGGCGTAAGCATGTCCTCCCAAATCCTGCCTGTTATGAAAAAACAGGGTAGCTGCATTGACATCGAAACCACTCCGTAATGCAGCAAAACCTCCCAAAGAATCCAGATAGAGTTTGTTGTTTTTAAAGGCTGTCTGTGCCTCATTTGCAAAAGGAGTTGTGAAATAATCGCTACTGAAGATGGCAGCCGGAATATTGATGTTGAAGTAAGAATAATTATTATTTACAAGCGGATAACAGTAAGAATTAGTAATATCAGGCAGATTGGAGCGATGTTTTTGGATGTAGTTTCTCCAGCAGAAATCCACCGTGGTATCATTGGGCAATATCCATTTTAACCCAAGAATATCAAGCGGATTGTTTCGCCATGCTCCTGTGGCTGGGTCGTCGATGTAACTGCCATTCGTATTTCCCGTTCCACCCAGCAAGTCTGTGCCCAGAAATGAGTAACCATAAGGCTGAATGATAGCCGGATAATACCTGGTGCCAAAACTACGCACCGAAGGATGGCCAATCATGCTGTATCCTCTTTTAGCCATTGCAACTAATATACAGGCGTTCAGTTGATCTTTTCCGGTTCCTTCATACATGTTTCCTGTAGCAGGATAAATGTCATAATTGAGAAAAATCCAAACCCCCCGCGCCCAGGTTTTTAAAGCCGTTTCCTGAACATCGCTATAACCCGGTTCACCTTCGAGAACCATGTTGGGCATGATTTCGTATCCAAAGGTGGCCCAATTGATGGTATTGGTGTAGGATGGTGTTGCATAACCCCACAGATCGGTACTTTTGGCGGCAATAGCCAGAAGTGCCATTCGAACGGTGTCCTGTTGTTCCTTCGTCATTTGTGGATAAATAAAATCGTAGGTTAAGGCCATATTGAATCCTCCAAAGCGGTCGCGGTTGGCATACGATAGTTGTTGCGACGGAACAGGATCACTCAACAGGCATTTTGCCCAAAGGGTAATCACTTTTGCCAGTTTAGCTGCCCTTGCAGCATAGTTTGTATTGGTCGAAGTATCGGTTGTTCCTTTAAACAACCAGCACTCAAACGCCTCTTGACTGAAAACATAGGCCATTTGAATACTACGGTTGCCCCATAAGTTGTAATAACCGGTGGTATCTCCTGCCGCCAATTTATCATACGTAGTTTTTGCATTAAAAAGTCCGGTATTGTACACAATAGGTGTTCCGTAGGCATCTGCTATGTTATAAGAGGCTTTACTGTTGAACGATGAGCCCAATTGAAGCAACATGGTGTAAGCATGAATAAATTTGGAAATAGCTTGTCCACTATAGGTGTTTTTAAAGCGGTTTTTGATATCGGTTGAATCCTCCGGATTACAATACAACCGCGGGTGAACACCGAAAGGTGGAGCATGTTTAATGGCTCTCATACCCGAAAAGTCTTGTTTCAAAGGGTGATAACCTGCCGGTCCGATACCCAGCGGCGCAAATATTGAAGTAGTATCCAAATCCGCCAGTTTGTAGGCAAATCCTCCCTGAAGTGCGCTATTAACAGTGACTGTTGCCGGTGCAGACCAGCCCGATTCCGTAGTAGTATTGCCCGTGAGTCTGGTTTTAATTCGATACGTGTAGCTATTTCCCTCTATCAATGAGCCATCGGTATAAAAACTGCTGCTTTGCCAACCGCTGGCATGACCGCCACCCGCTGTACAATCAAAATAATACTCCAATGGAGCATTAGTCGCTGGTGCTGCCTGCATCATCAGATTCAGGTTGCCGGCATACTGCGGAAGTGTAATCCATTGTGCAGCACTCTGATTTGGGTTTACGCTGAGCGTATCGGAACTGCGACTCTCCTTGCCGGGTATCAGTGAGGCTTTTACACAATAATAAATGGTCGTACCGTTTGTAAGTCCATTCAATACATATCCATTGGTAGTGGGATTAGCCGTGTTCCCTACCAGGGTGAGCGAATTGCGAGAAGTTCCAGCATAAATGTTGTAACCATAGGGTTGGTAATTCATGCTGTCCGTTGACCAGGTGATATATGCAAATCCATTGCCGCTAAAAGGGGTTAGCAATCGGGGTGCCGACAAAGAAACAGTGTTTGCAAACGCTTTGTAATTGGGTAAATTCGTTAGCGGAGTGGACTTCGGCGCATATACTAAGGTATAAAATCCATTGGCTAGATTGGATACATCAACTGAAAAAACATACTTGTTGGTGTTTCCTACCTGTTGTTGAGATGAAACGGGAATCACATAATTACTGCCATTGGCAAAAGTGCCATCGGTGGCATTGTATATCAGATAATAATTGTTGACAGAAGTATTGACAGTCAGACCACTACCGCTTGCATCAAAATCGAAGCAAAGCGAAACAAGTCCTCCATTATTGCCCACATCGGTCTTGGTGACGTACCAGCTGCGTTTCCAATTGGTAAATCCGCCTCCCAGTGCATTAATTCCAGACCACCCATTGTCAGCAGCAAGCAAATAGTCACCCGATTCGTGAAGGTATCCGTAATTTGCCGGATTCATAAAGCCCAGCCCGTTGGAAGATCCGGTGGAAGAAATACTGTCGGTTGCACTCTCCATTCCAATACCAACGAGGTTATTGAAGTACGCCGCGTTGGAAGGATTGTACAAATTGGCTAATGTAGGTGATAAATTAGACTGAGCACCCCATTTCCAGGCCAAATAGGTTTCTAAAATTTTCCGCCCGCTATTTCCAAGGGCACTTCCAATAAGGACTGTCTCTCCGATTCCCCAATGTACATTCGTATAGTACTGATAGCGATTTCCCAACGATACCGGATTGGTATTGTCAGCGAATATGTAGCCTGAACTTTTGTAGGAGCCCCCATTTAATCTAATATACATTAAGCCGGTGGTTGAGGATGCAAAGTTTTCAATCAAACCCCACGAAGCTCTTAAATCAGGCGTAGACGACGCGCCATACCCAATGGCTAAGGAGGTGGTATTTACCGTCATACGTAGTCGGTAAGCATTATCGGGCGATGCATAATAATTTAAAGAGATGGAAGGAGTATTCGTTGTAGATGAGTTCCTGGTGTAAGTTCCATATCGAAAATCAGTCACTGTCGTTGGTGCATCGGGATAGGTATAGACCATTTGTGCCAAATGGTAGCCTGTAGAGGGATCGAGCAAACCGTTATCGGCAATGTTCAACACCTTGACTCCATTAAACTCTACAAGCGATTTCCCGTTTAAGGTACTCAACACAGGAGAGTAAATGGATGAAGGTGCTATTGCCGACAGGTTGTTGGCTTTATCTTTCCATGTGGCAATGCCGGAAGTGTTTGTAAATGTGGACGCATCTGAGGCATCGAACCAAAGGTTAATTCTACTCTTCGAAAATCCGGCAGGAAAATACTGGGCACTAACCGATACACAAGCCATTGCACTTGCAAAAAATAGAATAAGAATCCGCGTGTTAATTTTTGTAAGTGTATTTTTTTTCATTATTGAGGAACGAATACAATGTTATTATTCAGGAAAATACTGCTCCGGTTGATCTGTCATTGAGCAATAACATAAGCTCTTTAGGAGAAAAACAACCTAAAGAGGTTTTCCAATTTCAATTATTGATGCCCATATAAAATATAGTTACACAACAACTTACGAGCAACCGAAGCGGTAGATTCGGTGGAAGTAAGGTTGTTGAAAATCTCCAGTGTGGAGAAGATAATTCTTCCTTTTCCAAGGGGAATAATTCCTACCGCCGTACCCAGTTTCTGCGGATAGCAATGGTAGTTTCCTACCAGCAGTTCTTCGCCTTCAAGTTGTAGTCCAATGCGTTCATTACCATTTTTCACCACGGCTTCATACGGCCAGCTGAGTCCGCAATTAACCGGCAAACCTTTAAAGAGCGGGTGTTCTTTCACGAAGTGCGTTCCACCCAACCAGTTGCCGCCAATAGTGAATTTATCGTTGTACTTCACAGGGGTGTTTTTAGTAATTAAATCCATCCAGGAAGCTACATTTTCAATAATAACCAGGGTGGTACCCTCGTTCTTCACGCGGTCGATTAGCTTTTGTCCATCAAAGCCGTTCGGATTGGGTGTTGACCAAAATAGCCGGACTGCTCCACTGTATCGTTTATGTTGAAGTTCAGCTTTAATAGCTACAGGCTTTCCGGCTTCGAGATTCAACGAAAGCGTGCTTTTTGTGCGCGAAACAGTGGTTGCTTTTTGTCCGTTTATTTCAAAAATAACATCTCCACCCGATGCGTAATCCATTTCAAAAGAGTACAATCCGGTATAGGGAGGAATGAGCTGGCCTTCCCACCGAATGCTGTAATTAAACGTACCCGGAATAGCAGGATGCGGAGTTGCACCTTCATTAACCACAAGATTGATTTGATTTTCAGTTTGCTGTGCCACCTGCTTTTCGAAATTCAGACCGTTAAAGTAAGTCACCGTAACACCCTTGTTTTTACCACTTACATCCACTAATTGTTCAGTGGGGACAAGGTTCATATCTCCTCCTTTGGGTGAACGGGCAACCACTGCCCAATCCAGTTTGGGCAACGACTCTTTGTAAACTGATACATTGGTCGCTTTTTCATTTTTCAGAAAATTGAAAACGGTTGAGCCCGATTCCCAAACAGCACCTGTACCGGGCAGTTTTACCGATTTCCAATCCACACCCAACACTTCATCGTGACCCGAGGTGATTGCTAATCCGGTTTGATCCATCAGTTTAGCCTCCAGTTTATACATTCCACCTCCTGCATTTACCGGAATTTCAATGCCCTGAGCCAGCAATTGACCATAAACATCACCACCCGTTACGGTTACAGGAATATCTTTGGTAAAAATCACTTTTCCTTCCGGACTTTTTGCAGAAACCTGAAGAGTTTTGTTTCCGGTTACATTTTTCTCATTCACGATATAAAAATCAACCAGCACCTTTCCGGGCATTTCAACAACTTGCTGGCGGGTTTTCACGGCTATGTAAAGTGGTTGATTGTAATATGCCAGAATAGCGGGATCGGCTTTGGGGTTACGGAAACAGTCCACGATTCCGGAATGGTTTTCCAAAATCTCCGACTCCCAGCCATTTACGGCATAACCATCAGCCAGGTTATTGATACGAAAATTTTCAATCTTGCGTCCCTGGTGTTCCAATGAAATGGCTCCCATAGCAGAAGTCAGGGCATCAATCGTCAAGAAAAACGGTGTCAGTTTTTTACTTTTGAAATAATTGGCAAAATCGGTGTATTGCTCGTTGTACATAGCTCCATCCCATCCTGGTGAGCTGAGTTTGTCAAGGTCGGCTTTGATTTTTGCGATGCGCGGCGGTGAAGAAAGGGCTCCCTCTTCACCCCAATAGACGATTTCCTTTTTATTGTCGGTCTTACTGTAATAATTGTCCGGCGATTTGTAATAGGATTGTAGCCATGTATGCATTCCGGCTGCACGGTGGAAATCGTACCAGCCGTTCATGTATTGAATGCTGTCAAATGGTCGCATGTTCAATTTTGCCTGGTCGTCGATATCGTTGCCCTGTGCCCAGCCCGAAGTGCGGACAATGGTGCGGGACGGATCGAGGCGATGTGCATCGCGCATATCGTTTTTATAGACCTGAAAAGTGGAGTCGGGCACATCGCGCACCTCATTCTGCATGCAATACATAATCATGCTTGGGTGGCTGCGATCGCGCTGAACCATGCGCATCAGACGTTCGGTCATCATAGCACGGGTGAAAGGAAATTGAGTGGCAGCCGCATAATTGCCGGGTTCTTCGTAGTATAGAAGTCCCAATTCGTCAGCTTTTTCAAGCAACAACGGTTGTCCGATGCAGCGGTGAAAGTTAAGCATATTCAAGCCCAGCGCCTTGGCCGTGCGGATTTGTTTCTCGGCTAATTCAGGTGTGGGGACATTGCCCGAAGCAGGCCAAAAACCCCAGCTGATAGCCGTGCGAAGCACAATGCGTTTGCCATTGAGGCGCAACATAGCATCGTTGCCAATACCAGCTAATTCAAACCAGCGAAAGCCGAAGGTTTTGGTATCCGTATCGACCAATCGGTTGTCTTCTTTGGACGAAACCTCACAAAGGTATAAATTAGGATTTTCCACATCCCACAGTTTAGCCTGTGGAACTGAAATCTTTGTGGTAATCGTATTTGACCCTGGTTTTAGACGAACATTTTTCAGTTCGGCACGGAACACTTCGGTTGTCGGGCTTTTCTTATCCAATACCCGAACGGTAAAATCACGAACAAGCTCTTTCTTTAAGGTGTTTTGAATGGTTACCTGAGCATTCACAGTGGTATATACCGGAGTGTTTTGCACATAGATATCCTCCACGTACACCGGATTGCAAGCCACCATTTTCACTCTGCCGGTGATACCGCCAAAGCCCAAACTGCCTGCAACGGTGCGTGTTCCCCATTTTATGTTGTTGTCTTTCCAATCGTATATGCCTCCGGGATTGGTAATTCGTACGGCTAATTGAGCCGGTTGACCGGATTTCACTACACGGGTAATATCGAGATCGAAGGGTGTGTTTCCAATAAAATCATAACCCACCAATTGCTGATTGACGAAAATTTCGGAACGATAGCGCGTGCCTTCAAACCGCAACAGAATTTTGGTTCCGGTAGCCACTTTCGGAATGGAAAGGCTACGGTACCACCACGTAACGCCTAAAATCACGCTATCGGGACCGGATTTTTGTTGCAGGTATTGCTCGGCTGTTCCGGGTATGCTGACATCTTTGGCTGCTGGCGAGTTAAGGCTATTCCAACCACCGGAAGGGATATTAAAAGGCAGCAACGCAACATTCACCGGAGGCAGAAAAAACGGATCGTCTTTCCATTTCGCATCTTTATCACGAAGGAGTTTCCAACCACTGCCTGACAAATCGTTTTCTATACGGGGTTGGGCTGATGCGATTTCTGTAAATAAGGATATAAATAAGAATGTGCTAAAAAGAAAGTACTTCATGCGTAAAAAATTATTTAGGAATTAAATCGAATAAATTCATTTTACAGTTTCAATTTTCATTTTGGTATATCCTGTATTTGTAATTGAAAAATGAACAATATTGACCTGATCTTTCCATTGGACATTTAAACTAGAATTAGGTTTGCTCCAAGTAGTTTTAGGCAACGAATCACCCTGACGATAAGGGAATAACATAATCTTAAAATCGGGTGATACCGCATCAGCAGGAATTATCAATCGACGAACACGCAATTCTTTGCTATTTGCCGCCGGCATCAACTCATCTATTGTCGGGTTTATGGTGTTATTGGTTGTTTTACAATTCAACACACGCACCAAAAGCATTGGTTGCCCAGCGGGAGTATTTGTATTTTCACACATTGCCGGCAGTGGATTTTTGGGTAAACTCTTTAGTTGCAAAGGGTCTGAACCGGTGAGTATAATGTCTGTTTCGGTTTTGCTAACTCTATTTATACTTACAATCTGAATATCATACTCAAGGGTCAATATCCAATCGTAATGCCTCACCGAGTCGTCTTTACAGATATCGTCAACAACCAATGCGAAAGGATGTTTTCCACGCACAATACCGGCTGTTCGAAATGCTTTTTTCACCGGATAATTGGGTGCACGAACCACAGGACTCAAAGCGCCGTTGGGCAAAATCCAATGAGGTGATTGGAATACCGGCACATTCAAATAGGAATAGAGTAATTTCAAATAACTAAAATCATTAACGGTATGTTTTTCAGCCTCGTACCCTTTGGGCAGCTCCACCTTGTTTTCTTTTACATCTTCGGCAGTATAATAGCCTTTCGACTTATTTAAAAACTTAAGGTTCCAATCCCAGCTGTACTTCGCATCACCGGTAATGAATGTGGAGAGATCGGTATCACTAAAATCGACCACTGTGCCGGGTGTATTCAAATTTTGAGGTTTATGATCGATCACCACCACACTGTTTTTGAAATTTTCGTAAGCTCTGCCTCCCTGGACTGGCGACCAGATGCGACCTGCACCGCCAAGCATAATGGCATTGCGATCGGAAGAGGCATGACCTCCGTTGAACTGACGAACGTGCATATTCAACATCAGCGCATCTTTGCTATCCCAACCACTGCGTGTCATCATCAACGCTCTTTCTCCACAGAAAAAGGTATTGCCAAGGTTCAATGCAGCAGGATTGTTGTTCGATTGATCAAAATCGGTTGCATAAATCAGATAAAACAACAAGCCGTTGTAATAGCCATCGGGACGATCAGGAATATTGCTGTAATCATCATGAACTGCCGATCGGTAAACGAAGTCGATGATTTTATTATCGGGATAAACATATTTCAAGCCAAGTAAATCACAAGGAGTAAATCCTCCGGCTTTTATCCGACTACCACCCAATAAATCGTATTTCACAAACCCATCGAGCGTAGGAATGATGCTATGAGGGAAAAATTTGGTAGCATTGGCAAACAAATAGGGATGCGCTGAGAGATTTTCGAAATTATATGCTTTTTGTCGCATGGCAAACATCAAAACGCCATCCATTCCCAGTTGATTTTTGGCCTCTCCTTCATAAGTTGCACCCGATTGAAACCAACCATAGGTAAACAAATTGCGCCAGCCCCGATACATTCCCCTAACTTTGAGATCGTTGAATCCTGCTTCGCCTTCGATAGCAAGCACTTCATAGAGCCAATACGAAAAAGTAGCCCAATTAGCGCGTGAAGTAGTAGCCGTATTAAATGTTCCGTAATTGTCGTGCGACCAGGTACCGACCAGCAACTCATCGTGGATTAACTTGCGCTGTTCGGGAGAAAGCCATTGATAGATAAAATCATAGGTAAACGCCAACTGAAAATCACCAACGGGCTGTTCGATGGGTTGTGGCGATGGTTTCTTTGCCCGTTCCGCATCGCGTTTTGCCTGATCCAAACGCATGGCTGTAACGACAGCTGCGGCCAACTTTTCAGCTCCGGATTTATCATTTTCAATTAAACAACGAAAGGCTTCAAGCGAAAATACATTCCAATAAAAAGTAGGAAAATCAACGGCAGTTCCATCAATCAGGGAGTTGTAGCATTTCGCAGCGATTGCACTGCGGTTGTAATTATCTCCACTCTCCCGCTTCAAACCCAATCGAAATAGAGGAACACGACTGTGAAGACCGCCAAATTGCCCTTTCCAAACGTCTGGCTTTGCATATTCAGCTTTATCATCGTAATTTCCTTTCATCATCTCTGTCCAGCAAAGCAGGTTTTTCCAAGACTCCTGCCCACAGCGGGTTTCTTTTAATCGACGACGCATTTCAGGCAAATCATCGGGTGTGCATAAGATTCTGGGATGAATGCCCGGAGCAGGCACTTGACGTATTTTACGCAGACCGGTATAGTCAAAAGTGACCTGTCTGGATCCAAAATCATTGAATGGAGCTTGTCCCCACAAGATCTGAGCAGGTTTGCCATTCACATCATTGTAGTTTGAATACGAATTGCAGGGTTTATCCGCATATCCGGATGCATCAAAAGGCATTCTCCATTCTCCACTTGATAAACCGGTGTCGATACGGGGTTGTGAAAAAGCACCTGTTGCAAACAATAAGAGAAAAACAATTTTAAAACCTACGTTCTTTATTGTGGTTGTCATTGATAATTATTTTCTTTGAAATTATCTGATATTTAATTTTATCACTTGTCAACCAAAATGTATGACACAAAAAAAGGAGTGCCCAATTGAATTTGTTCTTGTTTCAATTTTTACTGATTTATGAGTGATATAATTATTTTTATTACATTACAAAGCTATCCTAATCTTAGTAAATATACTATGAAAAATGTTGTAAACTATAGAAGTAGGAAAAATTATAATTAATTCAATCTTCAAAAAAATCAAAAATACAACTTAAAAGAATTGAAAAGAATAAATATCCTGTAAAACAAAATAAATGATGCAACAAACTTATGTTTAAGTTCAGTAAGGATATTCAGATTTACCTTAAAAGCGCGGTTGCACACCACAATACCGGTGCCTGACCGTGCAGGTCGCCTATAATGCGTCTGCGCTGCAAGTAATGATTACGATCGTTTTTGATGTTAGTACCTTCACACACCTCGGTCAAGTCATCATCGGCATTAATATACGAAGTCAAAGTCAGCCAGGCTTTGCGTGCTGCTGTGCCATAGGTCTTTTGATCAAGCCAGCCATTTTTTACTCCGGTGATGAATGCGTACGTAAACATAGCAGTTGCTGAAGTTTCTTTCCAGGCTTCAGGATCATCGATTATTTGGCGCCACATACCATCTTTTTCCTGATATTTTAGCAAAGCAGCCATCATTTTGCGATAACCTTCCATAATGCGTGCCCGATTAGGGTAATCTTTCGGAACCATCCTTAGAACTTCGGTCATACCAACTGCCATCCAGCCATTTCCACGTGCCCAACTGAAAGGAGCTTCGGGCGAATGGTAGAATAATCCGTTCTTGAGTTGAATTTTATCGAGGTAAAGAACCATTTCTCTGGCTGCACGGTCAATGTATTTCCGATCACCCGTGGCCCGGTATGCCTGCGACTGAACGGTTGTAATCATAAACATATCGTCCATCCAGATACGGGTTTGCCACGAATATCCTTGATCTGACCACGCTTTTTCTTCGGGTCTTGCACCTTCAGGTAAGGCCCATTGGCTATCGGCATATTTCAACCCCAACCTGAGGTATTTCTCCTGATTTGTTTTCAAATAGAGTTCAAGCGGCACTGAACCAAAAACATTGTTATCCACATGGTTGGGTTGAGGAAGCAGGTTCGCTTGTTTGTCGAATAATGGAGCAAAACGCGATTCAAAGCGGTTAAATAATTGTTTATCATTCGTAACCTCAGCAAACCACATCCCTCCCAGCCACGTACATACATCAGGGTAGGTAATATGGGTTGGTGGATTATTTGGATGTGGATTCCCAAATTCCGAATTACCTGTTTTTAGAAATTTCCCGGCAATGCGGATTCCTATTTCCTGCGGAGTTTTTCCTTTTGGAAAATTCGTTAGATTAAAATCTTGAGCCTTTGATTGAACAAAAAGAGCTAACACGAAGGCTGTACATAATAAATAGAATTTCAGCATAATTTATTGATTAGTTTAAAATAGTTATCATATCATTTTCTCTGCCAATGGCTATATCGGAATTTCAAGTTCGAATACTTTTTAATTTACTCTCAGTACTTCATTTGATTGTGCATGATATTAACACATTGTATCGAAACGGACGATGTGTTTTGCTAAATTGCTCCAAAGTGAATTCTTTTTTGTTGAATTTTAAGCATAAAAAAAATTGATTTAGTCCCGAAATGAGAATACAAGCAATGAAAGTTATTTATTCTCATTATTTAATCTTTTTGATAGTATGAAATTATTGCAGATTACTTCTCAATTATCACTTCAGTACAAGTTTTTTCACAACAGTTGAACCTGGAGTAACAAGCTTTGCAATATAGGTTCCAGCTGGAAGATTATAAGGAATAGCAGTAATACCGTTTGCCTTAAACTGTTTTTTCATCAACGGTTTGGTACTGATTTCCGAAATCTCAACATTTCCATCTGAGCCGGAATTGTTTTGAATATAAAATACTGATTTTTCAGTGCAGTAAATGTTCAGGTTATTTCCGGATGAATGTTGCAATGATGTAGCAACGCCCGGGTTGCTCACAATTTTAAAGCGACTCACCGCTGAAGATGACTGTACGGCACTGAAAGAATACTTTGTTCCACTCTGTGTAATGTCAGTAACCACCGGATTATTAGGGTCAACCAAATCAAGCAGATAAAGTGCGGGATATTTCAGGTTCAAGTTTCCGTGTGTGAATGTAAGGCTGTAGTTTGTATCTTCACCTGTTATAAAACCCAGATTAGTATCATTGATATCATCCACAGCATCCACCTGATAATCCCCATCATTTTCCATCGCCCACAGTTGTGGAGCAAGTGACGAGCCCAGGAATTTATAACCATCCCAACCATTGTTATAGCTATGTGATGTGGTCGGGTCAGTAAATAACCACATTACATCATTAAAGCGTGTTCCGGCAATATCGATTCGTGTAAAAATCATTGGGGAGTTAACACTGTCGGTCACTGATTTGAGTTTTTGTGCCAATTTGTTGCGGGTAATTACCGAGCTGTAGGGTATACTGATTGTTGCATCGGAAGAGGATGATTTAGCAGCCACCAGAAATCCCTGCATTGAAGGTATCTGACCCGGAATACCGGCTGTACCGGCCACTTTTTGCGGAGCAACTTTGTATTGCCCCGGATTATCTCCGCTCCCTGAACCTGAATAGCTCGCCCAATCGTTATAGGAACCTGTATTATACAGATATACACAGGAATCCATTTGAGTCCCGAAATTTAGTTTGGTTATATCAATGGCTGCAGTATATGGATTTGCCAGAAGATGCTGTCCGGGATACATTGCTGCAGATGTGTAGGATAGAGTAGCAGAATAATCGGTGTTGAGCAGTGAACCCTGAAAATAGATTGTTGTTGGCAAGGCCTGAGTGATTTCATAACCTGCAAAAGGAATCAGTACCGAGGAATTAGTCTGATTGACCCACAGGCTGGAAGAGCTGGTTCCCGTTTCCTCCTGTTTTCTGACATAGGACCCCTGAAATGTGGGGTTTGCATCAACAGATTGAATGGGTATTCCGAAGAATTGCCATTTATAGTTCGAGTATTTTCCGTTGGTAAAGGTTGATGCCGCTGCCTTTGAATACATTGCCACAGTAGCTGCCACAGTAGAATCAGAAGGATTATGAAATATCAACGACCCGTTTACCGAATTCGGAGCCGAGTTTACTGTCAGACCCGAAACACCTGCATTATTTATTATCCGAAAGGCATCCAGTTTACCCCCGGTATTAATAGTGAGAGATTTTCCGCTGTTTATTGTCAACAGACTGTTTACAAGCACACTGTCATTCAGAGACACATCAACTGGATTGTCAATTAATAGCTTTTCAAATGTTCCGGCTACTGCAGTTTGTTGTGAAGTACCGTTGTAAACCAGCATGCCACTCCAGGTCTTAGCTGAAGGAACGGGTGTTGAATTGGTGTTTTGAGTTTCTATTATTCCGTGACCTGCAACTGCATTTACCGAACTCAATAAGTTTGTTCCCAAATCAAAAGTTCCACCGGCAGTAGTGCTAAGTGTTCCGCTCAGGGCAATATCTCCTCCTGCTGTATTTGTGCCGGAGCTATTGCTTAATGTCAGTCCTGAGTAAGTACCAGCTGCTATGGTTTGTCCTCCTGTTGAACAGGAATATACAACAGTTCCGCTACTGATAACAATACCATTGTTTGCGGCATTGAATTTAATGGTTGATGAACTGTTGTTTATGGTAGGTGAAGGGCTTGTTCCAATATCCTCACCGGGTCCGGATGGTGATTGGTCGCTGAGAGTAGAGATAGTATAATTACCCATATCGAGCGTAGCACCTGTGGTATTATTCAGGGTCACGCAATTCAGATTATCTCCGGCTACAGTTGTACCGGTACCAATCACCGACAGAGTATTTACATTTCCGCTAAAAAGTGATGCGGGAATTGTTGTGGTTCCTGCATTACCGATAGCAACAATTGCACCGGGATTGCTCGCATCAATTGTTCCGTTGACTCTTGTGGGAGAATTACCGTTGAGAGTAAGGGTTGATCCTACTGTCAGCGTTCCGTTATTTAATGCAAGCTGACCTCCAACACTAAGGGCTGTACTTAATACAATTAAATCGCCGGCAGAACCATCAATTGTAAGGTTGTTTAAAGATAAAGAGGAACTTCCACTGATTTTTCCTTTTCCGCTAAAGTAGATTGTGCTTCCAGCAGCGTTTAGTGTTCCTGCCGTACTGTTTATTGTTGTTCCCGAAGCCATTGTCAGGGTGTTTGAACCTAAAGTGAGTGTTCCACCGCTCTGGTTCAATGAGCCACCGGGTGCTATTGTGAAGTTTCCACTGGCTGTATATGACCCTGATGTGATATTGACTTTCCCATAACTTAGTCCTGAAACGGGATTTCCGTTACTGAGCAAATCAGTGATTGCGGTATTGATGATTGAAACGGGTGTACAACCTGTACTGCTCACGCCAAAGCCGCCAAAATATCCTGTGATGGATGGATTGGCTGTAGAGCTCAGATTGGTGCCGGGGGCGTTTGAATAAAATCCGCCTGCATTGCCTATCCACATAGTCAGATACAATGAATTGGGACTTCCAATGCTTGTAAATGGGATTTTTACTTCCCGGGCTGTGGTGTTAGTGATGTAGCTTAATCCCGAAATAGTGCCTGCCCAGTTAGTGGCATAACTCCGTGCTTCCTGATAACTTTGTTCTGCGTGTACGTTATAATTGGCTGAAAATGGCAGACTGCCGGATACTCCGTTGTAGGATTGACCGCTTGTAGTGCCGGTTCCACTACCGGGAGTTGAGTTGGGGTCTGTATCAATATATATTGCCAGATTATCTGTACCTGCAAATGTACCCGAGGTTCGAAATGCTCCTATATATATGTAAGTTGCATCAAAAGTGATATAATAATCTGTACCGTTTGCTGCTGCGGAATACTTTTCTGTTGTGTAAAAGTCGGATGAACTGCCGCTAAAATTTAGTGTATGGTAGGATTGTGATTGAGCCACCATACAAATCAGAAACAGAAATAAAAGTGATAATCGTATTTTCATAAGTATTGGAAATTTATATTAAATTGCCAGCTGTGACTACTGAAATAAAAATATCTACAAACAAAATGATGTAAAAAAAATATTTAAAACTTCAGTACATCTTGATATTTCTATGAGTCCTCACCGTTATGGAATGTATTGTCATTAAATTGAATAAGTTCTTTTCGTGGATTCCTCAAAAACATAGCACCCTATTGGCCATAGGCAGTGCTTCTTTCCAATTTTTGCCTCGAAATTATAGCTTAGTTTTAATTTGATATTACGGGTGCTATACCTGCTAATGATAATTCAGAAATTCCATAGAGTGTATTGTGGTCATAAAACTGCAAGTCATAACTTTCTAACATAATAATAGTTTGCTTCTTCGATAGTATTGGCTGGAATAATATATCTTTATCAATTTCAATAATTTTCATAGGTAATATCTGGTGTTTTATATCCCAACTCATAATACCCAATGATTTTCTAACTGTAATTGCTCCTATAATTTTCCATATTTCCTTTTCAATTTCCGTTTTTAGGTATTCAATTGAATATTTATCAAACTTTTCCGCAAGACAAATAGCAAACATAAAATAACAAGGTGCATTTTCAAATTCTAAAATATAATCAGAGTTGTGTTTTAAATGATGATTGGAGAAAGTATTATCAATTGATGACAATTTAGTTGGAAAAAACTGATATAAAAAACTAATATCCAAAAACAACTTTGATTTCAAAAGAAGTTTTTCAACCAAGTCAATCAATTGATCCCGGTCGAGATTCTGAGGTTCTTTGATTTTTTCAAGAATTTCAGAGTTAGTAATATTTATTTTCAAACTCGATATTTTGGCTTTCATAAACTTAAATCAATCTGCGTTTAGTTGTAAAATACATTTATCGGATAATTAGTAGGTTCCTTTTGAATTAATTCTAATATTTATAATCAAATTGCAAAATTATATTTAGATTACTCAATCTTGTGTGACAAATGTTGTATTAGTTGGTAGTCACATAATAAAAAGCAGCAGAATAAAAAAAATATCTATTTCGTTATATAATGTAAGCTTTGAAGTCTATTTTGAAAATAAATATATTTATATTTGTCCAAAAAATAATATTTTTCCTTTTTTTAGGCATTAACTCCTACGCCAAATTAACAGTATTTTGTCTATGTATTGTTGCATAAACTAATTGGTGATTAACATATCTACCCATTTCTTATCTTACGAAAATGACATTATTTAAACAAAGGTTGCTTATTTGTATTTTATGCTTAGTTATCGGTAAATCAGACTATATTCAGGCAATTGACAGAACATTCTTGTTTGAGAATTTGAATATGCACGACGGTCTATCTATAAACTCCGTGATACGAACTTTTCAGGACAAAGAAGGGTTTCTGTGGATTTGTACCAGAGATGGATTAAACAAATATGATGGAAGTCGATTCAGGGCATATCGTTTTGACAGAAATGATCCAAATTCATTATCCAGCAACGATGTAAACTCATTGGCTGAAGACAGGTTTGGAAATATGTGGGTAGGCACTTATAACGGCTTAAATTGTATTAATAAAAAAAACGGAGAAATACTCAAATTTTACTCACAGAACAACTCATCATCGCTACCCATAAATACTGTAAAAAATCTGCTAATAGACCAGAACAATCGACTTTGGGTAGGCTCAAATTTTGGAATGTCTTACTACATCGAAAAATCAAAAAGCTTCAGAACCATTAAAAGAGGTTATCCTGTCATTGCTGCCGTTGAAGTTAAAAAGGGAATAATACTATTTGCAGAACTCAACAGCCTGTATATTTACAACTGCAATAATGAAAAATTAGAACGTTATAAATTACCAGGAAGTCACACCGTAAACACTATTATTAAAGGATCAGATGGGACCTATTGGATAGGCACAAATAAAAGCGGATTACTAACTTTTGATTATTCCACAAAGAATTTCGCTCAGATAGATTTAAGAGACAAGTCTGGCAAAACATACAACAATCATATAGATGCAATTATTGAGCTTGATCAAAAAAAAGGCTTGCTTATATCAGGGCTTTCCGGTCTGTTACTTTATGATTTGTATGGAGATAAATCCACATATAATTTGCAAGTCGAGGCAGAAATTAATGGCCTATCTGACAATCGAATTGTTTGGATGAGTAAGGATAATTCCGGAGGAATCTGGCTTTCGACCTGGAGTAGCGGATTGTTCTACATGAACCCGAATTACAATTATTTTAAAACCTATTCTATTCCCCAAAGAATACAGTTCGAAAAAACAAGCATTACTTCTGCAGTATATTCTCAAAATAAACTTTGGTTGTCATCGAATAAAGGATTAGTTAAGTACGATTTTGGATTAAACAAATATTCTTTTTATGGCAATCAACGAATAGAAAGAATGTATAAACAAAATGACGGTAATTTGCTCATTTCTATTTCAACACTTGGAGTAACCGCATTTAATACATCAAGTTGTAACTGGACTGAACAATTACAGCTTCCACTAAAGACCTATGTTAAGGGTATTTCTGAAGATATTAATGGTGATCTATGGGTTGCACCTAATACCGGTGAGTGTTTTGGCAAGTATTTAAAAAACTCTAAGATATACGATGAGGGTTTGGAAATAAGAAACGGAAAGAGATTGAAACTTTATACTTCCTCTTGCGTACTTGATGATAAAAAGCAGTTTTTGTGGATAGGAACCCGAAATGAAGGTGTATACAAATACGATTTCTTATATAAAACCTATCAAAATTACAGAGTTGAAACAAGTAAAACCGGAAATCTACCTCTTAACAACATAAGTACAATTTTCGAAGATGATAAATATCAAATATGGATAGGCACATTTGGAGGAGGACTTTGTAAATACAATGCAACTAAAAATAACTTTGAAATATTTGATTCAAATAATGGACTTTCCAATCAGGTTATTTATGGTATTCAACAAGATAATAACAAAAATATATGGGTAAGCACAATCGACGGTGTATCAAAGTTAGATATGCTCACAAATCAATTTATTAACTACAACAACACGAACGGATTCAAAATAGGCAATGTTAGTGAAAATTCTTTTGTAAAAAACTCAAAGGGAGAGTTCTTTGTCGGAGGAAGTGAAGGCTTTATTTCATTTAATCCTTTAAAACTGGCTATCAATAAAAACAAGTCTAAAGTTGTTATTGACCTTGTCAGTTACTGGCAATTGAATCAAAACAAAGTGTATTACAACAAAGAAATATGGATGGATAATCAACAAGAAATCAATCTGTCTTACAAAATTCCAGCATTCACAGTCCATTTTTCCTCGTTGAATTATCTTTATTCTAAACAAAATAAATATGCTTATAAAATCAAAGAGATTGATGATGAATGGAAATATCTGGGAAACACCAATCATTTGAATTTCAATAATCTTGCTTATGGCAAATATACTCTACTTGTAAAATCGGCAAATAATGATGGTATTTGGAACAATACTCCAACATCACTAATTATCAGAATAGATCCTCCGTTTTGGTGGACATGGTATTCTAAATTAATCTATACACTTTTTGCTTTAAGTCTGATTTTTATTTTCCTACGATATTATCTTAACAAAAAGAAACTGGAAAATGATATCAAAATAAAACAAGCTGAAAAGAAAAATCTGGAAGAAGTTTTTCAAACCAGAATGAGATTATTTACTAACTTTTCGCATGAACTAAGAACTCCACTAACCTTAATAATAGGACCAGTACATAATCTATTAAAAAATGAAAGTTTTAATAACGAGGTTCTTAATATTCTGAATCTATTAAATAAGAATGCCAACAGGTTATTGTTATTGGTTAATCAGTTGATGGATTTTAGAAAACTTGAAGAGGGAAATCTGATATTACGATGTAATAACTACCCGTTTCAAAAATTTATCAATGACATTTATGAAGCCTTTTCCCAAATCGCCAAAGAAAGAGATATAAATTTCACATTACAGAACAATTACGATGGAGATGATTTTTGGTACGATATATCAAAATTGGAGAAAGTGATGATGAATTTATTGTCGAATGCTTTTAAACATACACTTCAAGATGGAACGGTTACCATCAACACAGTACATAGAGAGAGAAATGAACTAAAAAAAATCTATGGAAATAAAATTGATTCATTACCAATAAATGTAATGGATTTTATCGAAATAACGGTGACAGACAATGGCATTGGTGTTCCAGAGGAAAATATTCAAAAGTTATTTGATCCCTTTTATCAGGCCCACAATTATGAGTCCAGTTCTATCTATGGTTCAGGAGTAGGTTTAAATCTTACCAAAGGACTTGTTGAACTTCAACGCGGTACAATTTGGGCTGAAAGCATTCCATCGGTTGAAACCACTTTTCACGTCATTCTGCCGCTTGGGAAAGCACATCTTAGTAGTTCAGAAATAGATGAACAAAAAATTGAAAATGAGGTATCAGATTTCAGAAGAAGTTTAACTATTGTGTCAAACACTTCGGGATTGACATCATTATCAGTGAATTCAAAGCTAATTAAGAAATATTCATTGCTCGTTATAGATGACAATTCAGAATTAAGAAACTTTATTTCAGAAGTATTTATAAAAGATTTTATTGTTCATCAGGCAGATAATGGAATTGCCGGTTTAAAATTAGCCAAAAGTTTAAGCCCCGATTTAATCATATCAGATGTTATTATGCCCGGACTAAACGGATTTGAACTTTGCAAAGAAATTAAATCAAATTATGAAACATCTCATATACCAGTAATTTTATTAACGGCAAGAGCAGCTGAAGATGATTATAAACTAGGATTTGAAGAAGGAGCGGATGAGTATATTTCAAAACCATTCAATGTAGATCTTCTGGCTTCAAGAGTCAGAAATATATTAAGAAACAGAGAAGTGTTAAGAGAAGTGTTTGCAAATAAAATACTTGTACAGGGATTCGAGGCAACTGAATCAGAAAGTCCTGATACTAAGTTTATGAGAAAAGTTTATGATTACGTGAAAAGTAATATTGATAATCCAGACCTTAAAATTGATAAATTTGCTGATGATATTGGTATCGATCGCACCCAGTTATATCGTAAAATAAAATACCTAACGGATCTTTCTCCGAGCAGATTGGTTATGACTATACGAATACATACAGCAGCCGAAATGCTAAAATCCGGTAATGTTACAATATCTGATGCTTGCTATCAGGTTGGATTCAATGACTTATCATACTTTGGCAAGTGTTTTAAAATGATTTATGATATTTCCCCAACGGAATTTGTTAAAGGCAAATAGATGCTTCAATACTATTAGTTTAGAATAAAACATCTCAAAATAATGCTCTATAACATAAAATCAAGTGATTGAAATCGGAATATAAGTGTTTGCTTTACACTTCATTTGTAAGTCCATAATTTAAGTTAGCAAATAGTAGATATTAACCTCTTGAAAACTATATTATTTCAATGACAACTGCATTTTATCAAAATAAAGACAAACTCTACGTAGCAGTTGACTGTATTATAATGGGGTTTAGAGAAAACGAATTACATATATTGATTGCAAAGCGTCCATTTGAACCCATGAAAGGTGGTTGGTCGCTGATGGGTGGTTTTGTGGATGAGTCTGAAAGCGTTTATAATGCAGCCAAAAGAGTAGTGAGTGAGTTCACAGGAATTGAAGATATTTATATGGAGCAGGTTGGAGCTTATGGTGAGGTAGATAGAGATTTGGAACGGGTAGTCTCCATAGTCTATTATGCACTGGTAGATATTGAAAAGTTTGACACTTCACTGGCTGCAAAATATGATGCACGCTGGGTGAAAATTACCAAACTCCCTGAGCTTATTTTTGACCATACCTTAATGGTAAACGATACACTGAATTTATTACAACGTCGGGCTGCTATAAAACCAATAGGTTTCAATTTGTTACCTGAACAATTTACCTTACCAACCCTTCAAAATTTGTATGAATCTATTTATCAGGAGAATATTGATAAGCGTAATTTTAGAAAAAAGATTTTGGCAATGGATATTCTTGAAAAAATGGAAGAAAAAGATAAAAGTGCTTCACGCAAAGGAGCGTTTTATTATCGATTCATCAAAGAGAAATACGATCAACTCATTCAACAAGGACTCCATTTCTCAATTTGATATTTTTTTATTTAAATAAGTGTATTTATTACACTTTACTAAATTCATTTTAAATTTATGTTAGAAGCATTAAAAGAAGAAGTATTTCACGCCAATCTGGATTTGGTGAAACATGGATTAGTGATTTTCACATGGGGAAATGTGAGCGCCATCGACCGTGCAACCGGACTGGTGGTTATCAAACCTTCGGGCGTATCGTACGAAGATATGAAAGCCGAGGATATGGTAGTGGTGGATTTGGACGGTAAAGTAATTGAAGGTAAAATGAAACCATCGTCGGACACAGCTACTCATCTGGTATTCTACAAAGCATTCCCAAACATTGGAGGTGTGGTTCACACCCACTCTACTTACGCCACGGCATGGGCTCAGGCAGGCTGTGATATTCCAAATATTGGAACTACACACGCCGACTATTTCAGCGATGGCATTCCCTGCACCCGCGATATGACACAGGCCGAAGTGGAAGGTGAATACGAAAAAGAAACCGGAAACGTAGTGGTGGACAGATTCAATGGATTAAACCCCGACCACATTCCGGGCGTACTGGTAAAAAATCACGGACCATTCTCGTGGGGTAAAAATGCACACGATGCAGTTCACAACGCAGTAGTAATGGAACAGGTAGGTAAAATGGCATATATTGCTTACGGCGTAAATCCAAACCTGACCATGAATCCGCATCTGATTAAAAAACACTTCTACCGCAAACACGGACCCGGAGCGTACTACGGACAATGACCTCTCCCCAACCCTCTCCAAGGAGAGGGAGAGTGCAAAAAGCAAGAATTTGCAAAATTTTCAACATAGTAAATAAAAAGTAAATAAAAATCTAACAATTAAAAACAAATCCTCGCAAACCCTTATTGCCCTCTCCTTTGGAGAGGGTCAGGGAGAGGTAAACATTATGGCATTCAAAGATTTAGAAGTATGGTTTATCACCGGAGCACAGTTGCTTTACGGTGGTGATGCAGTAGTGAGCGTAGATGCACACTCAAACGAAATGGTTAAAGGTCTGAACGATTCAGGTAACCTTCCGGTAAAAGTTGTTTACAAAGGAACAGCTAATTCTTCTTCAGAAATTTCTGAAATTATGCGTGCAGCTAACGGTGATACAAAATGTATCGGTATGATTACCTGGATGCACACTTTCTCTCCTGCTAAAATGTGGATTCATGGTTTATTGGATTTCAAGAAACCATTATTACACCTTCATACTCAGTTCAACCAACAAATTCCATGGTCGGAAATCGACATGGATTATATGAACCTGAACCAATCGGCTCACGGTGACCGCGAATTCGGTTTCATCACAAGCCGCCTACGCAAACCACGCAAAATTGTTGTAGGTTACTGGAAAGACAAATCAACACACGACAAAATTTCGGGCTGGATGCGTGTTTGTGCTGCTCAGGCTGATGCTCAGGACATGCTAATTATCCGTTTCGGCGACAACATGAACAACGTGGCTGTAACCGATGGTGACAAAGTAGAAGCTGAAATCCGTTTGGGTTACCACGTGGACAATGCGCCTATCGCTAAACTGGTTCCTTTTGTAAACGCTGTTACAGAAGCTGAAATCGATGAATTGATTGCTGTATACGAAAAATTATATGACTTTGCTGATGACTGCAAGAAAGGTGCTGAAAAACACGCTTCTGTACGTCAGGCTGCTGCACAGGAAATCGGTCTTCGTCGTTTCTTAGAGTCTAAAGGTGCTAAAGCATTTACTACCAGCTTCAACGAATTGGAAGGAATGTCTCAATTGATGGGATTTGCTTCTCAACGTTTGATGGCCGAAGGTTACGGTTTCGGTGCTGAAGGCGACTGGAAAACGGCTGCTCTTTGCCGCACTATGTGGGTGATGGCCGAAGGTCTTCCCGGTGGATGTTCATTCCTTGAAGATTATGTATTGAACTTCGACGGTGCTAACAGCTCTATCCTTCAATCACACATGTTGGAAATCAACCCTGAAATCGCCGGTAATAAACCACGTATCGAAGTTCATTTCTTAGGAATTGGCGATGCAGGCGTTTGTGCCCGTCTGATCTTCCAGGCTCACGAAGGTTCAGGTATCGCTACAACTATCGTGGACATGGGTAACCGTTTCCGTATGATCGTAAACGAAGTAGAAGTTATCAAACCGGAGGCATTGCCTAAACTTCCTGTTGCTTGTGCATTGTGGATTCCACAACCAAACATCGAAGTTGGTGCAGGCGCATGGATTACAGCAGGTGGTACTCACCACTCAAGCTTCTCTTTCTCTATCACTACTGAAATGATGGAAGACTATGCTGAAATTCTGGACATCGAAATGTTGATTATCGACAAAGACACCAACATTCGTCAATTCAAACAAGACATCCGTAATAACGAAGTGTATTACATGTTGAATAAAGCACTTAGATAAAAACTAGTAGGTAGTTTGTAGTCGGTAGTCAGTATTAAAAACTGCGTCTTCCGACTACCGACTACTAACTACAAACTAAAAACTAAAATGAAATACGTTATAGGTTTAGATTATGGAAGCGACTCGGCCCGCGCGGTTGTTGTAAACGCCGAAACCGGCGAAGAACTGGCTTCCTCAGTAAAATACTACCCACGTTGGATGGAAGGCAAATACTGCGTTCCAATAGCCAATCAATATCGTCAACATCCTCAGGATTACGTTGATGCATTAGAATATACGGTAAAAGATGCACTTTCAAAATGTCCGGCCGGAACAGGCGAACAAGTTGTTGGTATCGCATTCGATACAACCGGTAGTACACCTGTATTTACCGATAAAAACGGAACTCCACTTTCATTATTACCTGAATTTGCAGAAAATCCAAACGCCATGTTTGTGTTGTGGAAAGACCACACTGCTATCAAAGAAGCTCAGGAAATCAATGATTTGTGTGCCCGTTGGGATATTGATTATAGTTCTTACGAAGGTGGTATCTACTCTTCTGAATGGTTTTGGGCAAAAGCGTTACACGTGCTTCGTACTGACGAAAAAGTACGCAATGCGGCCTATTCTATTGTAGAACATTGCGACTGGTTGCCGGGATTACTTGTTGGTAAAACCGATCCTCATCAAATTTGCCGCAGTCGTTGTGCATCAGGTCACAAAGCTATGTGGTTGGAAAAATGGGGTGGACTTCCATCGGAAGAATTTTTAGTGGCACTTGACCCAATGTTGGCCGGATACCGCGAACGTCTTTACACAGATACTTGTCCAAGTGATAAAAAAACAGGTAACCTGACCGAAGAATGGGCAGGCCGTTTAGGTTTGACTATCAATGTTGCTGTTGCCGTTGGAGCATTCGACTGCCACATGGGAGCTGTGGGTGCCGAAGTAAAACCAGGTGCGTTGGTACGTGTTATTGGTACTTCTACCTGCGATATCATGGTATCGAGCTACGAAGAAATGGGCAGCAAACTTATTCCGGGTATTTGCGGACAGGTTGACGGTTCGGTTATTCCGGGCATGGTTGGACTTGAAGCAGGACAATCGGCTTTCGGTGATGTATATGCGTGGTTCAAAAACGTAGTGGCATGGCCGGTAGTAAACGTTCTTTCAAAAACAACTTTGATTGACGAAGCTACCAAACAAAAACTGATTGACGAAACTGTAGATCAAATCATTCCTGCTTTGTCTATCGAAGCTGCGAAAGTTCCGGTTTCTGAATCTACTATTCTGGCTACCGACTGGATGAACGGTCGTCGTACTCCGGATGCTAACCAAAAAGTAAAAGGAACCATCACCGGATTAAATTTGGGTAGCTCTGCTCCTCTTATTTTCCGTGCATTGGTTGAAGCTACTGCTTACGGTTCAAAAGCTATCGTTGACCGCTTTATCGAAAACGGTGTTGTTATCAACGAAATCATCGGTATTGGTGGTATCGCCTTGAAATCACCTTTCGTAATGCAGACTTTGGCCGATGTATTAAATATGCCTATTAAAGTGGCTAAAGCAGAACAGGCTTGTGCATTTGGTACATCGATGTTTGCTGCCGTAGTAGCAGGTGTTTATGAAAAAGTAGAAGATGCTCAAAAAGCAATGGGCATGGGCTTCGCTCAGGAATTCTATCCAAATCCTGCCAATGCAGCTTTGTATGCCGAGTTGTACAAAGACTATGTCAAACTGGGTCTGTTTACAGAGAAAGAATTATTTTCATAATAACAAATCTAATATTATCACAAAATGAATTGGAGTTCACAAGAATTTATTTGGCTCGACTGGGTAATTATCGCGGTCGGAATATGTGCTGTATCATGGGCTGTCTGGCGTTCGGTACAAAAAGACAAGCGTTTGCAAAAGGGCGTTGACAGCGAAGACTACCTGTTTGGGAAAGGCGAACCATGGTATATCATTGGTGCGGCTATCTTTGCTGCAAACATTGGTTCAGAACACCTTGTTGGGCTTGCCGGCACAGGTGCAAAATCAGGTGTAGGTATGGCGCATTGGGAAATGCAAGGCTGGATGATTCTCATCTTGGGTTGGCTCTTTGTTCCATTTTACCAACTTATGAATAATAAATTGGGAAAAATAATCACCATGCCCGACTTCCTTAAAAATCGTTATACACCTCGTACTGGTTCGTGGCTGTCTATCATTACACTTATAGCCTACGTGCTGACAAAAGTGAGTGTGACAGCATTTACCGGCGGTATTTTTATGGAAAGCCTTCTTGGCTTGCCTTTCTGGTACGGAGCTATCGGCTTAATAGTCTTAACTGGTATCTTTACCATTTTTGGTGGCATGAAGGGTGTGATGACACTATCTGCAATTCAAACACCCATACTTATTATAGGTTCATTTCTTGTGCTTTTCCTGGGATTGTCAGCACTCGGAGATGGCAATATCGCTCATGGTTGGACTGCAATGATTGACTATTCCAAGACGTTGAGCAAAGGACCAGATGGCGTTGCATACGGAACTAACCACATGTTTCATTTTGAGACAGGTGACCCGTTGTATGACGACTATCCCGGTTTTTGGGTTTTTATCGGAGCTACAATTATCGGTTTTTGGTATTGGGCTACCGACCAACATATTGTTCAACGCGTACTCGGACAAACAAAAGGAGAAGCCAGTGACGTAGTGATGATGCGTGCACGCAGGGGTACTATTGCTGCAGGTTACTTCAAATTATTGCCTGTATTTATGTTTCTGATACCCGGCATGGTTGGCGCGGCATTAGCAGCACGTCCCGGCAGCGGCTTTACGTTGACTAACCCTGACACAGCATTTGGTTCAATGGTTAAGTTTGTATTACCAGCAGGTGTGAAAGGTATTGTTACCATTGGTTTTATATCTGCATTGGTTGCATCGTTGGCAGCATTCTTCAATTCATGTGCTACTTTGTTTACCGAAGACTTTTATAAACCCATGTTCAAAGGTAAGAGCGAAGCCAGATATGTATTGGTAGGACGTATTGCAACAATTGTTGTTGTAATACTTGGTATTATTTGGATTCCTGTAATGATGAGTCTTGGAAGCCTTTATTCTTACCTGCAAGGTATCCAATCGCTGCTCGCACCAGCAATGGTGGCTGTATTCGTAATGGGAATATTCTCCAAACGAATTACTCCAAAGGCAGGTGAATCAGGATTAATAATCGGTTTCCTAATTGGTATGGCTCGTCTACTAACTAATATTTTAACTGATACAGGTAAAACCGTAATGTCAGGTTCGTTCTGGGAATCAACCAACTGGTTTTGGCATACAAACTGGCTAATCTTTGAGATTTGGTTGCTTGTCTTCATTATGTTATTTATGGTTGTAGTGTCATTCTTTACTAAAAAACCAACCGCTCAACAGATTGAATTTATCACTTTCACGGGTGACTATAAAGAACTTATCAAACAGAGCTGGAACAAGTGGGATGTGATTGCATCTCTTGGTGTAGTTGCCTTGTGTGCTGCATTCTATTGGTATTTCTTGTAAAAACCATTTTATACAAACAAAAATGTAAATTGGCTTATATTAAGTGTTTTAATAAAAATCTATAATCCGTCAAACTCAATTCTCATAATTGTGAAAATTGAGTTTGACTTTTTAATAAACTTCTTCAAACTGTAACCTTTTTGTCAAATTGATAATGCTTTGTTTTTCTTAATCATTTATTGCAATATTGGGTTAAAGGAACTTTGAATTTCAAAAACAGTATTATCTGATTTAATTTCGGAAATGATATAATCGGCAATATCCAAGCCATTTTCTCTATCGGTTGAGTTTGCCTGATCTTCCAATAAATTTGAGATAGATATTTTGCAATTAAATTGTTTCTGAATTTTAATCACCATCTGATTCCATTTCATAAAAGCTCCTAAATCAGGATATAACATTACATCTCGTCTTTTTAATACCTGGCATTTTTCGATTGATAATCCGTTAAGATTACCGGCAGCAAGCCAAACTAAATCAGGCATTATGCAGCTGGCAATAATTGCGGATTTTTCGCTTTCAACAATTGCCACAGGTTTGTCCGGGTAAATTATCAATAAATGCTCTCCAAAAAAACATTGCTGCAGATTATAGTCTTCAGGCAATGTTCCAGATTTTTTGAGTTTATTGTGTATCCAATTGATTGCTCCGCTTTGGTGTTTTAATCTCCGTCCAGTTTCGGGGTTGTACTGCATAATTTTACCTGTACGGACTTTGCCATTAATGTCAATCTGCCAAAAGATCACTTCTTTATTTTTTGTAGCTCCCAGAGCATAGTTTTCGCCGATTGAGTGTATTTGTTCGTCAGTTAGGATTTCGCAAAGGAAGCGGACAAAATTGCTGCGGTAGGAGGCGGATTTTTGGACGAAACGGAAAGGAATAGACCCGACCAAACCTCCAGACCTCACCCCAGCCCTCTCCAAAGGAGAGGGAGTGTGCGGTTTTAGAGGGTTTGTTGAATTTGAGGACGATGACCCCACCCGGCCTCCCGCAAGGGGAGGAGAAAGAAACGGATTATCGATAAAGTATTGTTTTGGGGTGTAATGATATCCGCATTTGGATTCGCGGTTGCATTTGCCAACGGTGTAATGAATGGGTTTATTTGTGTTACCATCCAAGTACTGCGTAAAACTTAGTTTGGCTTTGCATGATGGGCAATCGTGGCGGGTATCTTTGCCTTTGTATTTTTGTAAGTAAGGTTGAGCGTACATGATTTATTTATTCATTGATTATATTTTTCTTAATGTCCTCTAGCCGGACAGGCTTTTACTTTTTTTCTTCAGCAAAAAAAAGTAAACAAAAAATGCCGCCGCTGCGGATAAAAAGCTAAAAAACGGCTTCATTCTGCTAAAATCTTCCAAACTCCTCCCTATGGTCGTCAGACAGGAAGATTTCATAACGCTCCATTATGCCATTTTTATTAACGCTTTTTCTCCAAGGCGGTAAGAAGAGAGTGCAAACGAATGGGTTTGTTTGATTGATATCTATTATTTTTTTAAGAATAGCCCTTAGTTGCGGTGTGAAATACTGTGAAGCCCTTTGTTTAAAGGGGTTTTATTGATATTTGAGCGCAACAAATAAGTATTTTTGAAGCGTTTTATTTTTCAATTTAGTTGCGGGGTATTTCTTCTGAAAGCTTTACGGGTAAAGGATTTCAGGCGACCGCAACCGCAACTCTGCAACCAATACTAGTTTTTAGTTCATAGATGGTAGCCCATAGTAATTTATTCGTTGCATAGTTTTGAAATGTATTGCCGGGTGAGTCCAATGGAATCGGCAAAGGATTGTTTGTTCCTGATGCCGTATTCTTTGTGAATTATTCTAATTGCTTCAACCGGTGTTGTTTTGGTTGTTGTTTCGATATTTTCAACACGATGAATATTTGAATTAAAGTAATTGCAAAGATTAATGGCGTATTGAATAGCCTCTTTCGTTATCTGTCCTTTCAACCTTTCTGAATCATCATATACACCCCGGATAATTTGAATTATTAAAGAGATGCGAAGTGCCTGAATTTCCATTTTAGCATAGGTAGCCCGGAGAAAATTATTTGAACAGTTGTTTACCAAATCGGCTGTATGATTGGCATACTCAATGAATAATGTTTTTGCTTCAGGAGATAAAACAAAAGGATTTTCTGACTTTGGTAAATAGTAACAATGCTTGATTAATTCTTCGTAGCTGTTGAGAATAATTCTATCCGGTGTTTTTTCGGAATACTTTTGCTTTTTTATTTCTCTTGGATAGGCATAAAGGAATCTACTGGCAAAGCCATTTTCTTTGAGGCTATTGTTGTATAATGCAATGTCCAGTACTTCGGGCTGAATAGTGCCGCAAATAGTCATAAAAGGTTCAGGAATCTGAAGCGGTTCTTCACTTTTGCGATTGATGCAAAACTGTGCATTATTGAAAATAGACAGATACCGGCTTATCTCACCGCTTTTATTGTACCTGCCAAAGTCTGCAAACCAGCCTGATAGTTCATCCCTACAAAGTGATACAGCGCCATTGTTTCGGAACATAGTTTGATATAAACTCTCAGGTGTGAAATCATCAATTAAACACTGTTTAAAGAATGGTTTTTCGGGTTCCTGACACCTGGTTTGTTTTGCTTCTGTACATTCGCTTTTCCAATTGCTAAGTTCTACCTGATAAGCATTGTAACTTAAATTGTCGAGCCGTTGCAAGGGACGAAAAGCCGCCGCCATAGGTTCCGACTTTCCAACGCCGGGAGGCGCTACAAACATTAACCAGAGTTGACCAAAATTCCGATATTTACCACTATCAACACTGAATTTCTTCCGGATTGCAGAACTAACAGCACATAAAGCCGATAATACCGGGAATTCAACAGGTACACCATAGACTTCAGAAATTTCCAATCCAAAATCAAGTATGGTTTTAGGAAGCCCGCTGGTGGGGAAAACTGTATCATTTGCATTGAAATTCATACATTTGGTTTGAATTTCGGCTTTGAGTCTTTGAATAAAATCAGTACTTTTGTCTTGCTCTTGATTATTGGCCTCTTCGATACCTGCAACGTTCGAAGGGGCTTCTTTTTTATTACTCATTTTTTCAATTTTGCTGAAGATTTATGGTAGTTGTCGTTCAAAAGCTTTTGTATGTCGGACAATCTATAATAGATTTTACCGCTGATTTGAGAATAACTAATCAACCCCCGGTCTCTCCATAACTGAGCAGTACGAACACTGACAGTCATCAGGTTCATAAATTCATCATTCGTAAAAAAAGGATCTTCAGGGATTTTTCTGTATTCATTTAAGCCGGATATAAGACAATCGAGTTTCTTCAGTAAAACTTCATGCTTTGAATTGACTTCTTTCAAAGACTCGATGATTGTTTCATCATCGAGCATTTTCTTACGGAGATCGGCTTCAAATTTTTCGAAATGTTCTTTGAAATTCATGTTATTTAGTTGACTGTTTATAGTTGAAAATTTGGAACTCATGAGAAAAAATCATTTTCTAAGTTTTGGGTTGGAGAAAGAATTTTCTTTTTCTTCAATAAATTCTTCGACAGTTTGGACTCTATTAGCCAACAGCCATGCTTCAATCTCATCTCTTCGGAAAAGAACTTTTGCATTCCTTTTATAAAATGGAATTGCCTTTTCGCAAATCATTTTGTTAATAGTGTTGACTGAATAACCTGTCAACTGACTACATTCATTTTTGCCAAATGTGTCGGAAAATGATTCTTGTTTTGTTTGAATAACAGGTTGCGGTTGAACCATTGTACCCATAAGTTCTTTGAACTGGCCAATGGTCAGAGCTGCAAGTGGTGTCTCGTTTGTTGGTTGGAATTTTGTCTCCATACTAGTGCTTATTTTTGATTTTTTGGAAGTCAATAGCTGCGCAGTCTATCGGCTTTTCTGTTACAAAAGTATTATCAAAAATATAAGCGGATACTATTAAATCGTGGGAATTGTTCGGTCGTGTTACGACGTCGTATTGGGTCGTAGTAGGTCGTAATTTTACCAAAAAAGCCTCATAATCGAGGCTTTAAAGGGTCGTGCTTTGGGTCGTGTTTTTAGACGTTTTTTTTCTTTGAAATGGTAATAATTTGTTCTATTTCCTTGTACATTTTGCTGGATTGGTAGATTTTCCAAGTTGGTTTTACAAAAATATCAGTTTCAAAAGCTATTTTAATAGTATTAGAGATGCAATTTCCACATAAATGTTGAATGACATTTGACAGTAATGTGGGTGAACCGTTCCACAATAGAAATTCGGGATTTTTAAGCGATTTCCGACCAAACCAAAATAGCCATATATCACTGTTCGGATTGATAATTTTTGATTTATGTGACAAGTGATGCATGATTTTTATAAGACATTCATCAGTGTGAGGGGAATCAAATTTGGGTAAAACATTACCTTCAGCATCAACTTTGGTTTCAATATCGTATTTGAAATCATTGAAAATAAACAAATTGCACCTGGATTGCTTTGCCAGACGTTCCAGGCTAATATCAAAAAATATGAATGCATTTATCAAACGCTCTACAAAATCTAAATGATTAATCAGCCGAACCGTGAGATCGTAAATAGGATAGACTTTTGCACAAACATTACTCTGACATGTAACATTGTCCTCTGTAATGAAATTATGATCCAAAATGTATCTGAATAACTCCTTGACTCTGTAATTTAGTTCTGATTCTTCTACTTCCTGATTATGAACGTTGCTTTTATCAAGATAATGCAATAACATATTTGCATAAGGAATAATTCTTTCTCTTGTTTTTAGTATTAACAGGTTATCTTCAATTTCCGTTATTGTTTGCATATATAACTCCGATGATTCGCAAACCGATTCTTCTGCAATTGAATCAGTATAATTATTTACCCAAGTGAGCGTTTTAAACTTCAATTTAGCTCTGAAACTTAATGGTAATTCTTTTCTTATTACATTTTTAAATGGGTAGAAGCCATAAGATCGAATCTGTATCCTAAGTTTTTCTTCGTCAAGTTGGTTTGTTTTGTTGCAATATGAGTTATACCAGCATAAATAGATTGCTTCTGAAAGTGAATCGAAATTTCGCAAGTATTGGTCTGTGAAGTCCCTGTTTATCATCGTTTTAAATATCAATTTTTTTTTAGTGAGATTATGTGTTTCTTATAGGCAAAAAAAATGACATGGATTAGCATGTCATTTTTGGTGTATTAACGATAAAATTTTAAGTTTATTGCAAATCTAATACAAAGATATTACAAAATTTTTGCCGCTTCGTCAATTTCTGAATTTGCAAAACTATCCAGGTATATGTTTGTTGTTTTCATGTCTTTGTGATCTAAGAACTGAGAAATCAGTTCACGCTTCACCCCATTGTTTTGCAAAGTCATTGCCATAGTGTGACGGCTGACATAGGAAGTTAGATTTATATCGTCAATGCTTAGTTCTTTAGCCATTTCGTCAAGGTCGTTGTTTATCACACCTAATCTATTGTGAATGTGTTTGTATAATGTTTCTCCAGTATATCCCTTACGTGATACGATTGGCAAAAGATAGTTTTCAACTGGCGCTTGAATGCTACAAAGTTCCTTAATGATTGTCTGAAGTTCGTCTGTGAGTTTTATGCTTATGGACTTGGACTTTTTGCTGTATTGAGTTTTTTGTCGCTTGTAAACGATATATTGACCATTTTCAAGCCTTTTGATATTATCGGGCGTTAAGTGTGCCATGTCCACAAAACTCATCCCGTAGCAATAATAGGAAAACAGAAACACTAATCGGGCAA
>JBAXMR010000005.1:0-84216 GCA_037134195.1 Paludibacter sp. | reverse complement strand
AACAAACTGCACTTTACAAACTTATTTTTCTCTCTTTTCAATGTCAAACCTATACGGTTGATAATTATTAATTGTAAATTATTAATTATTAATTGAAAGACTTAGGTGGTTACAGCATTGGGGTTCCACCTCTTCCCATTCCGAACAGAGAAGTTAAGCCCAATCACGTCGATGGTACTGCAGCAATGTGGGAGAGTAGATAGCCGCCATTTTTTAAAAGCCCTGATTACTGATGATTCAGTAGTCGGGGCTTTTTTTTTCGGGATGATAGAGTTCTAACTCTGTCAAAATCATGATGGGCATGGGCAGAGTTGGAACTCTGTCATCCCAAAGAGACAGAATCGGAATTCTATCATCCCGGAAAAAGACAGAATTGGAATTCTATCATCCCGGTTCGAGAAAATTTACTATTTTTTAAAATTTGATTAGATAATACCCTCATAGCTATGTGCTCCCTAGTAGCTTTATAGTCTATAGCAAATAAAAAATTACACATTTATTTTAAATTACAAACATATCAATGATATAACACAATCTTAAATAGCATTGTAATATAACTGTGATATGAATGTAATTTCTCTGTAATGTTACTGTATTGAATAGGTCTTAAGTAGGGATTTAGTATAGTTATGGTATCAAGTATGTATCGGTTGTTCCGGAAAAGAATCAATGTCCGATAAATCTATAATTTCCATCTGATTTTCACAACTATAAACCACTCATTAAAATATGACTTTTCGAATTGTTGGATATGTATTTATACCAAAATTTGAATTGTCTTGCAACTAAACATTAGTTACAAATATTTGTTTTATATTTGTCTGAAAATTAAATTACATGTCAAAAGCCTGAAACTTCTGATTCGATTATTATCTCAACCAAAGAATTTTACTTACTCAGAATTGAAAACTGTACAAAGTTCGTTTGGCGGTGAAAAAGAGCAAGGTGCCGGGTCAAGAGTTTGTTTTAAAAGCAGAAACCATAAAATTAAGCTTCACAGACCACACCCGGGTAATATCATGAAACAGTATCAGATAAGTTTAATTATTGATGAACTAAAAAAAGAAGGATTAATTTAAAAAGGGAATAAAATGAAAGACGTTTTAAATTATAAAGGATTTATTGGCAGCGTACATTTCTCTGCCGACGACAATGTTTTTTTTGGTAAAATTGAAGGCATAAATGATTTAGTAACCTTCGAAGGCGAAACTGTAAAAGAACTTACGGATGCTTTCCATTTTGTTGTGGATGAACACATTAAGGATTGTGTGAAAGAGAACATACCTGCCGAAAAAAGTTACAAAGGCAGTTTCAACGTACGACTAACTCCTGAACTTCACCGACGAATAGCAGTTTCTGCCAAAATGCGCGGTGAATCAATTAATAAATTCATATCAGAAACTTTAAGTCAGTCAGTTTCGTAAGAAGGAACAAGTATTTCTTACTTCATTATTTGTCCGTATCTTTGCAGCCCAAATTCAGCAGCAAGCAGCAAGCAAAAAGCCGCAAGTAAACGAAACACTGAACACTAAACATTGAATATGAAACAATTTAAACGTACCACCGTAACCTCGGCTTTGCCTTATGCCAACGGTCCTGTGCATATCGGACATTTAGCCGGAGTTTATGTTCCTGCTGATATTTATGTGCGCTACCTCAGACTGAAAGGCGAGGACGTGCTTTTTATAGGTGGATCGGACGAACACGGTGTGCCTATCACCATCAAAGCCAAAAAAGAAGGAGTAACCCCTCAGGATATTGTCGATCGCTATCATACAATTATTAAAAAATCGTTCGAAGATTTTGGAATTACGTTTGATATTTACTCGCGTACCACTTCCAAAACGCACCGCGAAGTAGCTTCGGATATTTTCAAAGCCATTTATGAAAAGGGCGGTTTTATAGAAAAAACTACCGAACAATATTTTGACGAAACAGCTCAGCAATTCCTTGCCGACCGTTATATTACCGGTAAATGTCCGCATTGTGGCAACGAAAACGCTTATGGCGACCAGTGCGAGTCTTGTGGAACATCGCTTAGTCCTACCGATTTAATCAATCCAAAATCAGCTATCAGCGGTTCTGAACCCGTAATGCGAGAAACCAAACACTGGTATTTGCCGCTCGACCAGCACGAAGCGTGGTTGCGCCAATGGATTCTGGAAGATCATAAAGAATGGAAGCCAAACGTGTACGGACAGTGCAAAAGCTGGCTCGACATGGGTTTGCAGCCGCGTGCCGTGAGTCGTGATTTGGATTGGGGAATTCCCGTTCCGGTTGCCGGAGCAGATTGGAAAGTACTTTACGTGTGGTTTGATGCGCCGATTGGATACATTTCAAATACCAAAGAATTGCTGCCCGACAGTTGGGAAAAATGGTGGAAAGACCCGGAAACCCGTTTGCTGCATTTTATCGGCAAGGACAATATCGTATTCCATTGTATCGTATTTCCATCGGTATTGAAAGCCGAAGGTTCGTATATTTTACCCGATAATGTTCCGGCTAACGAGTTTCTGAACCTGGAAGGTGATAAAATCTCCACTTCGCGCAACTGGGCGGTGTGGTTACATGAATACCTGGAAGATTTTCCGGGAAAACAGGACGTGTTGCGCTATGTGTTGACGGCCAATGCACCAGAAACTAAGGACAACGACTTTACATGGAAAGATTTTCAGGCACGCAATAATAACGAATTAGTTGCCATTTTTGGTAACTTTATAAACCGTGCGCTGGTGCTTACTCAGAAATATTACGATGGCATAGTACCTGCATTGGGTGAATTGACCGAATATGATAAGCAAACGTTGGACGAATTTGTCAATGTAAAAGCGGATGTGGAAAAATTGCTCAACAATTTCCGCTTCCGCGATGCGCAAAAAGAAGCTATGAATCTGGCTCGTATCGGCAACAAGTATCTGGCTGATACAGAACCATGGAAGGTGGCTAAAACCGATATGGACCGTGTGGCAACCATTATGCATCTGAGCTTGCAAATCGCTGCTAATCTGGCCATTGCATTTGAACCATTTTTACCATTTACATCCGAAAAATTGCGTACAATGCTGAATCTTTCGACTTTCGACTGGAAAGAGCTGGGACGTATTGATTTATTGAAAGCCGGTGACCAACTGGGAACACCTGAATTGCTTTTCGAAAAAATTGAAGACGAAACGATTGCAGCGCAGGTTCAAAAATTACAAGACACAAAATTAGCCAATGAGGCAGCTGCTTATAAACCTGCTCAAGTAAAAGAAAATGTGGCTTTTGACGATTTCATGAAAATGGATATTCGTGTGGCAACGGTGCTTGATTGTCAAAAAGTACCGAAAGCAGATAAATTGCTTCAATTCCGCCTCGCTGACGGCATGGAAGAGCGCACTATCCTTTCAGGAATTGCGGCCTATTATCCAAATCCGGAAGAACTGATTGGCACGCAGGTATGCTTTATTGCTAACTTTGAACCACGCAAACTCCGTGGTATAATGAGCGAAGGCATGATTCTTTCGGCTGAAGATGCCGATGGCAAACTGGTGTTGATACGACCCAGTGCTGTTGTGACTAATGGTGTGCAGGTGAAATAACAAACCTTATACCTAATTTTTAAACCTTCCCGATGAATATTCCACAAGAAGGTTTTTTTTGCATAAAAGTAGTCTGAAGAGTTATTTTTATTTACTTTTGCAGAAAATCTATCAATTTAAATGTCTATTTATGAAAAAAATCCTATTCTTTCTAATCATTACCACACTTGTGTCCTGTTCCGGACTTAAATCATCCATGATCGGCACTTTTACTGATACCCGCGATGGAAAAACATATCGCTGGGTTAAACTCAAAGACCAAATATGGATGGCGCAGAACCTTAATTATGAAACACAAGGTGCTCTGGAAAGCTATGGCGCAAAACGCAAAGATATTGGCAAGCTATACAAAGACCATGTTATTCAAAACATAGCACCTGCCGGATGGCATATTCCAACTGACGCCGAATGGCAAATATTGGAAAAAGCAGCAGGAATGACAGAAGAGGAAGTAAATCGAGTACCATTCCGTGGAAGCATTGAAGCTGATTTATTAGAAGGGGGATGTACTCAACTCAACATCCCCTTTACCGGCAACTTAAGCAACCGCAGCCCCGGAGGCACATTATGGGAATTTGTCAACTTCTGGACATCTACTCCTTATAAGCAAACATACATTCAGCGCTCTTTTCGAACTGATGACAACCGCATTGGACGTGTAATGCCAAACACAAGCCGCGCTTGCTTTGTCCGCTGCATTAAGAACGACACAACAACACTTGATTTAACGGTTGAGAAAATCTTTTTCAGAGAAAAACAGCAGAAATAAAGTTTGAGGACAAAGCACCATTCGCTTTCAAAAATTTACGCATTAATATTTCTAAATCGCTAATAGTTAAAACAGAATAAGTTCTCATAATTCGTTAAAACGTCCGGCTGGTTTTCAGTTGGACGTTTTTGTTTGGAAATTTTTGTATGTTTGTAACAAAAATCACAAAGCTATGAACATAGAAGAACTCCGCGATTACTGCCTTAGTCTGAAAGGTACAACAGATGAATTTCCCTTCGATGATGTATCAATGGTATTGAAAGTTCAGGGTAAAATGTTTGGTTTAATACCACTAGATAACCCTGAAACTCAGATTTCTTTAAAATGTGATCCTGAACGTGCCGTTCAGTTACGCGAAGAATTTGATGCTATTACTCCGGCCTGGCATTTCAATAAAAAGCACTGGAACACCGTTTTTATTCGACCTTCTATTTCACAAAAGTTCCTTTGCGAACTTATAAATCATTCCTACGACCTTGTAGTAGCCGGCTTACCACGTAAACTCAAAGAAGAGCTCGAGAATCTCTGAGCTTAGTTTGAAATTCCTTTCTCACCCCATACTTCATTAACTGTTGTTTTAACATGAAAATATGTTTTACAGCAGAAAGTACAAAAAAACGCAAAAAAGCTTTTGTACATTTAAAACAAAGTAGTATTTTTGGTCGACCAAATTATTGGTATGCCAATTATTCTTATTTATATATCTCTAATAATTTGATTATAAAATACTTATTTCGTGCCTGTGTAGAATCAGGCTATATCACCATGATTTAGAAATTAAGATAGGCTATATTAAATACACAATATTTTTTTATAATACTAAGTCAACAAATCTCACTCAAATAAAATTAACGCTTAAATGAAAAACAACAGAAACGGCAAAAAATTCCTCAGGAACTTTATGTGGCTTTTCATATTAACAAATATGAATACATTGGTCGCATTTTCACAGCTCAAAGTAATTGGAACTGTAACTGACACCAACAAAGAACCATTAATTGGTGTGAACATAAAAATTATTGGTTCAAATACCGGGACAATAACAGATGTAGATGGGAAATATTCTATACAGGCAAAAGATAGCAAGTCGCTAATTGCTTTTTCGTACATTGGCTATAAAAATGTTGTTCAGGCTGTTGGAACAGGCAAAAAACTTGATATTGTAATGGAACAAGACACAAAAACTATTGATGAAGTAGTGGTTGTTGCTTACGGTACACAACAGAAATCACACTTAACGGGTGCTGTTTCATCCATCAAAGGTGAAAAAATGGAAGATATTCCGGTTTCAAGTATTGGTCAAGCATTACAAGGCAAACTTGCAGGAGTAACCATCAATCAATATGATCCTGAAGCTGGTGAAGCCCCGGTTATTCGTGTTCGTGGATTGGGTTCAATCAGTGCAGATTCAGGTCCGTTGGTAGTTGTTGATGGATTTCCTATCCCTGATGGATTATCATCAGTAAATATGGGAGATGTGGAGTCGATTGAAGTGTTGAAAGATGCAGCTTCTGCTTCAATGTATGGCTCACGTGCTGCAGGTGGTGTAATTCTGGTGACAACCAAAAGTGGTAATGTGGCTAAACCAAAATACAACTTTAAAATGTACACCGGGATTCGTAGTATAATGAAATTAAACAAGATGTTGACAAATGACGAATATGTTAAGTTGCTTTATAATGAAGCAGAACTTCGTATGCAAGACCCTTCAATAGATGGAACTGTTTATAATGCTACTACTAATCCTAACGGAACAATGAAGTATAATCAGATAGCCGCAGCAGATCAGGCTGCCTATTTAATTGAACATTATTTAATTGATCAACCAACAGATTGGCAGCATGAAGCTTTGCGTGGAAATGGCTCAAACCAAAATTATGAATTAAGTGCTGCCGGTGGTGATAAAACGACAAAATATTTTGTTTCAGGAAATTATCTGAAAGAAGATGGCGTGATGAGATACAGTAATTATGATAAATATAGCGTTCGTGCTAAAGTTGATATTGCATTATCAAAAGCAGTAAGCATTGGTTTAAATATATCTCCGACTTACAGCAGACAAACAAAACCAGCAGTTAATTTGGTAGATTTTCTACGTTCTCCAACCTGGCTTCCTGTACGAAACAATGCCGCCATGGCTGCATTTAATGGTACTGTTGAAGGTGCCTATTGCCAACCGAATAATTTTACGTTTGCTTCTATTAGCGGTATTGGATTGAATGGTGAAACCTGGTTTGTACCAACTGCAAGTGTATCAGGTTCTACATCTCAAAATCCGGTTTCTCAAAACGAAAGAACAAGCATTACAACTGATGATTACCGTTTACAGGCCGGCTCATACATTTTGATTAATATTTTGCCGGGATTAAACTTCAAAACTGCAAACAGTGCTTTTACACAGTATAAAGAGTTCAATCAAACTGAACAGACTTCAGCTTCACAGGAAGGTTCGCCTAATAAATTGACTCGTCAGACAACTCTTCATACTGAATTATTGTCAGAAAACACCTTGAATTTTAGTAGGAAATTTGGCAGTCATGACATTACTGCGATGGCTGGTGTCACCTATCAAAAAACCGGAAACAGATACAATCAGATAGTTGCTACAAATTTTCCAAATGATCAGGTTTTCTCTTTTAACCTCTCATCTTCATTAATACTTGATAATCAGAATTCTACTCCAACAATTAATGGTGTTAGTTCTTTTTATTATACCGAAGCATTGGAATCATTTATCGGTAGATTAACTTATGCATACCAAGGCAAATATTTATTCTCAGCCAGTGTACGTGCCGATGGTAGCTCCAAATTTGCAGATAATCATAAATGGGGGACATTCCCAGCCGGATCAATTGGTTGGCGCGCTTCGGAAGAGAGTTATCTTAAGAAATTCGATTGGCTTTCAAATCTGAAATTCCGTGCCAGTTACGGTTTAACAGGAAACAACAAGATTCCTCAATACTCTTACATGAATGCCTATAATACTTCTAATTATGTTCTGGGAGTTGGCACAGGAACTTTAACGCCCGGAATTGCAGGCACAGATGCATTTATCGGCAACCCCATTATTACCTGGGAACAAACCGAAGAAGGAAATTATGGTGTAGATTTAGGGTTGTTTAACAGTAAAGTAAATATTACTGTTGAGTATTATAATTCAAATACCATTCAATTACTGCTTCAACAGCCAATTATGAGTATCACAGGTCATAATACATTTTGGAACAACATTGGAAAAGTAAACAATCAGGGTATTGAATTTGAAATAACTACAACTAATATTGACTATAAGGGATTTATATGGAAAACTACCGCTAACATTGCTCATAACAAGAATACATTGTTAGACTATGGAAGCAGTGCTCCGGGAACGTATGTTGATAACTTTGGTGAAAGAAGTGAAGTATATCGTGCACAGGTGGGCATGCCATCCATACAGTATTACGGTTATGTACAAGAAGGTGTTTGGACATCGCAAGCTGAATGTAATATAGCTAAGGCAACATATAATAAAGCCGGAACACCTGCTGTTTATGCAAAATATGCGCCATTACCAGGAGCAGAAAAAGTGAAGGATTTGAATGGTGATGGAAATATCACACCCGATGATCGTACATTTATTGGCACACCGTTTCCTGACTTCACGTATGGTATTACCAATATGTTTTCATACAAAGGTTATGAATTAAGCTTTTTGTTTCAGGGCGTAAAAGGCGGTCAGATTATCGATGGTAATATGAACTACAATGAAACTTTACGTTCTACTGCAGCTTACCTTGCCAATCGTTGGGTAAGCCCAATGTTCCCCGGTGATGGAATGACAACTTACGATAAAAACACATCCGGCGGCGACTTAATATTAACAAATCATGCACTAATGGATGCTTCCTATTTGGCCATGCGTGATTTTACTTTTGGTTATACTCTCCCTAATAAAATAGTAAGATCGTTTAAATTAAGTAAATTCAGATTGTATTTTTCCGGAAACAACTTATTGTATTTCATGGCTTCGGGTTACAAAGGTATCAATCCTGAAGCGAGAATGACAAGTGGTCCATATTCAAGTGCATTTCCTCTGGTTCAGGGATATCAACGTGGTGCGTTCCCATTAAACAGGACTTATACTGTGGGTCTTGATATAAACTTCTGATAGCAGTCAGAAATCAATTAATACTTTTAACAATCCGAATGGAGTTTTAAAATAATATGAAAATGAAAAATAAAACAGCAATATTAATAGCATTAGTTTCAATGCTTATAATTACGTCTTGTAATGATTTAATTACTGACAATCCTGAATCAAAGCTTAGTCAGGTTGGATTCTACAATTCTCCATTAAGTATTCAATATGGAGTAATGGGTTGTTATTCGGGAATGCAACTCGTTATCGTTGATGAATGGAAATTTACTGAAAATAGAACTGATAACAGTTGTGTGGCAAATTCAGGAACCGGCACTTCAAAAAGAGTTGATTATTGTGACATCCGTTTCTTCAGAACACCTCCAAGTCAACCATTGTTATTAGGATTTTGGCGCAACTATTTCACCAACATCATGAATGTAAATGCAGTTCTGCCTGCTGTGGCAAAAGGTCAAACTATAATCCCGTCAGAGACTTTACGTGCTCAATACGAAGGTGAATTATTATTTATCAGAGCCTATCACTATTTCTCGTTGATAAATCTTTGGGGTGATATGTTTAAAGTTACAAGCATACTTGATAAAGATCAGGCAAAAACCTTGAAAAGACTACCAGTCGACTCCATTTACGCTGAACTGATTATGCCTGATTTGAAGATAGCTGCGGCTCAATTACCTTCTACCTATTCTTCAAATAATATAGGACGAGTGACTAAATGGGCAGCAAAAGGTATGTTGGCTAAAGCATATATAACTCGTCATAGCACGAATGATTTGGATTCTGCTTTGGTTCTTCTTAATGATATTATTAACAATAGTCCACATGGGCTGCTTACCACCGATGCTTTAGTAGTGGGTAAACTATTAAAACCTTATGCCAGCATTTTCGATATCACGCAGGAAATGAATAAGGAAGTCATTTTTGCTATTCGTTTCAAAGGAGGAACATCGGGTATAGGTTCCCCATTTTGGTCAACTTTTGCACCCGATGGTTCAGGAAGCCTTTTCCTTACTGTAGGAACTCCGGGCGGAGACAACAATGCTACCGGTGATTTATTAAACGTATTAAGAGGAGATACAATTGGTACTAATCTACCAAATATACGATATCATTCATCGATAATTTGGTACGGCAAAAAATCATCATCAATGATTGGAGCACCCAATAAATGGGTTGACCTAACTATTCAACAAGTTAACCAGGGTGAAAATGACTGGATTGTTTTACGTTTTGCAGATATTTTGTTGCTGCGGGCTGAGGTTTTAGCACAAGGTGCAACACCAGACGGTGCCAGAACTGATGTTAACGCAATACGAGCTAGAGCTGGTGTTAATCAATACACATCTGCATTTACTTCAAATACCGATGCGTTGGATAAAGTCTATCTTGAAAGAAGATTGGAGTTTGCATTTGAAAACATTCGTTGGTTTGATTTACTGCGTATGAACAAATCTTATGGTATTCCCGAAAAAGCGATTACAATATTGAAATATGAAATGACAGATGCAAATAGTCTTGATTTTTACAATCTATACTCAAAATACAAACCAATTGTACCTCCATCACCGGAATATTTTACAACAAGCAAGCTATTATTACCAATACCTCAAGAAGAAATCGACACTTACAATTCTGGTAACAGCTTGACATTAACTCAGAACGATGGCTATTAATCGTGTTAAAAATTAGAAAATATGAAATATATTAGTAAACTATCAATTTTATTCCTATTACCAATTGTTTTGGGAATAAGTATAAGTTCATGCACTAATGAAGATCCGGTGGTTCTAACCGTAAAACCAACCGCGGACTTTATTAAACAGTATAAAGATTATTATACTACGCAAAGACAAATTCTGGATACTTGTTATGCCGGATATAAGCGTAGTAAAAATTATGCGCTAGATACTATTGGTTATTTGAAGGGCTATTATAATCGAAGTCAGGGATTAAATTTCACACAATACTACAATGCTTACCTTGCAGATTTAAAAGTCGATTCAGCTTTATTGGCAAAACCTGATGTTAAATTAGGTGAATTGATAGCCATAAATAAAAAAATGGCAACTTCCGGGTTTTATTTTATTAACAAAATAAATCTTTGCGACCATAAAGAACTCTATGACTCAATAATTGCTGGAAGAAAAGTATATTCTTCAGTTGTCCTATTTTCAGGGTATAACGGAGCTGCAGCTGGCAAAGTGTTAGCCTATGATAGAGGTCAATTGTTAACAGTAATAACGAGTGCTGAAGTTACCCGGGATTCGGCTAACTTAGCAGCTCCCTTGATAAATAGATCACTTGCGTCATTACAAGTTGCCATTAAAGCATATTATGATGCCATTATTCCAAGTGATTTCGCTACTTATCAGGCAAAATGTTTTAGTTATATCAAAGATCAATTGACATTGTGTTATAGTGTTAAAGTAGGTTACGGTTATAATGAATATGTACCTTATGTTTACAACAACTATTTAACAGCATTACGTGCAGATTCAATACTCGCTGACCCTCTTTCATCAAAACCTGCGACTACTTTGGAAATTATGGCAAGGGGCATGAATACATTAGGATCAAATGTACCTCCTTCAGGTCCACGAGTTAACTTTACTCCAAGTGTGTCATACCGTTTTGTATTGAACGATTCAATTGTAGCAGCTCAAACACTATATAATAAAATTACTCCTGGGACTGCAAAAGGACAGGTTGCCTCATCTGTTAGAACTACTTTTAATACTGCAATTGGTGCTGCGATAACAAGTAGAGACACACCTACTACTTCTGATACAAATATAGGTATTGCTGTTATAAATTTAGAAAAAGCTAAAATTATTTTCACGAACGCGATTATTAAATAATTAATGATAAAAAATTCCACTGAAAATTTTTCAGTGGAATTTTTTCCTGTTTTAATTTTGAGTTTATCTTATCACATATACTTTTAAGCGTTTATTCAATTTACTATTTGTACCAATATGAAAAAGAGATTACATTTTCTAATCATCTTTGCGCTCGTTGCATCCTTTTCTCTGGTTGCCAAAAACTACAAAGTCAGCAATTTCAACCAATTAAACGCCGGAATTAAATCTGTAGCGGCCGGTGATAGCATCATTATGGCAAACGGTATTTGGAAAGATGTTCAGATTGTATTTAAAGGAAACGGCAAAAAGGGAAAATACATTTCGCTTAAAGCCGAAACTCCCGGAAAAGTATTGATTCAGGGCGAGTCATCGATTTCGTTATCAGGCAATTGGCTTTATGTTTCAGGATTGGTTTTCACTAAAGGATACACTCCCGGAACAACTACTATTTTGTTTAAAACCTCCGACACCGATTATGCTTACAACTGCGTGGTTTCCAATTGTGTAATCGATAAATTTAATCAGCCTTACCGCGAAACAATCGACAATTGGGTAGCACTTTGGGGCAAAAATAATTCGGTGGAATATTGCTATTTTGGTGGAAAAACCAACGAAGGTTGTACGTTTATCGTTTGTCCTAACGACTCAAACAGCATTCACAACAAACACCATATCTACCGCAATTATTTCGGTCTACGTCCACGACTTGGTTCAAATGGCGGTGAATCAATGCGTCTTGGCACGGGTGAAGTGTGTACATTTAGTTCCGAAACTGTGGTTGAGGAAAATTATTTCGAACATTGCCGCGGCGAAGTAGAAATTATCTCTAATAAGTCATGCAACAATCAATTCATTAACAACACTTTCTTCGAATCGGAAGGCAGTCTGGTGCTTCGTCACGGAAACAATGCCTTGGTAAAAGGGAACTGGTTCATTGGCAATGGAAAACCGTTTACAGGAGGCATTCGGATTATTAACGAAGGTCACAGAATCTTCAATAATTATTTTTACAAATTACGTGGCGATGAATTCCGTTCTCCGCTTACCATCATGAATGCTATACCCGACTCACCTCCAACGGGTTATGCTGCCGTTAAGAACGTGATTCTTTCTAACAATACCTGGTATGATTGTTCTCAGCCCTGGAATCTTTGTGTCGGAGTTGGTGAGCGCAACCGAATTGTGACACCTCAATCAACTCAGCTGATTAACAACATTGTTTATTGTCCGAATGATACGGCATTAATCAAAAGCTATGACAAAACTGATGGAATTACTTTTTCCAACAATCTGATGATTAGTAAAAAAGGACAGACTTCGGACAAAGGAGCAATCGCTGGTGAAGTTTTGAAATCACAAGTCAATGACATCGAATTGGTTTACAGTAAGATACCAGCTCCAAAAGTTCCATTTATCAGCTCCGACATTATGGGTCAACCCCGAATGAAGCCGGTTGTAGGTGCATTTCAGGATAAAGACGAAAAAGCCAAAACTGAAATAGCCAGTGCCAATAATTGTGGACCACGCTGGTATAAACCCGATTTGACAGCTGTAAAAAAGGAATTTGCAAAAGGAAAAACGATAAAAGTTGAAGCCGGAACTGATAATTTAGCTGAAGCCGTTTCAAAAGCTCAACCCGGTGACATTATCATGTTAAGCGAAGGTGAACATATCCTGACGAAAACTACCATTCTCAACAAAAGTCTGACAATCACATCTTCTTCAAAATATGTATCTAAGCCGGTAATTAAAATGAAAGAAGCCAACGGAGAAAATCCACTTTTTGAGATTTCTTCGGATGTGTATATTCGCTTTAAAGGTCTGAAAATTGATGGTGAAGGCCATAATAAACAGGCAAAAACTCCAAAATACGCTTTTGCCACCGGTGAACATGCATTGGGTTATTCGTTGTTTATCGATAATTGTGAAATTTTTGATTTTAGCACTGAGGGCGGTTCTGTTTTCAATAGTTTGTATTGTACTATGGCTGATTCCATCGTTGTAAAAAACTCGGTAATTCGTGATTCATACAGTGGATTTAATCTTCATAAAGAAAAAGAAGATGGACGCTACAGTGCCGAAACAGTGATTTTTAATAATTCTGTTTTTGCCAACTTATCAGATTATGCGCTGGATTATTACCGCGGTGGTTATGACGAATCAACTATTGGTGGCGAATTGGCGATCAATCATTGTGTTTTTGATTCCATTGGAACAACAAAAAAAGAATCGGTTTTAAAACTTTCGAGAATTATGTTTGTGAAAATTAACAATAGCATTTTCTCAAATTCTCCGGTAAAATCATCCATGTTGCTTTGGGGTTTGTACGACAAAGATTCAAGATGTTGCTTCTATAATTGTCCAAAACCGGAATTAATCAAAGACGCACGAACAACCAATCCTACTTTCGACAATCCACTTTTTGTTCCGAAAGCGTATTCAATTTCAGCCAATTCTCCGTTGAAAGGCAAGGCTGTTGATGGTTCAAATATTGGATTGAGAAAATAAAAATTTTACAAATTAAAATATGAACCAATTCAAAATAACAGCACTTCTGTTTTTATATGTATTTCTGTTTTCTGGAAAAGCAGTTTCAGAAATCACATCAACAAATCAAACGACAGAAAAACAGATAAAAGCCAGTATTATTAAAGTTGAAAAACCACGTATCATTCATTTGGCGGATAGTTTTCTAACGCTTAAGCCGGTTACAGTAACATCATTTACTTGTCCGCGAAGTACCGGTGGCATTCACGATTATTATTCTGAAGCTACTTACTGGTGGCCAGATCCGAAAAATCCGGATGGACCGTACATTCGAAAAGATGGTCAGAATAATCCTGCCAATTTCGATTTTCATCGACAAGCAATCGGAGATTTTTCATGGGTAGTTGGTACGCTGACTTCAGCCTATTTATTAACCGGGAAAACCGTTTATGCCGAAGCAGCAGTGAAACATTTGAAAGCATGGTTTGTAAATCCTGAAACGATAATGAATCCGAATTTCCTTTATGCTCAGGCAATTAAAGGTGTAAATACTGGCCGTGGGATTGGTATTATTGATGGAATTCCCTTTATTGAAGTTACAAAATCAATTCAGGTGTTGGAAAATACGGTATTTTTATCCAAAACCGATAATGAAACGATTCATGCGTGGTTCAAATCTTTTATGATCTGGCTCAACACGCATCAATATGGAAATGATGAAATGAATGCCAAAAACAATCATGGAACATGGTGGCATACGCAGGTGGCTGCTTATGCACGATTCGTTGGCGATAAAGATATTTTAGAAAAATGTCGTAAGCATTATATAGAAATTCTATTACCAACACAAATGGCTCAGGATGGAAGTTATCCGCTTGAAATTGAGCGCACTAAACCGTTTTCGTACGAACTTTTCAACCTGGATGGAATGACAACTCTAACCTGGCTTTTGACTGATAAAGATTTTGATGGGTTGAATTACGCGCTTTCGGATGGTCGTGGAATGAAAAAAGCATTTGATTTCATAAAACCATATGTTATCGATAAGAATAAATGGCCTTTCAAAAAGGATATTTTATATTGGAACGAACAACCCGGCCGACGTCCGTTTATGTTTTTCGCAGCAATGGTTCAGCAACAACCGGAATGGATTTCGATTTGGGAAAAATGCAGTTCTAATTTTCCAAGCGATGAAAGTAAACGAAATATGCCACTCAAAAATCCTGTATTATGGCTTGGATTAACAAAACCGGTTAAGTAATTAATATTAAACTTTTCAACAATGACCTTAAAATCAAAAACCATAATTGTTTTATTATTAGCATTTTCAACTATAATTTCCGCCACGAATTACAAAGAAATTCCATGGTTGAAAACTGCTATTGACCGTTCGCAGGAACAACTTTTAGCTGCTTCCGTGAAATATAAAGCCGGAAAATTGAATCCTCGTTCGTTCGAAAACGGCAAGGTTTGTTTCGCTAATTACAAAGACTGGACTTGTGGCTTTTTTCCGGGTTCGCTTTGGTATATGTATGAACTTACTAATAATGAGCAATTTAAAAAAGATGCGGAATTTTATACCCAACTTCTAAATCAGGTTCAATACCGTAATGACACACACGATTTGGGCTTTATGCTTTACTGCAGCTATGGAAATGGTTTCAGGTTAACCGGAAATGAAAATTACAAAAAAGTGTTGATTACCGGTTCAAATTCATTGCTGACACGCTTCCATCCTGAAATTGGTTTAATAAAATCGTGGGATGAACGTAATGGATGGCAATATCCGGTAATTATTGATAATATGCTGAATCTGGAAATGTTGTGTGAAGTAAGCAAAATAACCGGAGAAGATTCGTATAAAAAAGCTTCGATTTCGCATGCAAATAAAACGTTAGAAAACCATTTCAGGGAAGACAACAGTTGTTTTCATGTTGTTAATTATGACAGTATTAGCGGAAAGGTGATTAGTAAAGTTACGCATCAGGGATTTAGCAACAGTTCATCATGGGCTCGTGGTCAGGGTTGGGCAATTTACGGTTACAGCATGATGTATCGCGAAACACGTGATCCAAAATACCTTGAACAAGCTCGCAAAGTGGCTGAATTTTTACTAAAAAATCCAAATTTGCCAGCCGATAAAGTTCCATATTGGGATTTCAGTGCGCCCAATATACCAGTTGCGCCCCGCGATGCTTCAGCCGGAGCAATTTACGCCTCTGCATTGATTGAACTCAGTGGTTATGTAAAAAATGGAAAAGAATACTTAGATGCTGCTGAAAAAATTCTAATAAGTTTATCTTCTCCATCATATTTAGCTGAGAAAGGCGAAAACGGTTTATTTATTCTAAAACATTCAGTTGGAAACTGGCCTGCAAAAAAAGAGATTGATGTTCCGTTGAATTATGCCGACTATTATTATCTTGAAGCATTGGGAAGATATATGAAAGCAAAAGGAATATCAATGGACTGACAATCAGTCAAAAAAAATCATTTACAGAAACAAAAAAATGAAAAAAAAGTCTTCTCAAAAAAATCTGAACATTGCCATAGCATGTTTAGTTTCAGTTTCATGTTTTGCTCAAACAGAAAAAAAAGCACCCGGAAAACCAAATATCCTCTTTATTGCTATAGATGATTTAAAGCCTGTGTTAGGTTGCTATGGCGATCCGATTATCAAAACACCAAATATCGACCGAATTGCAAAAAACGGAACAATTTTTCTTCAAAACTACGTACAACAAGCAGTTTCTGGACCAACGCGAGCCAGCATTATGACAGGCATGCGACCTGATTATACAGGGGTTTGGGATTTGAAAACCCGAATGCGCGATGTAAATCCGGATATTTTGTCTATTCCTCAATATTTTATCACGCAAGGTTATAGTACTCAGGGAATTGGTAAAGTTTACGATCAACGCTGTGTGGACAAAAAAATGGATGCACCTTCGTGGAGCGTGCCTTACTATAATTATTTCAAAACTCAGGAAAAATATTATTCTTCACAAACAGGAATGCCCATTCTAGGAGCTTATCAATCACCTGAAAACAAATCACTTGCTGAAAAATTTCGCAAAGAAGCCATTGCAAAAGGAATTGCTGCCGATGAGATTGAAGCATATATTTCACAAAGGGTTAAACCTTCGGTAGAATGTGCCGATGTGCCTGATAATGCCTATAATGATGGAGCTAATGTATTAAGAGCCAAAGAAATACTTGTAAAATTAAAGTCAGAAAATAAACCTTTCTTTTTTGCAGTTGGTTTCTCAAAACCGCATTTACCTTTTGTTTCACCCAAAAAATACTGGGATTTATATAAGCGCGACGAAATGCCGGTAGCAAAATTTCAGGAAAAATCGAAAAATGGTTCTGCCATTGCTTATCATAATGCAGGTGAACTACGAAATTATTCCGATATTCCGGCTCTGACCGAATTTACCGATCAGAAAGATTTTGGACTGACATTACCAATGAACAAGCAGAAAGAACTCATTCACGGCTATTACGCAGCAGTTTCGTACACCGATGCACAGGTAGGAATTTTGCTGAATACAATGGATTCACTCGGTTTGCTGAAAAATACCATCGTTATTCTTTGGGGCGATCACGGCTGGCATTTGGGCGATCATAATTTATGGTGCAAACACACTAATTTTGAGCAAGCTACGCATGCTCCTCTAATTATTTCAGCACCCTGGTTAAAACCTTCTGTTTCAAAATCGATGACAGAATTTGTGGATATTTTCCCAACTTTGTGCGATTTAGCCGGAGTTCCAGTTCCAACTCACCTGGACGGAAAAAGCTTAGCACCGGTAATGAAAAAACCGGACTTGCAAGTAAAAGAATATTCTGCAAGCCAATATCCGAGAAACGGAAATGATCCTGAAACGGGTCGGTTGGGATTTGCCGAAGGTAAATGTATGGGATATTCTATCCGAACATCTCGATATCGTTACACCATTTGGATGACAGATAATTTCCGTACGAATCGTGCATTTAATCAGAAACTGGTTGTAGCTACAGAATTATATGATTATCAGAAAGATCCAGACGAAACAATCAATGTGGTTGGTGAAAAATCTTACGCTGATATTTCTATAGATTTAAAGGCTAAAATGCTTGAATATTTTGAACAACAACGAATTAAATTGGCAAAGAAATAAGGATAGATTTTAGGTTTAAACAAAATTTAGAAAATTTCTGGTGCATTTTCACTTGTATTAGCTTATAATAAATGCTTTACAGCATATTTCGATAAATTTGTCTCAAATAATTTTTTTATTGTATTTGAAATAATTACTTTTGGTCGACCAATATACTGGTCGACCAAAAGTTTTTCATGCCATCAAGTATTCAACTTAAATAATGAGTATTTTTAGCAACAATCTGGTCGACCAGTATTAAACCATTTTCAACTTTATTAGTCTACAATATTTGCAATTCAATATCAAATTTAGTAACCGAATGAAAAAAATACTTCCATCTAACACTTTGAATCTTGCATTACTGAGCATTGCAACTCTTCCTGCTATAGCTCAAACAAAACCCAACGTGGTTTTCATTATGACCGACCAGCAGGAATATCAAATGTTGAGCTGCATGGGCAACAAATGGTTGTCGACTCCCAATATTGACAAAATTGCATCAATGGGTTATCGGTTTGAGAATAATTATTGTGCCAATCCGGTATCAATGCCTTCACGATTTTCTTTATTGACAGGTCATTATGCTTCGGAAGTGGGTGTAAAAGAAAATACAACCGCTTTTGACAAGGAAAAAGTACTCAAAATAACATCAACCGATGCGCTCGGAAATTTATTTCTAAATGCCGGCTATCAAACGCTTTATTCAGGCAAGACGCATCTTTACGGTTCGAAAGATTTAAAAGAATACGGTTTCACGCTGATTGATCAGGATCCGTATGACGGTCCTGCCATTTATGCCGAAAAATTGCTTGCTGATTATGGAAAAGCGAAACAAGAAAAGCCTTTTTTCCTTTTTCTTTCTTTCCTGAATCCGCATGATATTTGTTATAAAGCCGGAATGGATAAACGTTTTCCTGATAATTTACCGGAAGCAAATGCTCATGAAACAGCCCGCTTAATTGCCTTACAGAAAACGCTTTCGCCCGAAGAATATAAAAAACAAATCCCACCGGTACCAACCAACCTTGCTCACATTAACGGTGAGCAACTCGATATGGTGGCTATGGCAGCACAAGGCCGGCAATGGACCGACGAGCAATGGGATTTTTACCGCTGGATGTATTACCGGTTGACCGAAAGCGTTGACCGCCAGATTGGTCGTGTGCTGACTGCTCTTGAAAAATCAGGTAAGCTTGACAATACGATTATTGTTTTTACTTCTGATCATGGTGAAATGAACGAAGCGCATAAGTTAATCACCAAAAACGTAATGTTTGAAGAAAGCCAGCGTGTACCGCTTATTTTTGCCGGAAATGGAATCAAATCAAATTTTGCTGATAAAAAAACATTGACCTGCAATGGATTAGACTTTCTGCCAACTATATGTGATTTGGTTGGAATTCAATCTCCAAAAGGATTGCACGGCGTTTCGCTGAAACCATACCTGACCGGAAAAGGAAAACTCCCGATAGGAAATTTATTATTACTGAAGACTATAACTCGTTCCAGATTCATGATGGCCGTTACAAACTGACCATTTATGAATTGCCCGGAAATCCTGAGATGCTGGTTGATTTAGTGGCAAATCATTCAGAAACAATTAATTATGCCAAAACTCCTTCATATTTCGATATCAAGGCAAGATTGAAAAAATTGTTGATGGAAGATTTGACAAACCGGGGTTTGACACCACTTAAAGATGATAGAACCATTCAACATCTGCGTCAGATTGAAAAAGAAAAAGGAACCCGTAAAGGCGAACGTTTCAAGTTGAAAGAAGATTTTGTAGATTAATTTAAATCGAAAGGTTATATATGAATTTCAAGGTATTAGTTTTTTTAGGTATTTTATTGTGTGTTTCGGTTACCAATCTGTTTTCGCAGGAACAATCGGGAAATAAGATGTTGGTTTCGACGATTTCGGAATTGAATAAAGCCATTGTTTCGGCCAAACCGGGGCAAAGCATTGTTATGAAAGATGGTACCTGGAAAAATTCAGTTATCAATTTCAATTCAACTGCAACTGCTTCTGCTCCAATAACTTTATGTGCTCAAACTCCGGGTAAAGTAGTTTTAAGTGGAAATTCTACACTGACTTTTTCAGCACCCTATTTAGTAGTTGATGGTTTGATTTTTAAAAATGGATTTATTGAAAGTGGATCGGTAATTACTTTTCAATCAGATAATTGCAGACTTACAAACACAATAATTAAAGATTATAATCCTGACAATTTTAAAACTGCATATTATTGGGTTTATTTCCAGGGAAGCTATAATCGTATGGATCATTGCCTTTTCAAAGGAAAAAGTAATATGAATCCGGTGGTTCAAAATTACGAGGAAAATGCCCGTTATAATAAAGTCGACAGCTGTATTGTAAAAGATATTCCGTATGTGAAGCATGCCAACGGTCGGGAAATTTTCCGTATTTTTGGTTACGGACATGCCGACCAAACCGGTGATGACGGTGCATATTTCACTATTGAGTACAATCTTTTTAATCATGCCGATGGTGAAGGTACAGAAATTATTTCCCTGAAGTCGAACAACAACATTGTTCGTTATAATACAGTTATCGCTTCAAGAGGTGGATTGGTTGGCAGACGGGGAAAAAATAATACCTTTGAAGGTAACTTTATTTTTGGACAGGGGCAGGAAGGAACAACCGGAATTCGGGTTGGCGGAGCAAATCACCGTGTGATTAATAATTATATTACCGATGTAACTGAAGACGGCTTGCGACTGATAACCGGCGAGTATTACGAAAAAAGTCTGACAAACCATTTTGCGCCGAAAAAGAAAGATTTACCAAAATACATACAGGTTGAAAATGGCTATTTTGCCAGTAATACCATCATAAATTGCGGAGGTTTTGGGATTGATGTTGGGTACAATTATCAAAGTCACTGGCCTGATTTACAAATGATTCTCATGCCACAAAATAACCGGGTTGTAAATAATGTGGTGTATAATTGTAAAGAAAATGCGATTAATATTGCTATTGAAGATAAAAAACCACCGTTAGATATTTTTCAGTTTAAACCCAACGTTTTTGAAGGAAACATTATTTGGGGAAGTAAAATGAATGTTACCATTCCGGATGGAGTTAAACTGTTGAATCCAAAATTTACAGTTGAAAAAGATGGTTTTTATCGACCGGGGAAAAACAGTCCGTTGATAAATGGCGGTGTAGTTTCTGATGTAAAAACTGATATGGACGGTCAAAACCGTATAAATAATAACGGAGTAGGAGCAGACGAAATCAGTACAGAAAAAATAATTCATCATCCCATGAAATCCACGGAAGTTGGTCCGAAATGGATGAACGTAAAAAAATAATTTTAAAAATATATTTATGAAGAAACTAATTCAAAACAGCGGAATGAGTCTGGCCTTATTGGGTTTAGCAACCGTGCCTGCAATGGCTCAGAAATCAGAGGCCAAACCAACAAGACCCAATGTTCTTTTTATTCCGGTTGATGATTTGAAACCATTAATTGCCGCTTATGGCGATAAAATGTCCGTTACTCCTGGCTTGGACCGACTGGCTAATGAAGGAATGGCGTTTCAGAATTGTTATGTTCAACAGGCCATCAGTGGTGCAACCCGAGCAAGCTGTCTGACCGGAATGCGCCCCGACAAAACAAAAGTATGGGATTTGGTTACCGATTTTCGTCAGGTCAATACAAATGCTGTAAGTATGCCGGAGTATTTTATCAAAAACGGTTATGAAACCGCCGGAGTTGGTAAAATTTATCACGTTGGAAGTGCCGGTCCTGGTCATGATGCACCATCCTGGTCAATTCCGTGGGTAAACGATAAAGCAACAACTTATGTGAATTTCGTACCTGAAAAAGGCAAAAAAGGACCTGCTGTGGAGTGTGCCGATGTCCCTGACAATACTTATCAGGATGGTGTTTGTGCTGAAGAAGCTATAAAGTTGATGAATCAGTTGAATGGGAAACAAAAACCATTTTTTCTGGCTGTAGGTTTTCATAAGCCTCATTTACCATTTGTTGCGCCAAAAAAATACTGGGATTTATATAAACGTGACCAGTTCAAAATTGCTGAATTTCAGCATAAAGCAGCCGGAAGCCCTGACTTGGCTTACCATGTTTCGGGTGAGTTGAAAAGTTATACAGACATTCCACAGTTTGACAGTTATTCCGAAAATGAGCTTGATCATTTACCCGCTGACAAACAAAAAGAATTGCTTCACGGCTACTATGCCGCAACTTCGTATATGGACGCACAATTGGTAAAAGTGTTGAACGAACTGGATCGCTTGAAATTAAGCGACAACACCATTGTTGTACTTTGGGGTGACCACGGCTGGCATCTGGGCGATCACGGACTTTGGAATAAACACACTGATTTTGAACAGGCAACCCATGCCTGCTTCCTGATGCGTGTGAAAGGGATGAAACCGGGCATTAAACCAATGACTCAATGCGAATTTGTAGACATTTTTCCAACTTTGTGTGAGCTGACCGGAATTCCTACACCAAAATACCTTGACGGAATCAGCCTTATTCCTGCCATGAAAAACCCGTCTGCAGAATTAAGAGAATATGCTTTCAGTCAGTATCCACGCAAGGATGCCATGGGTTACACCATTCGCACCAAACGTTTTCGTTACACCGAATGGATTGGTGACCTTTATTCAGCTGAATTTCCTTACAGTCAGGCAAAAATCGTTGCCACAGAAATGTATGATTACGACAAAGATCCTTTGGAAACTAAGAGTTTAATCGGCGATAAAGCCTATGCTAAAGAAGAAGTGATGATGAAAAACATGTTCACTGAGGCAATGAACCGTGAACATGTTCAGTATGCAAATTATTCAAAATTAGCCAATTGGCACGAACCTATCAGCACAACTCCTGAGAAAAAAGGAAAGAAAGTAAAGAAAGACAGAAAAACCGGTGATGTAGAATAAAACCTGAATGAAAAGAAATCTGATTATACTTTTTGCAATTAGCAGTTTGCTTGTGTTTTCTCAAAAAGAAAATGCAGGCAAACTGCTTTATTCCGATAATTTCAATAAAGAACTATCGAACTGGACTGCTGAATTTGAAATTCCGGAAACATCCGGTTTAAAACTCGTTGATTCAAAACTCGATTTAGTGAGTTCGCGGGGTGCAACTGTATGGTTCAATAAGAAATTGTCCGGGAACATTATGATTACCTATGATGAAGTGTTAATAGAAGCTGGTGGGACAAACGATCGGGTTTCTGATATGAACGTTTTCTGGATGGCAACCGATCCTGCAAATCCCGAAGCTATGATAAAACGCGACGGAAAATTTTCTTCTTATGACAATCTGAACCTTTATTATGCCGGTGTTGGTGGTCATTACAATAAATTTACGCGTTTTCGGAAATATAACAGTGATGGAAATAAACCCGTTTTGAAAGAATACAACGATGCGGCTCATTTGCTGGTTGGAAACAAAAAATATTCCATCAAAATCATTATCAATAATGGGTTCGTTCAGTATTACTTAAACGATGAATTGTACTGGGAACTGAAAGACGAAACACCTTACAAAGAAGGATATTTTGGTTTCAGAACTACTATCAGCCATCAACAATTTGAAAATTTCAAGGTATACCAATTATAAAAATAAATAATATGAAAAACAATGAATTTCTGAAAGCTGCAGGTATAGTTGCAGCTGGAATGCTTGGATTCAATAGTCCGGTTAATGCACAAGCTAAAGATCCAAAGAAACCAAATATCATTTTCATTTTGGCTGACGATTTAGGTTATCCGGAAATAAGTTGCAATGGTGCAGACAGTTACAGAACCCCAAACATTGACAAACTGGCAAGTCAGGGACTTCGTTTCACGCATGCCTATGCCAATCCGTTGAGCGGTCCATCCCGTGCTGTACTTCTTACCGGACGATATGGTTTTCGCACCGGAGCAACCAACCAGGATGCTTGCTCACAAGTGTTCTCTCCTACTGAAAAAATGCTGCCTTCTTACTTAAAACCAGCAGGTTACGTTTCAACTTCTATAGGTAAATGGGGACAATTGCCACTTGATCCATCTGATTTTGGATTTGATGAATATCTTCGTTTTTTTGGAAGTGGAGTGTATTGGTCAGAATCAGACAAAAAACAAAAATATAAAATCAACGGTGCAGATATGATATTAAAAGAAAATGAGTACATGCCCGATTTGATGCATAAACAGATGGTGGATTTTCTTACAAAAAACAAAGAAAAACCATTCTTTGCCTATTATCCTCTATCTCACGTTCATGGCGAAATTGTGAGAACGCCCGACAGTAAGAGCGACAAGGATTATTATAATGATAATATCAATTACATGGATAAATTGGTGGGTGAATTACGCACCGAACTTGACCGACTAAATCTTAGTGACAACACTATCTTGATTTTCTTTAGCGATAATGGAACTGCCGGAGGTAAAGCTGACAGAGCTACTATTGGTGGTCGCAGATTGATTGGACAAAAAGGATCGATGGAAGAAGGCGGAAGTCTTGAACCACTCATTGTATATTGGCCGGGCGTTACACCCAAAGGAAAAGTTTGTAATGATTTGATTAGTTCGTCCGATTTTTTACAAACTTTTGCAGAGATAGCCGGTGTGCAATTACCAAAAGATGTTGTTCTGGATGGTCAGAGTTTTAATGCACAACTTCACGGACAAAAAGGCAATCCACGCACTTCACTTTTTGTGCAACTTGCAAATAATTATTGGGTTAGAAGTCAGGGATGGAAACTTAACCAATCAGGCGAATTGTTCGATATGAGCAAAGCACCATTTGATGAAATTCTTATTCCATCTGATACACAAAATCCAGCTGCAATTGCTGCACGTGCCAGTCTTCAGGCCGAACTTGACCGGTTGAATCCGAAAGCCGGTTATATCGATCAGGGTGACGGTACCGGAAGACACGGAAATAAAGCAAAAAACAAAGCTAAAAAAGAGGCTAAAAAGAACAAGAGCAACGGAGAATAATAATTTCCAAGTGAAATTTTTATGAAATCGATTAATTGTATTTTGATTATATTTTTGGTATTTACAAATTCTGTTTTTGCCAGAAATACCAAGGTTTCAACTGTAAGTGCTTTTAGTTTAGCACTTACAGTTGCTTTGCCGGGTGATACCATCACGCTTGCAAATCAAACCTGGCAAGATGCAGTTATTAATTTTACCGGCAAGAGCGGCACTGCAACAGCCCCGATAGTTTTGAGTGCCGAAACAGTTGGTAAAGCAGTTTTTACCGGAAGTTCATATCTTTCAATTGGAGGTAATTACCTGATTGTGGATGGGTTGTTTTTCAATGGGGCGATAAGTCCAACCGGCAATTTAGTTCAGTTCCGAACTAATTCTTCAAATCTTTCAAACCATTGTCGGTTGACAAGAACTTCTTTTTTGAATTGTAATCCGCCACTTAACACTACGCAGATTATTTGGGTAAATATGTATGGAACATACAACCGGATGGATCACTGTTATTTCTCAGGTAAAACCAATTCTGGACCGGTGTTTCAGCTGACACGTGATATTCCTGATGCCAATTATTGCCGGATTGACTCCAATTATTTTGCCGGACGACCAGATTTGGGCTTGAGCGGTGTTGAAACAGTAAAAATTGGATCCGGAAATAATTCGCTGTTTAGTTCCAATACTGTTGTAGAATACAATTTATTTGAAAAATGCGATGGCGAAATTGAAACCATTTCGAACAAATCGTGTGATAATATCATCCGCTACAACACTTTTCTTAATAATCAGGGAACACTTTGTATTCGTCAGGGACGCCGCATTCAGGTTTATGGAAATTTCTTTTTGGGAAATAATTTGGCAAGTACCGGTGGCATTCGGATTCATGGCCGCGATCATGTGATTTATAATAATTATTTTGCCGATTTGGGCGGAAAAGATACGAGAACTGCAATTTCAATCGAAGATGGTTGGGCGGTAGCCGACACTTCCAGTAGTGCAGCCTATTTCCCGATTAAAAATCTTATTGTTACTAATAACACTTTCGTAAATTGTGCATACAACATAAACATTGGTATTCAGGGCGATGCATCAAGCGTTCAGGCACCCGACAGTGTTGTTTTTGCAAATAACGTGGTTTATGCCACCGCAAAAAATGTGGTTTCTCCAATTATAACTCAGGTGAATGCACCAACCCACATGACCTGGGCTTCGAATTATTTTTACGGACAAAGTCTGGGAATTCCGACTCCGGTTGGCGTAAATACCACGACTAACCCGTTAATGTCTTTGCAATCAGATGGTTTATTCCGACCGTCAGCCAATAGTCCGTTGATAAATGCTTCATCACCGAAATATTCGTTTCTAACCACCGATATGGACGGACAATTGCGTGACAGTCAGCCGGATATTGGTGCTGATGAAGTTTCAAGTGCAGTAAAAATCATTCATCCATTGACTTCAGCCGACATCGGTCCGGGAAATTTAAGTGTCATTTTGGGATTAAATCCAATTTATGGAAATGAAACTCCATCAAATTTTGAAATTTCGCAAAACTTACCGAATCCATTTTCTGGTTCAACCACAATAAGTTACCGAATTGACGATGTGGCGAACGTGAAAGTGCTTATTTCTGATTTGTATGGACGTGAAATTACTAAACTGGTGGATGCAAATCAATTGCCCGGAAGTTATAATGTTTCATTTGATTCAAAAAAATATTCGATACATGATGGAGTATATTTCTGTCGTATTTCGGTTGGAAATATTTCTAAAACAATGAAAATGATTTGTTTAGATCATAAAATATAATTATTTTGAAACAATTATCGAAATATAAAAAATCTGTTGATTTCCTCACAATTGCCGGTTTGGGACTTTGCACGTTGCCTTTGAACGCTCAGAAAAAGGAAGCCAAAAAACCAAATATCATCGTCATTCTGACTGACGATATGGGTTATTCCGATATTGGCTGTTACGGTTCGGAAATCAATACGCCAAATATCGACAAACTCGGCATGAGCGGCATTCGATTTACACAGTTTTACAACACGGCTCGTTCAAGCTGTTCGCGTGCCAGCTTGCTGACCGGTTTATATCCGCATGAAGCCAACATGGGATTTTTGTCGAATTATAATTTTTCCGAACCCGGTTATGGCGATGATTTGAGCAAAAATTCAATGACACTGGCTGAAGTTTTAAAGAATTCCGGTTATTCCACATATATGAGCGGTAAATGGCATCTCAGCAAAAATATTGAAGATGCTGCTGGCGATAAAAGCAACTGGCCGCTGCAACGTGGTTTCGAGCGTTTTTTCGGTATTTTGAACGGTTCGGATAATTATTATGACCCGGGAACATTGATGAGCAACAATACTTTCATTGCTCCTTCCAAAAATTTCTATTTGACGTATGCCATCAGCGATACAGCGGTGAGTTATATCCGCAGTCAATCAAAGGAAAAACCGTTTTTCATGTATGTAGCTTTTACGGCAGCACATTGGCCTTTGCAAGCTCCTGAAAATGAAATTGATAAATACAAAGGAAAATACAATATTGGTTGGGATTCAGTTCGCGAAAACCGGTTTGAAAAGCAGAAAAAACTTGGAATTATCCCAAAAAATACGGTACTTTCAACCCGAAGCCCTGAAATTCCTGCCTGGAAAGACGAAACGATGAAACCGTTTCAGGAACGTCGCATGGAAACATATGCTGCCATGGTTGATGCTATGGATCAGGGTGTTGGAAAAATTATAGCCGCTTTGAAAGAAAAAGGTGAGCTCGAAAATACCATCATTTTTTACATGCACGATAACGGCGGTTGTGCCGAGTTGGAAGGTTCCGATAAACCAACCGTTCCGCTAACTGAAGAGCAGAAAGTGCTAAAACCACTTCCGGCAGACTTTATTCAAATGAGCAAAAAACCGGAATACACACGCGAAGGAAAATTTGTTCGAAGCGGTCGTGGCGTGATGGCCGGTCCGGCTGATGCGTGGATGGCTTACGGTCCCGAATGGGCAAATGTAAGCAACACGCCATTCCGACTCTACAAACAATATGTTCATCAGGGCGGAATTGCTTCACCACTGATTATCAATTGGCCACAAGGGTTTAAAAACAAAGGCACTATTACCCGTCAGGTTTCGCATTTGATGGATATTGTGCCGACTGTTCTCGAAATTACCGGTGCAAATTATCCATCAAGCTTTAATGGAAATGAAATTCAACCGTTGGAAGGAATAAGTCTGACACCAACATTCAACAATAAAACCGTTGATCGGAAACTGGTTTTCTGGGAACATCAGGCCAATCGGGCATTGCGTATGGGCAACTGGAAGCTAGTAGCTAAAACAAAATCACCGAAGAAATTCACCAAAGCCGACGAAAACGCTTGGGAATTGTACAATCTGGAGCAAGACCCATCAGAAATGAATAATCTGGCAACAAAATTTCCTGAAAAAGTAAAGGAAATGGCAGAAATCTGGAAAAAAGAAGCGTTGCGAACCAAAGCTTTACCCTGGCCGTGGGATAAAAATTAGAAAATCAGGCAGTTGAAATGAGAAAAATAATTATCAGCATAGTTTTATCTACCTTGATTTGTGCGAATTTTACATTTTCACAATCGCTTTATCATGTTACAGATAAAATAAACATTCCCGGAAATGGAAGTTGGGATTATCTGGTGGTTGACGAACCAACGAACACCTTATTTGTTTCGCATGCTAATGAAATGGATGTAGTGGATCTTAATGTAAATAAGCTGATTACGATACAAAAGGATTTTAAAGGAATACATGGAATTGCACTAGTAAAAGATTTTGACATGTGTTATATCAGCAACGGTAAAGATAATTCTGTGACTGTTATTGATCTCGAAACGTACGAATTTGTAAAAAACATCAAGATAACCGGAAAAAATCCGGATGCAATTTTGTATGAGCCGGTTTCACAAAAGATTTTTACGTTTAATGCAGGGAGTTCAAATGCAACAATGATTGATGTTAACACTCTGAAAGTGGTAGGAACCATAAAATTACCCGGGAAACCTGAATTCGCTGTAACCAATTTGAAAGGTCATTTGTATGTAAATATTGAAAATACAAATTCCATTTGTGTGATAAATGTCAAAACCCTGAAAATGGAAAAAATCTGGTCGATTAAGCCCGGTAAAACACCCAGCGGCTTGGCTATTGATATTGAAAACAACCGACTTTTCTCGGTATGCGACAATAAAATGATGGTGGTGGTTGATTCAGAAACCGGCAAAGTAGTTACGACAGTAAAAATTGCAAAAGACGTGGATGGAGTAGCTTATGACCCGATTTTGAAACGAATTTTTGTTTCAAGCGGACAAGGGATTTTAACGGTAATTCAGCAAGAAGATGCTGATAATTACAGCATTTTGGAAAATGTGAAAACTCAAAAAGGAGCTTGTACCATTGCTTTAAATTCAGAAACACATAAAATATATTTACCAACAGCCGAATATAATCCGGCAGCAAAACCAACAGCAAAGAATCCAAAACCTCGAGCAACGGTTAAAGCCGGATCGTTTACAGTGCTGGAAGTTGGAATGAAATAATTCGAATGATAAAAAATAGAAATGACTAATCTAAAAAAACACATTTTCTGCTTAATTGCTGTTTTGTCTTTTGGATTTCAACTAATTCAAAGTCAGACTACTACCTTAGTTTCCATTGATGCAAATGGAAAGCTGACTTATAAACCGGACTCGAAAGGTACAGTGATTCCCGATTTCAGTGGCGTGGGTTATCAGAATTCGGAAAAACCAATTCCGGTTGTGCCGGTGGTAAAAACAGTTACGGCTGTTGTAGGTGATAATGTGGCTAACGTTCAGACAGCCATTAATGCGGTTGCTGCCATGCCGTTGGTAAATGGAATTCGTGGTGCTATCCTTTTCAAAGCGGGAACGTATGAAATGAGTACCACCATCAACGTTACAGCTAGTGGCATTGTGTTGCGCGGTGAAGGACAAACAACCATTTTTAAAGCCACCGGAATTGTTCAGTACGATTTAATTCATATCATCGGTGCGTCAGGTAAAACTGACATAACTTCCTCGCAGAAAATGGTAACCGATGCTTTTGTTCCGGTAGGTGTAAAAAGTGTAACTGTTCAAAGTGTACAACCATTTGCTGTGGGCGATTGGGTGCATTTTCGGCGCGAACCGAACGATGCCTGGATTCATATGCTTGGCATGGACACACTTTCAAAAATTGACCCACTTGCAACCGACTGGACAGCTTCTGGTTATAAAATCAGTTACGAACGAAAAATCACCAATATTCAGGGGAATATCCTGACTTTCGATGCGCCGGTTATGGATATAATTGATCCGGTTTATGCCAATGCATTTGTAGTGAAATTTACTTCGGGTCGTATCTCAAATTGTGCGGTTGAGAATCTAAAAATGACTTCTGCATATACTTCTTCTACTGACGAGCTTCACGGCTGGAATGCCATATTCATGGATAATGTGGAAAATTGCTGGGTAAAAAAAGTGAATGCATATTCATTCGGATATTCTTGTGTAAACGTGAATGACGGTGGAGCTTTTGTAACCGTTGACAGCTGTTCAATGCTCGATGCAATTTCACAAATTACCGGCGGTCGGCGATACTCGTTCAATCTGAACGGACAACGTTGTCTGGTTCAAAATTGCATTACCCGTAACGGTCGGCACGATTTTGTGGATGGCAGTCGCACACCCGGTCCAAATGTATTTTACAACAGCACAGCCACACAGGAACATGCTGATATTGGACCACATCACCGTTGGTCGACAGGAATTTTATTTGACAATATCTCCACCGATGGTCAGATTCGGGTTCAGGATCGGGCGGATTCCGGTTCCGGTCACGGTTGGTCGGGCGCTCAAATCCTGTTTTGGAATTGCACTTCGCCCGATTTTGTGGTTCAAGACCCACCATCTTATCATTGCAACTGGGCGGTTGGTTGCGTGGGCCCAATTACCAACGTGGGTCAGTGGACAACAAATCCATTGGGAATTGTAGAATCGAAAGGAACAAAAATTGTGGCTATTCCAAGTTTATTTAAGGCGCAATTGGCGGATAGGTTGAAAGGGCTCGCAACAGTTGTTGAAATACCAATCAATATGAAATCTGATTTTCAGATACTTCCAAATCCTGCATCAAATGAGATTCAGGTGAAAATATCTTTGATAAAACCATCGGAAATTCAGCTTAATATATGTGACCTAAGTGGAAAATCAATTAAAAAATTACTATCGAATAAACTTACGGAGGTTGGCATAACCAATTATGCATTTAAAACAAACAATTTAAAATCAGGAATTTATTTCATACAACTAACGTCCAGTGATTTTCAGAAATCATCTAAACTGATTATAAAAAACTAATTTATGGAAAACAATTTCTTATATAGAATTTATTATTTTGCGATAATTATATTATTGCTGAATGTTTTTGGCAATAATAAAATAGATGCTACCACTATCAATGTCAAATCAATAGTTGAATTACAGTCAGCTATCGATTCCAGTCAACCCGGTGATATTATTTGTCTGGCAAACGGACACTATGCCAATAACAGTTTCGATTTATCAAAAAGTAACATTACAGTAAAAGCTGCTACACCGGGCGGAGTTTATATGGATGGCTATAATTCAATTTATCTTTCGGGAAATAATTCTACTATAAGCGGATTTCAGTTTACTGCAAATTATACCCAAACAGGCAATGTTTTTGACGTATATGGAGATGGAAATACCATTACAGAAATGAATTTTAATGGCTATTCATCTGATAAATTTATCCAGATATCCGGGAAGGACAATGTAGTTTCATATTGTAATTTCCAGAATAAACTTTGTGTTCTAACTACTGCCAAATCGGGTACTGGTGATATGGTTCAAATCCTGCCAAATACAAGTTATGTTGGCAATAATGTTATCCGGTATTGTTCATTCCAAAAAATGCCGGGCTTAGGCGGTGATTTTGGAAACGAATGTATCCGTATTGGAAATAGTTCGTACTCAACAATGATATCAAGAACTGTGGTAGAATATTGTTATTTTGAAGATACCGGATTGGGTGATAGTGAAGCCATTTCAGTAAAATCCAGAGAAAACATACTCCGGTATAACACCATGAACAACAATCCAAATGCCATGTTTGTATTTCGTAACGGCGATAATAATGTGGCATACGGTAATTTCTTTATAAACTCAGGAGGCATCAGAGTTAAGGAAGCAAACAATATATTCTGTTATAATAACTATTTTGAAAAGTCTGGGGTTGGTGGTTCAATGGATGCAGTAACCTATATTTATGACACTTCAACTTCAACACATGTACTTGATAATATAAATTTTTTCCATAATTCATTTGTCGATTGTGGGAGTGTTAATTTTGGGGGAGTGGGTGCTACCAATGGTACTTGGGCAAATAATATTTTCAAAAAAGCCGGAACAATTTTCACATACCCGAATGCCGGAACTTCTTTTAAAGGCAACATTTATACCGGCACTCTGGGAATCAATATTCCTTCGGGTATGACCCAGACCGATCCTCTTCTGGTTCTTAATTCTGATGGATATTACGACTTATCTTCTGCAAGTCCTGCAATTGGTGCTGCAAGTGGTGCGTATCCGGCAATACTTAATATTCCCGGAATAGACACCTTGTTATTGGATGTTAAAGGTCTTTCCAGACCAGTTTCAAGATTGTTGAAAGATATTGGTTGCGAGCAATTTAATGCCTCTGGCACAGTCACAAACAAACCATTAAAACTTTCGGATGTTGGTCCAACCTATCTTAAATCTTTAACCGGAATTGAACCTCTGAAAGAAAATATGAATTTCAATATTCAGCTAAATTCGGCAAGTAAATCGTTGATTGTGAATTGCATTTTAGCACAAACTTCAAAAATATATCTGTCAATTTATAGTCTGAGTGGAACTATAATTAAAACTATCGATATTAACAACACTGAAAGTTCACAACAAACCGTTGATATTTCAAATTTGAAGATCGGGATGTATTTGATCCGGTTTACTGCAAATAATTTATCCATAACAGAGAAATTCATTATTGGAAATTAAATTTTCAATGATAAAAAATGCATTTTTCTTGAAAAATATTTTTTTTTCAAGAAAAACCACTATCTTTGGTCGACCAATAATGTGGTCGACCAAAAAAGATGCAACCAACTAAAATTTTATATTATGAATTTGAAAACTACAACATTTCAAAACATTCTTTTTCAGGCAAAATGTATTAATTTAAAAGCACTTGCATATATAGTCATCTATCTTTTCTTTGGAAATGAATTTACAAAAGCTGCTACCATCACAGCCACTTCCATTGCTGATTTGCAGACCAAAATAAATGCGGCTGCTTCTGGTGATATTATCAACCTGACCAATGGACATTACAGCAACAATGTTATCAACCTCACCAAATCAAATATTACCGTTCAGGCTGCAACTGCGGGTGGAGTTTATCTGGATGGAAATAATACAATAACCATATCCGGAAGCAATAATACTTTTGGAGGTTTCCAGTTTACAACCAATACGCTATCGAGCGGACAAATTGTTGAAAATCCTACAAATGTTGTAACCGTAACAGGTAATTCAAATACTATTTCCCAACTCAATTTCAACGGATATTCTGCCAGTAAAATGATTCAACTGGAAGGTCAGTATAATGTTGTTTCTTTCTGTAATTTTCAAAATAAACCGGCACTGAACAATGTAAATCATGGAGGTGATGGCGATATGGTACAGATTATTCCTAATGCCACAAACCCCGGCTATAATACAATAAGGTATTGTTCCTTCCAACACATGCCTGGCTTTGGAGGTGACTTTGGTAATGAATGTATTCGAATAGGAGATGGTGCTTATTCAACCTATATTTCAAGAACTGTTGTTGAGTATTGTTATTTTGAAGACACTGGATTGGGCGATAGTGAAGCCATATCCGTTAAATCGATGGAAAATACACTTAGGTATAACACCATGAATAATAATCCCAATGCCATGTTTTGTTTCCGAAACGGAGATAACAATGTAGCCTATGGTAATTTCTTCATTAGGTCAGGTGGAATTCGATGCAAACAATCCAATAATGTCTGGATTTATAATAATTATTTTGAAATGGCCGGTACAGGCTGGGATAACACATTACCGGGTTCGGGGACTAGAGCAATCTATTTTTTGACTTATGCAGGCTACAACAACAATTATAATGTTTTTCACAATACCTTTTACAAATGTGGTGAGAGTGAAATACAGGCCGGTATGACCAACTGTACCTGGGCTAATAATGCAATTTATTCTAATTCCGGTAATATTTTTTCAAGTTCTGGCACTACTGATGGTCAAACTTTTGTTGGAAATCTTTACTCAGGTACGTTGGGATTAACGATACCAAGTGGCATGGTAAAAAACGACCCAAAACTGTCATTAAATTCCGATGGCTATTATGGCTTGTTGGCTACCAGCCCTGCAATAAACGGGGCGAATTCAAACTACCCTGCAATGCTGAGTATTCCATTAATCGACACCCTGGCACTCGATATACAAGGTCAATACAGACCTACAACAAGGACACAGAAAGATGTTGGTTGTGAAGAATATAGTGCAACCGGAACTGTTTTGAACAAACCGTTGGCAGTTACAAATGTAGGGCCATTGTACTTGGGTGGACCTGCCATTCCTACGCTAACAGATCAGAATATTATATTTAACATTCTGCCATCAAAAACAGTAGGAGATGCCAATTTTGCACCTGGAGCTTATGCTACGTCAGGTCTAACTGTTTCGTATTCAAGTTCTAACACTGCAGTAGCGACCATTGTGAGCGGTCAGATTCATATTGTTGGAGGAGGAACTTCCACAATCACTGCATCACAAGCAGGAAATTCCACCTATAATGCAGCTACAAGTGTTACCCAAACTTTGACGGTAAATAAACAAAATCAAACCATCACTTTCAGTGCATTGTCAACAAAACTGGTAACGGATGCCGATTTCAGTCCGGGAGCTACGGCAAGTTCAGCATTGACGGTAACATATACCAGTTCGAATACCGCTGTAGCAACCATCGTAAGCGGTCAAATTCATATTGTTGGTGCAGGAACTTCAACTATTACAGCTTCGCAAGCTGGTACTACTTCCTACAATGCAGCTACAAGTGTTCCTCAAACATTGACAGTAAATAAACTTTCCCAAACAATCACATTCGGTGCTTTAGCTTCGAAACTTACAACAGATGCTGATTTCAGTCCAGGTGCAACTTCAAGTTCCAGTTTAACTGTAACTTATTCAAGTTCAAATACAGCTGTAGCAACGATTGTTAGCAATCAGGTTCACATTATTGGAATTGGAACTACAATTATTACAGCATCACAAGCAGGAAACACAACATATAATGCCGCACCGGATGTTAATCAATCATTTACCGTGAATAATGCAACAACACCGCAAACAATAACCTTCAATGCATTACTAACAAAAATGTATGGAGATGCAGATTTTACACCGGGAGCAACTGCAAGTTCAGGGTTGACAGTAACATACAGCAGTTCAAACACCACTGTGGCAACTATTGTGAGCAATCAGATTCATATCGTTGGAGCCGGAACATCAGATATTACTGCTTCCCAAACCGGAAACGGGACTTATAATGTAGCATCAAATGTTGTTCAAACACTCACTGTCAATAAAAAATCACAAACGGTTACTTTTACTGCATTACCAACTAAACTTATTACCGATGTGGATTTTGCACCGGGAGCAACTGCCAGTTCGGGGCTTACAGTTTCATACAGCAGTTCAAACACTGCTGTGGCAACTATTATCAGCAATCAAATTCACATAACAGGCGGAGGAACAACGACTATTACGGCTTCGCAGGCTGGAGATTCAAATAACAGTGCTGCAACCGATGTTCAACAAACATTGACCGTAAATAAACTATCTCAAACAATCACTTATGGTTCTCTTGCCAAAAAATGTACTGCTGATACTGATTTTAACCCGGGAGCAACAGCAACTTCAGGATTAACAGTATCATATTCCAGTTCAAATACTTCAGTTGCAACAATTGTAAGTGGTTTGGTTCATATTGTAGGTGCCGGAGTGACAACTATTACCGCTTCACAAAGTGGGAGTTCCAGCTATAATACAGCAACGAATGTTCCACAGTCACTTACTGTAGAAGAGGTTACAAACGTATCAATTACATTGAATCCGGCAGCTGATACCTATGTTTATGGGACTAATACTACCACAAATTATGGAACACTAACTGATTTGGTGAGCAAAAAGGGTAGCAATTCAACCGGCGACAGAATAATATATACGCAGTTCGATATTTCAGGACAAAATATTTATTCAATTTCTTCTGCTAAAGTCCGATTATACGCCAATTCTGTTTCTGGGTCAACTACAGTAACAGTTTCACAAGCAACTGACAACTGGACTGAAACTGGCATTACCTATGCAAATTGTCCTGGCAAAGGAACTGACATAACTTCTGTGTCAATACCTTCAGTCGGTGCATATTACGAATGGGATATTACATCATACATTCAAAGTCAGTTTGCAGCTAATGACAATTTAATCAGCCTTGTTTTTAACAATACTACAGCAGATGGAATAATCGTTAAATTCAATAGTAAGGAAGCAACTTCTAACACACCTCAACTTTATATTACCTTGAATAAAATTGTAACAAGAGTTACCGGTGCAACAAGTACATCCTCTTTAGCATTAACACCAACAAGTGATGTAAAAGTACTAAGTGGAGGATTGCTGACTATTGATACACCAACTTCGCTGAAAAGCATTAATATTGCAAGCGGAGGAAAACTAACACAGAACACAGGTCAAACATTGAATGTTGGGGCATTAACCATTCAAAGCGATGCAACCGGAACAGGTACTTTTGTTGATAACAATACCACAAATCTGCAGACAAAAACTGCTACTGTCCAACAATACCTCACAGCAGGGAGAAACTGGTATATTTCAAGTCCTGTCACGGGGGCAACCAGTAATGTATTCTCTGCAAGTTCTCTGTATCCGTTATACTGGTACGATGAAGCGCATGGAAGTACAGCTCCATGGGGAACAATTATTAATACTTCCACTCAGCTATCTGTAATGCAGGGTTATGTTGCTAAAATGGCATCCGATGGAGTTGTTACATTTAATGGAACTTTAAATAACGGTTCGCAAACTATCAATATTTACCACACAACCGGTCAAACAAAAGCCGGATTTAATCTTGTGGGTAACCCATTCATTTCGTATCTTGATTGGGATCAGGTTTCAAAAACAAACCTTCAGACATCAATCTGGCAACGAACAAAAAATGCTGAGAATAATTATGTGTTTGACACCTATAACTCTACAGGTCAACAATATCTGAATAATAGTGGAAAAGGAATAAATAATCATATTCCGCCAATGCAGGCATTTTGGGTACGTGTTAGTAATGGATTTTCTTCAGGATATTTAACGGTTGACAATACTATGCGTTCACATAATGGGAATTCTTTAATATTTGGTCGCACAATAAATGATCCTGTTTTCAAGTCATCTTCTTCAAAAATGGAGTCGCAGAAAGTTCTTCGTCTGCAAGTTTCAACTGGTTCAAATACCGATGAAACATTAATTTATAGCAATCCATCAGCCTCTAATGGATTTGATACCTATGACACACCAAAAATGTTTAACGACTCGGGGGCAATTGCTGAAATTTATACTGTAGTTGGTATCGAAAATGTAGCTATCAATGGATTTAATATTCTTCCTTATGACACAGAAATCCCGCTTGGATTAAATACACTTATTGCCGGCAAATTTAGCATTAAAGCTACACAGATATACAACTTTATTTCTGGAACACAGATAATTCTGAAAGACTATCTGGATATAAATAATCCAGTTAGTACCAACCTTAGTGATGGTAGCAGTTATTTATTTTCGTCTGGAGCTACATCGAATAATATAAGTAGATTTTCCCTGATATTCCATGCGCCATCTTTAGAAACCGGAATCAGTAATTCAATTAGTAATGGCACGGGTTGGGTTTCAATAAATAAAAATGGACAGATTTCGCTAAATGGCACGCTAAAAGGTGAAACTAACATATCGGTTTACAATGAAGTTGGACAAAAGCTGTTGTCAAAAAATCTGACAGCCACGAATCAAGAAATTGATTATCAACTCGCACCAGGTATTTATATCGTTACGGTTACAAATGCCGGTAAAAGTAAAATAAGCAAAGTGATTGTTAATTAAATTACCTTGAAGAAAAACTTATCTATATTATTTCTAATGACTTTAAGCATTCATTTGTATGCTTTAGATCCATTATTGCCACCGGGTTCAAATTTTGATTTAGATTCGTGGATTTTACAAACTATAAGTTCAACAAATCTATTTGAAGAGAAATTGCCACCCGATTTAAGAAATGGCTTTACAAATAGTCTTTTTTATACAAATACTGTTGATGGTTCATTGGTTTTCAGAGTTCCAAGTAATGGTGGAACAACCAGTGGCAGCGGTTATCCTCGTGTGGAATTTCGTCAGGTAAAAAATGGTGCATACTGGAATATGACCGACACGGCTGAGCATTTTTTAACTGCTCAGTGCAAAGTTATGGTGGTTGCAACAGCTAAACCACAAACCATTATTGGTCAAATTCATGGAAGCGAAACCAATTCGGAATTATTGAAAATTCGATGGACGGGTTATCTGGCAGGTAAATGTTATGTGGAAGCACGGTATCAGACAAATGATGCAACAAAAAGTGAATACGGAGTGAAACTGGCTACAGGTTTGTCGCTAGGCGATATATTTAACTATACAATTACAATGAAAAACGGAACAATTGTGGTTACAATCAATGGTGTCAGTGCTACTCAAACTTACACCACTGAATTTTATGGAACAACAGATTCCTATTATTTTAAAGCAGGTAATTATCTTCAATACAGCAGTACCGATGCGAGTATTTATGGGCAAAATCAATTTTATAAATTATCATTCAACAAACAAATAACTGAAGTTCAGTCTGTTTTTGAATCTAATCGGTTTTGTATTTATCCAAACCCGGCAAAAGATAAAATCTACATTAATTCTCCATTCTCAAGTTTATCCAATACACATCTTCATATTTTTGACGGGAGCGGAAAGTTGGTAAAAATATTTTATCGCATTGTAAATCAAAGTATTGATATTTCTGATTTGTCAAATGGCATTTATTTGGCCAAAATTAGTGACAATTCAACCATTAATACAACAAAATTTATTATTTCAAAATAATCAGGACATTTTATGAGAACATTCCTACATTCAGTATTAAAATCGGCATTTATACTAGCAGTAATTTTCAGTCCACTTTCACTGTATTCACAAGCATTATTAAATGCAAATGGAACAACTGACACTTACTCATTGATAAATAGCATATTAGCTCCGGGTGCAACAGCCGAAGAAACACCCGATGCATTTGATCCTTCATTTGGCCCACATATCAAGCAGGTTTGGGATACTGATTTAGGAAAATATGTCTTTGAATTTTACCTCCATATCAGCAACAGCAACGAACTTCAGGATGAATCGACAGGTGATACCGATCGTCAGCGGGTGGAGATTAAAACCTATGCCTCCTCTCCGGACAGCATGAAGGGAACAGTTGGGGAAACGGTGCTGTATAAGTGGAGATTTAAAATTCCAGTAGGATTTCAGCCTTCACCAAGTTTCACACATATTCATCAGGTAAAAGCAGTGGATGGTGATGACAGTGACCCGATTTTTACGCTTACACCCCGATATAATGCAAACGGAAACCAGTTGGAACTTATTTATGTGCAGGATGTCAACAGTGGAACATCCAAACTTGCGACTGTGGATATATCCTCATTTTTGGGAACCTGGGTTGAAGCTACCGAACAAATTTATGTAGATAGTATCAATGGTGCGAAAAATGGAAGTTATTCGATTGTAATAAAAAAAGTGAGCGATGGAACAACCCTTTTATCGTATAGTAACAACAATATCAGCACAATACGTAAAACAACTAACTCCTTTATTCGTCCAAAGTGGGGAATTTACCGCAGCATAACCAACATTTCATACCTGCGTGACGAAACCATGCGATTTAATAGTTTTTCGGTTCAGGAAATCAAAAACCAGTCCCAAACCATTACTTTTGGCTCATTGACGGGAGCTACTTATGGCGATGTAAATTTTGATCCGGGGGCAGTATCTTCATCCAATCTGAATATCACTTATAGCAGTTCCAATACAGCCGTAGCGACTATTGTAAATGACTCCGTACATGTTGTGGCCCCAGGAACAACCAATATAACGTCTTATCAAACTGGAAATGCCTCATTTGCAGCAGCAACTCCAGTCAGTCAGTCTTTAACTGTAAATAAAGCCGACCAAACCATCGCATTCGGGGCAATTACTAAAGCCGTGGGCGATGCCGATTTTAGTCCGGCAATTGCCAGTTCGGGATTAACTTGTACTTACCAAAGTTCAAATTCAGCAGTGGCAACTATTGTGAGCGGAAAAGTTCATATTGTGGGAACTGGAACGACTACCATTACTGCATCACAGGTAGGAAATACAAATTTTAATGCTGCCACAGACAATGCACAAACACTAACGGTAACAAGTTCGGCACTTTATGTTTACAGCCCAACTTCAATTACAATAACATCAGGTAGTACCGGAAGCGGAAGCTATGCCAATCTGGCAAGTAACGATGCAAGTTATCTGCGAATTAATTCAACCACAAGTAGTACCCGCAAAATAGATTGGTATGCGAGCACTTTTGTAAGTCAATCGGCAAGTTCAATTGCCAAACTTATAGTGAACTTTGATGGGAAAAATCAGTCCAGCAAGACACAAATCCTTTATTTATACAATTTTTCAGGTTCAACATGGGATCAAATAGACTCTCGTTCTGTTTCATCGAGTGATGTGACTATAACTTATGAACTAGCCAACCCGACAAATTATATTTCAGCTGGTGGTGAGATTAGATTGAGAGTTTACACTTCGGGTGGAACTCAAAACTATGTAAGTAATACTGATTGGATTCAGTTTACCCTTCAGAATATTACAAAATCAAATCAAACCATTACTTTCAACACTTTAGCAACAAAAACGTATGGCGATGCAGATTTTAGTGCGGGGGCAACTGCTAGTTCAGGATTGGCAGTTTCTTATACCAGTTCCAATACGGCTGTGGCAACTATTGTGAACAATCAGATTCATGTAGTTGGAGCTGGTAACACAAACATTACAGCTTCGCAAGCCGGTGATGGATATACCAATGCTGCCGCCGATGTAACTCAAACTCTGACAGTTTCAAAGTTAAATCAAACTATAACTTTCGGGGCAATTGCTTCTAAATCAATAGGAATGGCTGATTTTGATCCTACTGCAACTGCAAGTTCAGGTCTTGGTGTAACTTACAACAGTTCAAATACAGCTGTGGCGACTATCGTGAGTGGATTAGTACATATTGTCGGAATCGGTACATCTACCATTACCACATCTCAGGCAGGTGATTCAAACACTAATGCTGCCCCGGACGCAACTCAGCTATTAACGGTAACTGCAGCTACAACGGTATTGATGGAAGAGATATTTAATTACTCAGCTACAAATATAGAAAACGAATCTTCGTGGACAACACCTATATTGCTTGCTGCCACAGGAACAACTATCGTGGGCACAGGAAAAAATATTGTAAGTCCGGCATTAACCTATACAACTGCCGGTAGAACATACATTTTGTCGGGAGTCGGGAAGAAAATAAACAGTGACTATAGTAGTGGGGCATCGGATTACAAAAATTACAAACCATTTACAGCTTCTCCAATAAGCTCTGGTACAGTATATTTGTCATTTCTATTAAATCCAGGTGTAACTCAAAGTCAAAGTCAATCCGAAGTGATTGGTATGGCAACAGGTACAAGCGCCGGAGCAAAAGTTTGGATAGGCAAAGGTGCTTTAAACAGCAGTTACTATCGATTTGGAACTACCCGTGGAAGCACCACAAGCGCTGATATTAAATGGAGCGCAACTGAATTTTCGGATATAACAGCTACTCAATTAGTTGTATTAAAATACGATTTTTCAACTGCAACTTCATCGATTTATCTAAACCCAACAATTGCCTCGTTATCCGAACCAACAGCAGATATAACTGATAACACAAGTTCTGCAATACGCACTTCGTTAAATAACTTATGGTTCAGAATTAATGGATCGAGTGCAAATAAATACAACCTCAGCAGTGTAAGAGTGTCAACTTCATGGTCTGATGCGGTAGCTTCTGCAACCATGATTAGTCAATCTATTACTTTTAATGCTTTAGCTACTAAACTAACAACTGACGCTGATTTTACTCCGGGAGCAACTGCAAGTTCAGGTCTGACGGTTGCTTATGCAAGTTCAAATACTTCGGTGGCTACTATTGTAAATAATCAGATACATATTATTGGTTCAGGTACAACAATCATTACGGCATCACAGGGAGGTAATACAAACTTTAGTGCTGCAACTAATATCAGTCAGACATTAATTGTAAATAAACAGACTCAAACAATTACATTTGGGGCACTATCATCGAGAATTACATCAGATGCTGATTTCAGTCCGGGAGCTACAGCTAGCTCGGGCTTATCGGTAAGCTATGCAAGTTCAAATGCTGCTGTGGCAACTATTGTAAACAATCAGATTCATATTACAGGAGCTGGAAATACAACTATTACTGCATCACAAGCCGGAAACTCAATTCATAATGCCGCCCTTGACATAACGCAGACTTTGACTGTGAATAACATAACGACTCCACAAACAATCACTTTTGGGGCTTTATCGGACAAAACTTATGGTGATGTAGACTTTGCTCCGGGAGCAACATCCAGCTCTGGTTTGACTGTTACTTACATTAGTTCAAATACTTCTGTGGCAACAATTGTAAACAGCCTGATACATATTGTTGGTGCAGGAACCTCAATCATCACAGCTTCTCAGACAGGAAACACAAGTTATAATGCTGCAACTGATGTGAGCCAAACCTTAACTGTGAATAAACTAAGTCAAACACTTACTTTTGGAGCACTTGTAACAAAAATAACGACTGATGCTGATTTTGCTCCTGGAGCAACTGCCAGTTCCGGAATGACTGTAAGTTATAGCAGCTCAAATACTTCAGTTGCAACTATCGTGAACAATCAAATTCACATTACAGGTGCAGGAACAACGACTATTACGGCTTCACAGTCAGGCAATTCAAATTACAGTGCAGCTACTGCTCTGCAGCAGATTCTAACTATAAATAAACTGAGTCAATCGATTACATTTGGGACATTAGCTACTAAATTTATTACCGATGCCGATTTCAGTCCGGCAGCAACAGCAAGCTCAGGGCTTACCGTTACATACAGCAGTTCAAATACAGCAGTGGTCACCATTGTAAACAATCAAATTCATATCGTGGGGGTCGGCACATCAACAATTACAGCTTCACAGGCTGGCGATGGCAATTATTCTGCTGCATCCGGTGTTTCACAAACCTTAATGGTAACAAGCATTTACATGGATGAAACATTCAATTACACAGCTTCAACCAACATCAATGGTCAAAGTTCCTGGACTACTGCCGGATCGTATGTTGGCGGAACCGGATATACAATAGGAGCTGATAATCTGACTTATGCGGATGCAAATGGAAGTTACGCACTATCAGCAACAGGTAAATCATTTGTAAATAATATTGGAACAACTGCCACTGATTATAAAGCGTATAAACCATTCTCTGCAAGTTCAATAAGCACGGGCGCAATATATTTATCGTTTTTAATGAAAGCCAATGGCAATATTGTCTCTACAAATCAGGAACTTTTCGGACTGGCGGATGTGCTTAATGCCGGACCTAAAGTGCTGATTGGAAAAACAACAAGTGGATTTTTCAAGATTGGCACAGTTAGGGCAAGTACAACAAGTACCGACTATAAATACGCAACTAGTCCAACAGTATTAACGGTTGGAAATACTTACCTGATTGTGCTGAAATATGATTTAAGCACAAATACTTCAACTGTTTATATCAATCCGGCAATTGGAGGAACAGAAGCAGCTGCAACAGCAGAAGTTTCGGATAATACCTCAACGACATACAGAACAAAACTAAGCAATTTATGGGTTCGAGCCACCGGAACTGTGATAACAACATCAACTGTAGGTGCTGTGAGAGTGTCAGCAAACTGGACAGACGCAGTAGCAAAATATACAAGCGGTACAGTAACTCAGATTGAAACTCCAGTAAACAATGAGGGTATAAAAGTAGCAGGAAAAACAATTATTGCACCGGAAACAGGCACAATTGAAGTTTACAATTTACAAGGAAAATTATTATTACAACGAAAGAATACTAATGCGCTGATTACCTGCGGTATGACTGGTTTGTATATAGCGCGTTTCAGAAATACAAATAATCAGATAAAAGTTCAAAAAATTATTATTCAGTAATTTATGAAGCCTCAATTTTTCAGACTTTTAGTAGGAATGACAGCTATATTTTATTCTGTCAATTCCTTTGCTCAGGCTATATTAAATGCTGACGAACCCGGGAATACATACGAACTGATAAACAGCATTTTAGCTCCGGGTGCTACTGCTGAAGAAACTCCCGATCAATTTGATCCCGCTTTCGGCAGACATATAGCCGAAGTATGGGATGCAGATTTAAATCAATATGTCTTTGAATTCTACCTTCATGTCAGCGTGGCTAACGAGCATCAGGATGAATCAACCGGAGACACTGATCGTCAGCGGGTTGAGATAAAAACGTATGCAGCTTCGCCCAACAATCTGAAAGGCGTTCCGGGCGAAACAATTACTTACAAATGGAAATTTAAGATTCCATCCGGTTTTCAACCATCGTCCAATTTCACTCATATTCACCAAATTAAAGCAGTTGGTGGCGACGACAGTGACCCTATTTTTACACTGACTTGCCGTAAAGGAACACCTAACAAACTTGAACTGAATTATTACAGCAATTCAAATTTAAGTTCCATTAAATTTGCCTCAGCAGACCTGTCGCTGTTTGAAAATGCCTGGGTAGAAGCAACTGAAAGGATTAAAATAGACAGCATTCATGGGAGCTACTCTATAAATATCGTAAAAGTAAGCGATGGAACTAAATTGTTGTTATATAGCAATAATGACTTGTTGACTTACCGTGCAACGAATACCTTTATCCGTCCGAAATGGGGTATTTACCGCAGCTTATTGAGTGTTCAGGATTTGCGTGATGAAACACTTCGTTTCAACAGTTTCTCCATTTTTGAAACTCCAACAAAAGTAGATTCGGACATTGCCAATAGTGAAAACAACTTTAAAGTAGTACTCAGTCCCGGCGGAAACAAATTATTTTTTGAGTATTATTTGCCTGATAAACTGAATGTTGAAATAGCGGCTTATTCATTAAACGGCCAGAAAATAAAATCAATTTTCAACAAAAAAAATCAGGAAAGCGGCTTTTACCAAAATTCAGCTGACATTTCAGTACTGAAAACCGGCGTATATATTATTCGTATGCAATCGGGTAATTATTCACAAAAATGCAAATTAATCATTCGCAAAAACTAAGAATATGAATTTAAAGTTCAAAATATCTTGTATTGGTTTCATATTCTTTTATATATCAACCTTCGGACAAGCAACCTGGCAATCAACCATTGTAAAGTTTGGTATAGATGGTAAGTTGATGTATGTTGCTGATGCAAACCAGAACAAGGTTGTCGATTTCAGTTGGGCAGGTTATAAAAACAGTAACGAACCAATTCCAACCATTAGCAATATAATTTCTACTTTAACACCTATTGCAGGTGCTGATAATACTACAGCTGTTAATAATGCCATTAAAGCTGCGGCTTCACTCCCGGCAGATGTAAACGGTTTTCGTGGGGTGATTCTGCTAAAAAAAGGAAATTATCAAATCAACGGCACCATCGCTTTGAATGTCAGCGGAGTTATTGTACGGGGAGAAGGAAATGATGCTTCGGGTACTGTACTCACAGCAGTAGGAAATACGCCGGCACAGCGAACTGTATTTGTGGCCGGAGGAGGCACAAGTGCACAATGGAAACAATATGGCTCAGTAAAAACCAATATTACCAGTTCGTTTGTTCAGGTAGGTTCTACTCAGTTTAACGTGGCAAGCACTACAGGACTTACAGTGGGTGATGAAATTTGCGTTTATCATCCTTCTTCAGCTGCATGGATTACGGCAGTTGGTAATGGTGGAGTTGATACTGCAGCTCCGTGGACAGCAGGACAAATCGATATTATGTTTAACCGGACTATTTTGGCCATTTCTGGAAATACCATAACAATTGATGCACCGGTGATGAATCATTTAGATTTGTCATTGACGCAATCGTATATATATAAAATCAGCAAAACGACTACAAAAAACAAAATCGGTGTTGAAAATCTTCGGATTGACATTCAAAACTGGACAAATTTTCGTGACGAAGCACACGCTTGGGAAGGTCTGGTGATGGCCGACATTGAAGATTCGTGGGCAAAAAAGGTTACAGCGTTGCATTTTGGACAATCTGGTTTTCAAATATTTACGGCTAACCGTATTACTATCGACAGTTGTCAGGCACTTTGGCCTTGCGCAACATTATCGGGAAGTTGTCGCGATAATTTTCAGATTGACGAATGGTCTTCCAATATTTTAGTTTCGCATTGTATTGCTGACAGCGCCCGCCATGCCTTTGAAGTGAGCGGAACTTCCAAAGCTTCGGGTGTAGTTTTCCATCGATGCACAGCTACTAACTCAACCAATCCGAGCGAAGGTCATTTCCATTGGCCACAAGGAATATTATACGATTGTTTCCGTGATTATGGAACTATGACGGATGTGGTTTTAGGGCTTTATTCACGAGGAAGTATGGGAACAAATCATGGTTGGGCTGCCGCACATTCGGTGGCCTGGAACTGCGATTTGCGGCGCACAGCAACTACCTATGGTGATATAATTTGCCAACAACCGCCTACGGCTCAGAACTATATGATTGGTGGCTTCGCCTATGTAAATCGTGCAAACAAAATCCCTTTTCCACAATATCCATTGGGATATGTGGAAGGAGTTAACAATACAAGTGCTTCCCTTAATCCTCAATCGCTCTTTGAAGAACAACTTAAAGAAAGACTTTCAAATCTGACCACAGTCAATAATCCATTGGAATATAACGTTGATTTTAAGGTGTTTAGAACTATATCAAATGCTACAATTGAATACAATCTGAATAAAGAATCTGCTGTTTCGGCTCATGTTTTTGGAATTAATGGTCAACTGGTTAAAGCAATTATTCGAAATGAAATCCAGTCAACCGGTGTTCACCAACAATCGTTTGATATTCAGCATTTAAGTTCGGGTATTTATCTAATAAAACTTACGACTGATGGTTTTTCGACCAAAGCAAAATTAATCGTATCACGCTGATGAACAGGAATTTAGACAAAATACTTATAGTTTGGCTTTTTTGCTTTCTGGTTCAAACCGGAAAAGCTGCAGAAAAAATGCCTTCTACTATAAAAGATACAGTAGAAATAAATAATCCGTATTTCTATGTTCTGCGAAATTCATCGGCAAATGTATCTACAGATACTTCAAAGATTGGGAAACGGGTGGTTGTTGCTTTGAATCCAATAAAAATCAAAACAGCCAAAAAGAATATTCTGCTTAATCGTGGACAGATAGCTGTTTTTCAGCCAAAAGAAACTTATCAGGTTGTGAGTGGGAATTTTTTTGAAGTTGGGTTTAAATCAAATCATCCGGAACTAAAACGACCCGAAGAATGGATTGAACCTATGAAAAATAAAGTGGTTTATGACGATCCGGAAATTCGTGTTTTCGAAGAACGGCTTGAACCTCAGGATATCCGCGAAGTTCACAGTCATGCGCAACGGGTGGTTGTCCGGTTTAATCTGGTTCAACTTACCGATCCACGATTTCATGATGTACCAAAACCTGGCTCGGGAATTCAAATACCAAACACAGTTAAATATGCCGAACCAATAGTTCATGCCGTGAAAAATACAAGCGATATTCCGCTTTATAATGTTGTTGTTGAATATAAATTAGAAAAATAATCAAATAAATAACTTAATAATTTTCAAAACTTATGAAATCAAAAATCACAAATTTGCTGATTGTGTACAGTATTTGTATGGCAAGTTTTTCAAACGCACAAACCGTTTCTGTACGTTTAAACGACAACTGGCAATTCATCAAAACCGATCTGGGAAGTATTTGGGAATCAGTCAGACCTATTGTAAAAGCCGGAAATCCCGAATGTATGCCAGTTTGGGCTAATGTGACTTTGCCACATTGTTTTAATGCCTCCGATGGTGTTGACCCTGACCTGAATTACTACCAAGGACCGGGTTGGTATCGCACTCAGATTGAGGTAAAAAATCCATTCAGTTCAGGTCGCACATTGCTGCACTTTGAAGGTGCCGGACAAAAAACCGAGGTATATGTTTATACAACGAAAGTTGGTTCACATGTTGGAGGATATGATGAGTGGACGGTGGATATAACCGATGCTGCAAACGCGTTTTTACAAACTAAAAATGCTGAAACATTTAAAGGTAAAATTCCGGTTGCCATCCGCTGCGACAATTCGCGTGATGCCGAAATGCTACCGTCAGCCCTTTCCGATTTTAATATTAACGGTGGAATTTACCGTTACCTGAATCTGGTTTTTGTTCCGGCATTATCCATCGAACGCGTAAATATCAACTCGGAAGTCGATTCAAAAGGCATTTCGGGGAAATACGATGTTGTTTTAAAAACAATAATCAATTCAACATTGGCAAAAGGAACTCTGAAAATTGAAATCTTAGATCCGAAAGGAAAATCCATCCTTTCAAATACTCAGGAAATCGAAGCCGGAAATGCTGAGAAAACTATTTATTCTTCCACGGTAAAAAAACCTGTGTTGTGGTCGACTTCTCAACCAAATCTTTACACAGCTAAAGTTACGCTGACTTCCGATGCCGGTGTTCAAACTGTAACTGAAAAGTTCGGTTTCCGGAATTTTGAATTTGTTGATTACGGACCTTTTATGCTGAATGGCAGTCGGTTACTTTTGAAAGGAACTCATCGTCACGAAGATCATGCAGGCGTTGGCTCAGCTATGACCGAACAGCAAATCCGCGACGAAATGATAATGATTAAAGATATGGGTGCAAATTTTATCCGGTTGGGTCATTACCAGCAATCGCGCATTTGTCTGAATCTCTGCGACAGTCTGGGTATCCTCGTTTGGGAAGAAATTCCATGGTGTCGTGGCGGAGTTGGTGGAGAAAAGTATAAAAATCAGGCTTACAGCATGATGACGAACATGATTGCTCAGCATCGTAACCATCCGGCCATTATTCTTTGGGGTCTTGGAAATGAAAACGATTGGGAGGGTGATTTTCCATCGTTAGGGAAAAAAGAATATGCTTCGGTAGTTCGAAACTTTATGAGTTCGTTGAACGACCTTGCTCACAAACTCGATTCATCCCGCAAAACTTCTATCCGTCGATGTGAATTTGCAAAAGATATACCGGATGTGTATTCTCCTTCTATTTGGGCCGGTTGGTATCGTGGAATTTATACCGAATACAAGGATATGTCAGAAAAAGAAATCAAAGGCGTGAAACATTTTCTGCATGCCGAATGGGGTGGTGATAGTCATGCCGGACGTCATTCAGAAACTCCTGACAAAGGATTACAGGATATCAAACCCGGAGGTGGCGTTGATGAACGTGCCGGCGATTTTCCACGTGTTGGAGGCGCACCACGTGTTTCGAAAGACAGCGAATGGAGTGAAACATACATTTGTAACTTATTCGATTGGACGCTGAAAGAACAGGAAACTATGCCGGATTTGACCGGGGCTGCATTCTGGACTTTCAAGGACTTTACCACCCCTGTTCGTCCTGATAATCCTGTTCCGTATGTAAATCAGAAAGGAGTTGTGGAGCGGGATCAAACCAAAAAAGAATCCTATTTCGTATTCCAGTCGTACTGGGCTGAAAAACCGATGGTTCACATTTACGGTCATAGCTGGCCAACCCGCTGGGGAAATGCCGGAGAAGAAAAAATGGTGAAAGCGTATTCCAATTGCGATGAAGCTGAACTCATTTTCAACGGAAAAAGCATGGGAGTACGAAAACGCAACTCACAGGATTTTCCTGCAGCCGGATTGCGCTGGAATGTGGTTTACAACGAAGGTAATAACACGCTGAAAGTCATTGCGAAAAAGGGAAAAACAACTGTTACCGACGAGATCAGACAAAGCTATCAGACCGAAAAATGGGGAAAACCAGCCCAAACGACTTTGACGAAAATAGCTCAAACGGGAGATGTTGCCACCATTGAAGTAAAGTTACTTGATGCAAACAAGATTATGTGCCTGGATGCTAAAAACGTGGTGAACTTCGGGCTTACAGGCGATGGAAAACTGATTGATAATCTCGGCACAGCTTCAGGTTCTAGAGTGGTTGAGCTTCAAAACGGACGTGCTATTATTCGGGTTCATTTAAATGGTGGAAAAAGCATTGCAAGTGTCAAATCAATCGGCATTCCTACTTCTTTTTGCGAATTGAAATAAATTTAACATATCTTGCTATTAATAAAGAAACCTGATATTATTTCAGGTTTTTTTGTTGATAAAAACAACCATTATCCTGAAATTTATTCGAATACATGGTACTTTAAATTTACTTTTATAGCATTAAACCAATTGGTCAACCAATATTATGTTTTACAACATATTTGTAAAAATAACTCTTAAATAATTTTGAGTTTAGAAACACATAAATTACTTTTGGTCGACCAAATAATTGGTATGCCAATACTTCAATAAAAAAAAGATCTTTTAAACACAAGGAAATCATGAAAAAACTTCTACTTCTTATTTTTATTAGCTTTTCTATTTTTGGTCTTAGTGCTCAAACCTTAGACAAAACTCTGTTATTTGATTTTGGACCAAATGATGTTACCAATGGAAACAGCACTACCAATCCGGACGTAAACGGAAATTACTGGAACAATATTATTGATCCGTCGGCTTCAGCCACAGTATCAGGATTGCTAACGAATACGAATAGTGCGACAAGTTATGCATTGAAAATTGTCACCAAATTTTCAACCAATGGACTTTTATCCGGTGGATTAACTGCCCCCGAATCTTCCAAAATAGGCATCTTTGCCATACCAACTGTTACACAGGATTATTTCTATACTTCATCTTCCGGTAGTTTTAAACTAACCGGACTAAATAAAACCAAAGCCTACAAATTTTATTTTTTCAACAGTCGAAGTACTGCCGACCCTGCCCGAATTAGCCAGTTCAATCTGGTTGGTTTAACAACTGCTGCCGGCACCTTACAATCATCGGGTACGAGCCTTGGCGGTACCGGTTACAATGGAAATAAAACTACTATCCTTGAAACCACACTTATTTATCCAGACGCTAATGCTGAGATAAACATTACCCTTACACCTTTCTCGGGCGGTTATGCCTACATCAATGCGCTGAAAGTGGAAGAATATACGGTCCCTTACGTGAGTACCACATCCATCACTGTAAGCGGAAATGATATTCCAAACACCGGCGGTCAGTCGCAGATGAAAGTAACTGTTCTGCCTGATGATGCTACGCCGAATGTATATAGTTGGAGTGTGAGTGATGCCACAGTGGCAACTATTGATGCAAACGGTTTGCTTTCTGCTTTGAAAAACGGAACAGTTACGGTTACCGCATCCATTACTCAAAGTGGCGTGGTTCTTTCCGGTCAAAAACAAATCACGGTCAGTAACCAGCTTTCTGCTTTATACCTTTCGGGTACAGCCACAACCAATGGTGATAACATTGCTACTGCCTTGTTGCTGAACACTCCACCCGACAAAATTGGTTTGAATACCGGAATTTTTGAAACAGGAACAACGCTCAATAACACCGGAACATTTAATTTCTATAGTACCCAAAATGCTGCCACAGCCACAGTATTTGGTGCCGGTTCAAAAGCTGATACATTGATTGTTGGAGGCAGCCCTATTCCGTCGACAATTTCGGGCTCAGGGGTTGTTCGGGCTTATTTAGGTACAAATTCCTACAAACTTTATCCAAACAGTCCGTTTAAAATCTCTCAAATGGGTTCTTCGGTTTCCAACGGGCAAGGTGCTTCGGTAACAGTTACAAACAGTTTGGGTTCAACATCCTACATTGGTTATGCTTACAAATATGGTCAAATGCTGAATCAACGCTACACTTCAGGCACAAGTCAGAACAACTGGGTGGTTTCGAATATCTCCATTGGTGGAAACGACACCAAAGATGTGTTGGCGCGCTGGGATAAAGATTTGCTAAACGATGGTAGTTTGTATGTGGTGTATGCGCTATCACTAGGAAATGAAGGCATTATTACTGGTGGTCAAGCCATTTACGATCAGTTTAAAACCAATATGCTGATGCTCATTGCTAAAGCCCGTTCGGTGGGTAAAATACCGATTGTTGCCAATGTGTATCCACGTGCCGATTTTGGGTTAACAGAATACAATTATGTGAAGCAAATAGATATGCTGATTCACGAATGGGATGTGCCCAGTTTCAATCTGTTGGGTTGCATTGACGATGGAACAGGAAAATGGCCCTTGCTTTATCAGCACGACAATTCGCACCCGAATGATGATGGACATACCGAATTATCGTACAGCATCGTGCCCACACTTTTCGATGCATTAAATGCCGGAAAAGCCCAGCCCCTAAGACAATCAGGCACATATTTGTCGTTGAACAAGACGACTGCCAATCATCAGCTTGCTTTTACACCCGACAATACTTTTCATTCGTTCACCACATCGGTTGATTTTAAAACTACCGGTACCGGATCGATTCTGAGTTTTCCACAAAGCGCAGTTGATGGCATTGTCTCAATTGATGCCACTACCGGTTTTCTGACTTACCAATCGCCAAACGGAGGATTTATTACCGGCACAACCATTATGAATGACGGTCAGTGGCACAACGCTACCCTGAGTCATTATTATGCACAAGGCTTTACCGTTCTGTATTGCGATGGAGTTGCCGTGAATACTATCAATGAAAAACTGCTGGCTAATGCATTTAATCTGTTCGACTCCAACGCTCCGGCATCGGTTGATTACCGCAACTGGTTTTTCTACCGTTCGGGCATGAATCAGATGGAAATTACCGGTTTGACAAGCGGCAAAATGCTGAAATCGAGCTTAGAATTGTATGCTCCACTCGATGGACAAGCCATTCTGGGATCTAATCCGCTCGTAAATTTGGCTCAAAGTTTAAATACTATTCAACTCATTGATAATTCGAAAACAAGCCAAACGATTACATTCGCAGCTATTCCGACCAAAGTGCCCGGTAACGCCGATTTTAGTGTTTTGGCTACAGCAAGTTCAGGATTAGCCGTTACACTCACAAGTTCAAACACCGCAGTGGCAACTATCATAAATGGCAATATTCATATTGTTGGAGCAGGATTTTCGGTAATTACAGCATCACAAGCAGGTAACGACACCTACAAATCTGCTATTTCTATACGTCAAACACTTACCGTTAATGGCACGAATCAAACCATCACTTTTCCAATCTTGACTGCTAAAGTGTTTGGCGATGCCGATTACAGTCCGGGTGCTACAGCAAGCTCCAATCTGGCTGTTACTTATGCCAGTTCAAATACCTACGTTGCCACGATTGTAAATGGAAATATACATTTGGTTGGTCCGGGATCTGTTACAATAACCGCTTCACAAGCTGGTAATGCAGTTTATAATGCTGCTCCGGATGTTTCACAAACGCTGACAGTTACTTCAGTTATTCCAACCACCGGATTGTTTAATGAGATTTTCGACTATACGGTAGGGACACTTGCAGGACAAGGGTCATGGACTGAAGCCGGAAGTTTTAGCGCGGGGTCAGGTTCGCGTACAGTTACAAGCGCTGCATTAACTTATTCGGATGATTATGGAACCTATATTCTTTCTGCACTTGGAAAATCAATGACTATTAGCCTTTTATCAGGAACCACAGTTTCTGATTTTAAAGCCTACAAACCATTCAGTGTTACATCCATCAGTTCCGGCGTACTTTATTTAAGCTTTTTGCTGAAAGTAAATGCCAATGTATCGTCAACCAATCAGGAAGCATTTGGAATGGCAGATGGAACAAGTGCCGGACCAAAAGTTTTGATTGGGAAAACGACTACCGGTTTCTACAAATTAGGTACTGTGCGAGGTTCAACCGCCAGTGCCGATTATAAATATGCGAGTACTCCTACTTCGTTAACCGTGGGAGCTACCAATCTGATTTTGTTGAAATATAATTTTTCAACATCAACTTCTTCTGTTTATATCAATCCAAAACTTGGTGACTCAGAACCTGTTAGCCCTGAAATTTCCGACAATACTTCGGCAACTTTCCGAACAAAACTCAGCAATTTATGGTCAAGAGCACAGGGAACAGTGACTCAAAATCTAAACATTGGTGGTGTTCGGATTTCAAATACCTGGGCTGATGCGGTTGAAAAAGTTGCAGTTACATCTATTACAACCCAATTATTAAATTCATCTGTTCTTTCGTTACGGGTTGTTGACAAGAGTATTTTTGCATCAGAAACCGGCACATTCAGAATTTACAACACGCAGGGCATGCTTCTACTTCATGCGAAAAACACGAACAAAATAAGTACGAATTTTAACGCCGGATTTTATGTTGTTCATTTTACAAACGAGACTGGACATAATGTTTTTCAAAAAATTATAATTCACTAATATGACTTTTTAATAAAATACTTTGTGAAATCTGGAGCTGCCCGAATTGATAAATATTATCGATTAATTATTGAAAAGGAGAATATTCCGGTTAAAACAAGATTTCCAAATGAAATATCAGTAACTACTTACGAATTAAATTCTCAAAAAGATTCAGTAAAAACCGCAATTCCTGTTTCATGTTCTTACTAGATTTTTAAAACCAAACTGAATTTAGAGAATTCATCTTTAGATTTAATAAAAATGTCTGATTTTTATCGTTTTGGTGTGCCAATTTTATGTTTTACAACACTTTTTGAAAAATATTGCTCAAAAAATTTTTTTATTCTTTCAGCTTGTAGTATTTTTGGTCAACCAAATTACTGGTCGACCAAAAACACTACAAATAATATATATCAACTAAATAAATAATTATCATGAAAAAAACTACTCTTATTTTAATGCTCTGTTTTATAGCGATTTACGGCAAAGCACAAGTTTTATTGGATGAAACCTTCTTAGATTTTCCAACAACCGACAACATGTCCGCTGTGAACGGTTGGACAAATTATTCAGGAAACACACTCGAACCGAACTTAACAGATTATCGTATTCTTGACAAACAAGGTTTGAGTTATGCCGATCTTAATGGTATTCCATTTTTATCCGGTCAGGGAGCTGCCTTACATAATGTATTTGTTGGAGTATCAGCTTCAAAAACACCTCCGGGAGCTGCATTATTAACTTCAAAACCGTTTTCAAGCTCCCCGATAACTTCTGGTGTTATTTATGTTTCTTTTTTATTCCAACCTGTAGCACCGGGTGGAAGTCAGGGACAAACCGTAAGTTTAACTGACTCTGTTCAACGCTCTTCCATGTGTTTGTGGATTAGACCGGGCTCAACGGGTTCAACTTGCATATTGGGTCTTACCCGTGCAGGTGGTGGATCTTCAGATATTGTGAATGGAAAAACAGAATTCAGTTATGGAACGGTAAATTTCATTGTAATGAAATATGATTTTACTTCTCATATAGCTTATTTGTATGTAAATCCTGGTATTGGAAGTGCTTCAGAACCAATTGAATATGCAATGGATAACGCAACTGTAAATACAGCTGAGGCATACAGAACAGCATTACAATATGTTATGTTAGTTAATAAAGGATCAAATAAAGCGAACTATTATGTTAGTGGAATCAGAGTATGTCAATCGTGGACAGATGCAGTACAAGCTGCTTCTCTTCCAAAAGTTACAACTCCTACCAATGGTTCGGCTTCAGGCGTTGAGGCAGAAAGTTTCTGGGCAAACTGGACACCAACAGCGGATGCAAACGGATACAATGTTTTGGTATATAACGGAACAAGTTTATTTAGCAAAACCGCAGTAGCTGAAAAAGCTACTTCCTCTGTTCTGATTAGTGGTTTAGTTTCGAACACAACTTATACCTATGAAGTTCAGGCAATTGGCGATGGGTTAGCCACCGGGAATTCCACTCCTTCAGCTGCTTCGGCAAGTTTTACAACATTAGATGGTGTGATGGAAGTTCAACCAGATTTCAGCAATGGAACCTGGGGACAAGTTTACCCAAACAGTTCTACTGAACCTCTTGCTTTGTCATATCCTTCGTTTGCAAACGGAAATTACTATGTATCAAATGGACTGAACAGCAGCAACAAGCATATCGGGATGTTCTTGCCAAACAATCCAGCAGTCAAAGACACGATTAAATACTGGATTAAACTGGATAAATCGACTGCCGTTGGAGGTTCATATTTGGCACTGCCTTCGATGAAACAAGTTGGAAGTATGGTATTACATGTTTGGACCAGTGGTCCGGGTAGAACATTCCTAATTCAGGAACTGACTGCTGATGGAACATGGAAGACTGATCATTCATTATTTTCTGCAAAAGACACATTGAATAATAAAGATACAATCATAAATGTTAGCTTTAACAATAATTATCCTACCAAATTAAGAATAATCAATACCGGTAGTGGATATTTTGCTGTAGGAGTTGTGAAAGTATCCGGAGTTATCAATGGTTTGACAGAAAACAACAGTAAGGTCTCACTTTACAGTAACGGAAAAACAATTGTTAGTTCACAACCGGGGATATTAAGTATATATAACCTACAGGGAATATTGATTTACAAGGATGCCATTGAAAACCGTCGTATCACAAATCTGGCAGCAGGAATTTACATTGTCAGGCTCAAAAGTTATAGCGGCGATATGTTGACAAAAAAAGTTCTAATTCAATAAGACTTTACAATTAAAATAAAGTTGGTCAGACACGAAAACTGTCTGACCAACAAATTGCTAAAACCCTTTTCCATCTTCAAACTATTTAATAGAATTATGATGAAAAAAATTACTTTATTATTTACAATATTATTATTTGCATTTACTATAAATGTTTCTGCACAAACACAGTTGGCAACTCCTACTGTAGGCACTGCTACTTTACCTACAACAGTAGGATTTACTGCTAACTGGACATCAGTTTCAAATGCATTTAGTTACATTGTAAATGTTTATAACAGCACACCTGCATTAGTTGTTTCAGTACCGGTTGCAGGAGCTACAACTGCTACTACAGTGATAACCGGATTATCTCAGGGAACTGCTTATAATTATACTGTAATCGCAGTTGGCGATACTACAACTTTTACAAATTCTGCTGAATCAACTCCTTCAGCTGTAATAACAACATTAATACAGCTGACCACGCCTACAGTTGGGACAGCAAGCCGAATGACACTGACCGGTTTTACAGCTAATTGGACTGGAGAAGCTAATGCAACAAGTTATTCAATAAACGTATATGATGGAGCAAATTCATTAGTTGCCGGTTCTCCAAAAACTGTAACCGGAGCAACTTCTGCATTGTTAGCAATATCTGCTATACTGACTCCAAACACGACTTATACTTATACAGTTACTGCTATTGGCGATGGTTTGACTTATGCAAGTTCGGTTGCATCAGCAAATTCTGCTTCATTTACAACAGCAACTTCTACAGGTACTTTTACAATGCAATATGCCGACACGGAAACTACATTACTTAATAGTGACCTGAAAGGTGGTGCTGCCGATATTTATGAACTAACCACTTCTGGAGGTGCATATACTTTTAATACTGGTGCTTCTACAAACAATAACACACTTGTCCGAAACACCACAATAAAGGCTGCTGCAGGACTTGCGAGTAAACCCATTTTGAAAATTAACAGTACTACTACAAGTGGTACCTGCAATATTATTTACACAGCGACGCCAGGTTTAACAATTAAATTAACTGGACTTGAGTTTAATGGGATAAATGCTGGTGGATCGGGTCAGCCTATAGCCTTTTATTCTACTACTGCTGCTACTAATACAAATCTTTATATTAGTAATTGTTATTTTCATGATATGCTAAATGTATCCGGAAATGGTACAATCAGAATGGATGGAGTTTCTACAACGCAGGTAATGGATATTCAAGGCAGTATATTTAATAAATGTGGTGGAAGAATTTTATATAATAATTCAGCTTCCGGCACAACGAATATCAATATTAAAAACTGTACTTTCAGTAATAATGCTTTAGCTGCTTCCAGAGCAAGTGTAGTTTACAATACCGCAGCTAATGTTGGGACTCAAACATACGATCATTGTACATTTTACAATATTTTAGTTGATAAAACAAGTCCTATTTATATCAAGGGATTAGGTGGGGCAATCGCTATAAAGAATAGTCTTTTCAGCACGGTTGCATTAACACAACCTTTGACATTCGGTACGACAATTACTGATTGTTATGTCGGTGGATTTGCAACACCACCTACGGGAACAACAACTCCTATTACCACAACTCCAATATATACAAATGCTGCTACACTTGATTTTTCGCTTACCAATAAAAGTTTATTTACTGCAACAACTGATGCTTTAATAGCTGGCAATACAATTTATTATGCAGCATTGCCAAAATTAGATTCACCAACTGTAGGTGTAGCCACTCTTATAGGAACCAATGGATTTACGGCAAACTGGACTACAGTTACAAATGCATCAGGAGGTTACAGTGTTAAAGTATATGAGGGCGGAATAACATTGGTTAATACTACCCCAGTTGCTGGTCAAACTTCTACCAGTGCGGCAATTACAGGCTTAAAAACCGGAACAAGTTATACCTATACAGTTACTGCTGTGGGCGATGCTATCAATTATGACAATTCAAATTCGTCAACTGCATCTACAAGTTTTTATACACTTGGACTTCCAACTCCAATTGTTGGAACTGCTACAGATATTACGGCTAACGGTTTCACTGCCAATTGGACTCCAACAGCAAATGCAATCGGTTATGATGTAATGGTATATTTAACATCCAATTTGGTAACTACAACTAAAGTTAATGGTCAGACTGCTTCAAGTGTTATTCTAACCGGACTTGCAATGGGTACAACTTATACGTATAAAGTAATTGCTGTGGGTGATAGTGTTAGTTATACAAATTCAGATCCATCAGCTTCATCGGCTGTTGCAAAAACATTAGCCCTAACAGTAAGTGCTCTAAATCCAAACTTTAGCGATGGTACTTGGGGGTTAGTTGCTACTGCATCTCCTGCACTTGGTTCATATCCAGTTTTCTCTGCAAATGGCTGGGATTTAACTCATGCAATAGTTAAAACAAATACAACAAGTGGACCAAAAGGCGAAGCTCATCCCGATGTGCTTATGTTGGATAAAACAACCAATTCTGGTGTAATTGTAACTCCTGTAGTTGCAAGTGTTGCTGAAATTGAAATTCATTCTTCTGCTACTGCTGGAAGACAATATTATATTCAATCTACAATAGATGCTGGAACTACTTGGTTGCCGGTAGGGCCTGGAAATACTGGAACAGCAGGTACATATTACAATAATAGTGCTAATTTGGAACAAATTGATATTATACCAACCGGAGCACTTACAAATGTTCAATTTAAAATTACCGACCCTAGTTCAGGAGCGTTTACTTTTTATCATATAATCTCCCGTACAACGCTAACAACTACTCTTGCAACTCCAACTGTTGGAGCAGCAAGTGCTATTACAGCCACGACCTTCACGGCTAACTGGACACCGGTGGATGCCAATGCAAAAAACTATGAAGTGAAAGTATATAAAGGTACAACACTGAAAGTTACGGCTAAAACTATAGGTGGACAGGCTACTTCAAGTTTGGTTATTTCAGGATTACAACCTGATTCTACTTATACCTACAAGGTGAAAGCTTTAGGCGATGGCGATGTGAATTATTTAGATTCTTACATATCAGCAGCATCTGCTCCGTTTACAATGGGCAAGCAATTGGCAACACCTATTGTTGGGATAGCAAGTAATGTGACGCTAACAACTTTTACGGCTAACTGGACAGCAATTGTGCCAAATGCAATAAATTACGAAGTAAAAGTTTATAAAGGAACATCAATAATATTGACAGCGACTACTAAAGAAGGTCAAAATTCTATCAGTCTTAATATTGGCGGTTTGCTGGCAGACTCAACTTATATGTATACTGTTAAAGCATTAGGCGATACAATTTATGCTAATTCTAATGAATCGGCTGCTTCTGCTCCGTTTACAATGGCTCATAAACTTGTAACTCCATCAATACCTACAGGGGCTGCTATTTCAACCACTGAAATTAAAGTCAATTGGTCAGTTGTTTTACATGCATCTGCCGGTTACATGATTAAAACATATCAGGATACAAGTTTGGTTGATTCAATAACTGTAAATGATTCTACTGCAACAAATGCAATTATAAACGGGTTGAAATACGCAACTAAATATACTTTCACAGTAACAGCATTAGGTAACAATACTACCTACTTTGATTCAAATGAGTCTGAAAAATCAAATATTGTTATTACAGACGGAACCGGGCTAAGTAATACCCAAAGGGATATTTCATTAATTGTATCAGGTAAAGAAATCAGGTCTTCTGAAACAGGAAATATTGAGGTATTCAATCTTCAGGGTGCTAAATTACTTGATGCAAAAGTCGTAAGTAAACTTTTAGTTCATTTGGATTCAGGGCTATATATTGTTCGTCTGACAGTTTTGGACGGCAAAGAAATAACAACAAAAATGATCATAAAATAAATCAGAACGTTGGTCAGAATCAACTAACTGGTTCTGACCAACTATAACTTTAAAATAATTATTAATCAAATAAAATTCAACTCTTATGAAAAAAATTACTTTATTTTTTGCCTTCATGCTACTAGCAGTTATGGCAAATGCACAGGTTTTATTGGATGAAACTTTTGAAACTGGGTTTCCTTTTGGTGCAGCTAATACAACTACTGGACCAACAAATGGTTGGACAACAACTAACTTAGCCTTTGTCGGTACAATAAGTAGAACAGTTTCTGCGGCTTCTGTATTGACTTACCCAGCTAGTGGCACTAAATGGATAAATTCGGGTGTTGGGAATGGATTATTTAACAATTATGGTGCTACTGGTTCATCACAAGCACTATCCTGGAAATCATTTACTGCTTCACCTGTTACTTCTGGAAATGTATTTTTATCTTTTTTGTATAAATGTACTGCTAAAGGAGGTTCTAACTCTCCAGTTATGTCAATCTCTGATATTAATAGTACTGGAAATGGTGCAATAGTATGGTGTGCAGGTGATGCTACAAATGTTCGTCTCGGTGTAACTCGTTCAAGTACTACTGCAGCTGATGCTCAATATGCTGGAACAGCAGGTGGAGCAGGATCTTTAGTCATAAATACTGTATATTTAGTTGTACTAAAATATAATATTGATAACTCAACGGCATATTTATATATTAATCCTACAGTTGGTGGTGCTGAACCAACCTATCAGGCCTATGATGACGGAAACTTTGGTACTAAGTTAGCAGCAAGACCGGCAAGTTTTCAGTATTTGAAGATTTATAATACTGGTAGTAGTAAGTCTTATTTTATTGCTAGTGGTGCTCGTGTTTCTCGAACATGGAATGATGCAGTTGCACCTTTTGTATCTGCTCTTCCTAAAATTAGTGCGCCCAACACTGTTAGTGATGCATCAGCTGTTGCCCCAACCACATTCTTAGCCAGTTGGACAGCATGCAATAACACCGCCAGTGGATATAATATTAATGTTTACCAAAATGGCTCTTTAGTTAAATCACAAGTTGCATCTCCAGCAGCTTATACTACCACATCTACGACAGTTACTGGATTAACGCCAAATACTACTTATACCTATAAAGTACAGGCAATTGCTTCTGATCAGGTCAATAATGCAAATTCATTAGAAACCGCAGCTATAAATTCATTCACAACACCTGCTTATACAGTATGTAGTACACCTGACATAAGTGCTGGCGCTACAAATGTTTTTGCAGAAAGCTTTACCGCTCGTTGGACTCAAGTTACAGGAGTTAATAGTAATGTTGGTGGATCATACTATGGCTATGTTGTAAAAGTATACAACTCAGTACCTACTTTGGTAAAAACAATCAATATCGTTAATTACGTAAATAATCCTACACCAGATCATTGGCACATCACCGGATTAGCTCCAAATACAACCTACACCTATACTGTAACTGCAAAAGGTGATCTCGTCACTTATTCAGATTCACCTGAGAGTGACAAGTCTGGAAGTGTTACCACTCTCGCTAGTTATCCTGCTTCTCTAAATCCGAATTTCGGGAATGGGACATGGGAAACAGTCCAGTCCAGTACGTTAGGACTTGGTAGTGCACCCGTTTTCGCAGCAAATGGCTGGGATTTAATACATGCTTATGTAAAAACTAACTCCGTTGCTGGGCCAAAAGGTGAGGTACATCCAAATATTCTCATTTTAGATAAAACATCAAATTCTGGTGTAATATATACTCCCACAATAGCAGCCGTTGAAGAAATTGAAATCCATTCCTCCGCTACTGCAGGAAGACAGTATTTGTTGGAAGTTACAACAGATGGGGGTACTTCCTATTTACCGGTAGGTAATGGTAATACAGGTGTTCCTGGAACTTATTATAATAATAACGCCAACCTTGAACAAATAGACATCATACCGACAGGCTCACTTACCAATGCAAAATTTAGAATAACAGATCCAAGCTCTGGAAACTATAGTTTCTATCAGATTAGCACACGCATGACACATCCAACAAATTTAACTGCACCAACTGTTGGATCTGCTTCTAATGTTAAAGCTACTACATTTACTGCATGTTGGACACCGGTTGATGCAAATGGAACAAACTACGAGGTAAAAGTATATAAAGTAATAACTTCATCCACTACTCCAGGATTAAAAACAGAAACTACAACTTTAAAAGCAACATCTTTAACTACAGGTGGTCAATCAACTATAAACTTAGGTATTACAGGCTTGCAAGCAGATTCAACCTATATTTTTAAAGTAAAAGCTTTAGGTGATGGAGATGTAAGTTATTCAGATTCTTACCAAACAGTAGCTTCAGCACAATTTACTATGGGACACCAACTTGCAACACCAGTTGTTGGTTCAGCTAATGTTTCAGCCACAGGAATTACAGCAAATTGGACAGCTGTTGTCACAAATGTACTTAGTTATGATATAAAAGTATATCAGGGAACTACATTGGTAAAAACAGTAAACGTGGCTGATCCAAATGCTACGACTGTAAATATTAATGGATTACTCTATGCAACCGAATACACTTTTACGGTAACTGCCAATGGTGACAATACTACTTATTTCAACTCAGCAGAATCTGCCAAATCTGCTCCGGCTACTACCGACCTTGGAACCGGAATTAATAAATCAGAATCAGTAATTCAGCTATATTTTTCAAATAAAGAACTCATTTGTTCCGAAACTGGCAATATTGCTATTTACAATCTTCAGGGTGCAAAAATGCTGGAAGCTCAGGCTGTAACCAAATTGAAAACCAATTTAGCAAGTGGAATCTATTTTGTGAAACATACTACAGCAAACGGTCAGGTAACAAATGCTAAAGTTCAGATAAAATAGTAATTTTAGGTTTTTAAAATCTTTAAAAAAGGGTTTCAATCGTAAAGGTTGAAACCCTTCTTATCTGATTTACCCTATATAATCATCTGTGTTTCCAAAATAGTTATACTAGTTATCCTCCGATGACCGTCCGATGATCGTCCGATGTAACAGTTTAATTGGTCTGTACTTTCTTAATAATAATTATTATATAATCTGATTAAGCTAAATATGAAAACAAATGGAGTCTTTAAAATCATGTTTTGCAACACAAATCTTGAAATAAAACACAATTTTCTTTTGTAATCCATTCATTAATTGTAATTTTGGTCGACCAAAGTACAATTAATCATTGAACTTGTATCTTTATTAATCTAATTGTTATGAAAAAGGGATTTATAATGTTTCTTATTACGTATTCTGTACTTTCGTCACTTAATGCTGCCACTGAATATCACTTTCAGGAAGGATTTGCCAGCTCATCTCCTTCCGGTTGGACACGTCAGTGTAGCTCTACAACATCAATAAATCACACCGGACTTACATTTTCAGGTGCTTATGCCATCAAGTTTGATCCCGCAGGTTCGGGCAGATATGGCAAAAACCTAATTAGTCCTCAGGTAACAGGTGCAGATACCTTATCGTTCTACGTTTCGAAAAATGCCAATGCCACCTACATGACACTTTATGTTGGTAAAGTTGTTGGCACCGATACAACAATAATCAGCACTTATAATGCATATAATTTCCCCAATAAAGCTGCATCGCCCGGATTTGCAAAAATTTCTATTCCAATAAAAGACTCTTTATCAACCTTTAAAGTGATTTTTTATGCCACCGTATCTACCGATCCAAATTATGTAAATGCAGCTTGGTTTGTGGTGGATGATATTGAGCTGTCGAAATACCAAACCACCATACCGGTAACACCACCAACATCAGTGGCAAAAATCAGTACCAATTTTGCAGATGGAACATGGGGGACAGTTGCAAGTACTGCGTACACAACCGGTAGTTATCCATCTTCTACTATAAACGGATATAATTTGGTGAAAGCATATTTGTATACCGGAACCATGACTTGCCCAAACGGTGAAACACATACAAACCGTATTGCTGTTGATAGAAATACGCAATCGGGTGCCATTGAATTTCCAACACTCACGACAGTTGGTGAGGTGGAAATTCATGCTGTTACAGGTACTACTGCTATGAGTTTCAGGTTGGATGAATGGGTGAGTAATGCTTGGCAAACTGTTGGAACATACACTACCATTAAAACTCCCGATAGTGTTTATGTGATTCCACTGGCAAGAAATTATGAAACCAAGTTGCGCATTGCCAATAATACCGGAAGCGGACTTTACGTTTATAAAATTGTAACCCGAACCCTGCAAGAAACTCTGGATTTGACACTCCGAAGTACTTCGCCGGCTGAAAATGAAATTTGTTTTTCAAACTTAAAAAAGACCATTACGCTTACTTTCAATAAAAATATACAGAAAGGTAGCGGTACTATTTTGCTGAATGGAGTCTCGCTGTCACTTGATAGTTGCAGATTTTCTGGCACAACAGTAACCATGCCCGTTTCACTGACCACCAACAGTTCAGCAAATAAAAATTACACGTTGAGTATCACAGCAGGAACTTTTACAGAAACCGGAAATGCTTCAAACCTTTCAAAAGCGATTACGGTAAATTTCCAAACCATTCATTCAGTGGCATATCCTTCAAACTATAATGGTTTGCTTGATGTGGTTTACAAAAATGTGAACAGCACCAATTGCCGTATGGATATTTATTACCCTACTGATGCCGGCAATCCGATTCCTGTGGTAATCAATATGCACGGTGGTGGTTGGGTGAGCGGTGCAAAAGAAGAACAGGGCGGTTTCAGCATGTTTTTTAATCAGGGTTGGGCCGTTGCCAATGTGGAATACCGAATGAGATACGAAACCCTTGCACCCGCAGCAGTTGAAGATGTGCGCGGAGCAATGCAATACCTGCTGAATCATGCCGACGAATTGCATATCGACCGGAATAAAATCATATTTCAGGGCGGTTCGGCAGGCGGACATTTGGCTCTGACCGGTGGCTATTTGCAAAACAACCGAATCTATGATAATGATTGTCAGCAATATGCGGGAACAATTAAGGTTATGGCGGTGATTGATAAATATGGTGCTGCCGATTTGATGACATTTGCACCGGTTTACCCGGGAATGGTGGCATGGCTAGGGTCGCGCTACACGGATTCGGTTTTTGTAAAATCGCTTTCGCCCTACGAAATGATTGATGCCAACACACCACCAACTTACATAATACACGGTGATGCCGACCCTACGATTCCTTACACACAATCCGTACGATTACAGGCAAAATTGCAGGCTGCCGGCGTTAAAAACAAATTTACAACAGTTCCCGGTGGTGGTCATGGAGGCTTCCCCGATGCGTATAATACCCAAATGGAATCGGAAGTGATTGTTTTTCTGAATCAGGTAATTAATTCTCTAACCACTTCTTCAGTTAATCAAACAAGTAACAGCAATTTAAATCTGACTCTATGTGATAATAATTTGATTATTAAAACAGATGAGAAAACAGTAACGTCCATCTTTGATTGTGTTGGAAAAATGCTGTTTAAAACTAATGAAAAATCAATCAAACTCAATCAATCCGGATTGTTTATAGTGAAAGTGAGAACAGCTCAGTCAGAATCTAATTTTAAAGTTATCATAAAATGAGAAATTATTCAAAATTTAATGGATTAATACTCGGAATTTGTATTGGGTTTTCTTTTTTATCAATTGGTTTACAATCAATTAATGCACAAACTAAACCCGTATCGAAAGAGGATAAATATGCAAAAGAAATATCACAGTTTGCTCAGGAAGATAAAAAAGGGATAGATTCCACCAATCTGGTTGTATTTATCGGTAGTTCCACGTTCAGGAAATGGACTGATATGCAAAGCTATTTTCCGCAATCGAATATTCTGAATCACGGATTCGGAGGCTCTCGACTTGCTGAAGCCATTTATTTTGGTGACAAGTTTGTTTATCAATACAAACCAGTTCAGGTGGTACTTTACGAAGGCGATAATGATTTGAGTGGCGGTATTCCGGTTGAAACTTTACTGGCTGATTTAAAGGTTTTTGTTCGTCTGACCGAGATTAAATTACCCAAAACTCCACTTGTTTTGTTGTCGGTAAAATACAGCCCGCGCCGACATGTTCAACGGGAGCAAATTAAGGAATACAATGACAAAATGAAAGAATTTGCAGCAACCAAAACCAATCTGAAATACGTTGACATTGCTTCGGTGGTATTGGACGAAAAAGGCAACTACCGGAAAGAATTATTCACTTCCGACAGTTTGCACGTGAATACAGATTGTTACAAACTCTTCGCAAAGAAGATTGAGCCATTTCTAATTAAAAAATAGATTTATAAACAAAGAGATAATTTTATTAATGAAACTAACTTCACATCCCCTCCTTCGGAGGGGCTTGGGGAGGCAAAATAATAAAAAGATGAGAATCAATTTCAAAACCCAACTTATTATTGTTGGTTTATTCATTTTCAGCATAGTAAATGCGCAAAATCTCAAACTGGGAGAACTTTTCAACGAAGGTGCTGTACTTCAGCGTAATGCCAAAGTAAGCGTTTGGGGAACATCTGCTCCTTTAGCTGGGATTTCTGTAAGCATTCAGGGAAAACAGTTTCAGGCAAAAAGCGATAAAGCCGGGAAATGGAGTATTGAATTAGCTTCCTTAAAAGAAGGTGGACCTTATGAAATGAGCGTTATCTCCGCCAATGAAACCTTAAAACTCAAAGAAATTTACGTGGGTGAAGTTTGGTTAGCCGGTGGACAATCAAACATGGCTTTTATGCTTGAGAATTCGGATAATGGAAAAGAAGAAATAGCTCAGGCTGCCAACCCTAACATTCGTTTTATTATGGTTCCTTACAAGGCATTCGAAGGTGATAAAAACCGTGGTGACATGAACTGGCGGACGGCAACTACCGAAAATGTAAAAAACATGTCGGCAGTGGCCTATTACTTTGCAAAAGATTTGCAGGCAAAACTAAAGGTTCCGGTTGGAGTAATTTGTTGTTATAAAGGTGGTTCTGGTGCTGAAACGTGGATGAGTAGGGAATCGCTTTTGAAAAATCCGGTAATTGCTCCTATCGTTGAAAACTATGAAAGCAATTATGCAAAGTTGGGTCGCGAGAAATACCTTGAATTGCTCAGTAGCTATGAAAATGATTTGAAAACGTATCGTGACTCGGTAAAAGCGGGCAATAAAACCATGAAAAGTCCCAAAGAACCTATGGGCGAACAAAACTATAATCGTCCTTATGGCTTGTATAACAACATGTTGAAGCGCATTATTCCTTATTCAGTAAAAGGAGCTATCTGGTATCAGGGTGAACATAATTCGCCCCGGGCAGTTCAATATCGCACCTTGTTTCCGGCCATGATTGAGCAATGGCGCACGGATTTCAACAATCCGAATATGCCATTTTTGTTTGTTCAGCTTCCCGGATATGCAAATGCCGATGGTGCTAACCGACCTATTTGGCCTGAACAGCGCGAATCTCAGTTGCTGACCTGGAAAAATGTAAAAAACACAGGTATGGCTGTTACGATTGAACTTGGCAATAAAACCAACATTCATCCCACTAACAAAGAGCCTGTAGGTAAACGATTGGCTGCTATTGCCTTTAATACTGTTTATGGATTTGATATTCCGTATTCGGGGCCTGTTTACAAAAACGTGGAATTTAAAGGAAATCAGGCAGTTTTATCGTTCGATTTTGTGTATGGTGGGTTGAAAGTGGATGGTGAGTTACAAGGATTCACTATTTGTGGTGCTGACAAAAACTTTGTATCCGCTAAAGCTCAAATTAAAGGAAATCAGATAGTTGTATACGCCGAAGGTGTTACCAATCCTGTTGCAGTTCGTTACGGTTGGGCAAACTGGACGGAAGCTAACCTGAGAAATAACGCTGATTTCCCGGCATCACCTTTCAGAACTGATGATTTTCAGTTGCTAACAGAAGGAGTAAAAATCACGAAATTCTAATTAACTATTTATTTAATGAAAAAAACGCTATTAAAACTCTTTATTTTCGCACTCATTTCAAATTCAGCTCAAAGTCAGACCAGAGTATGGAATATTGAAAAACTCAATCAGGCTAAATCGCTTACTTCGGAAGCTGCAAAATTTATTCTTAGAGCAGCCGACAAAGCCATGTCGACAGATATTCTTACGATTATGGACAAGGAAACCATTCCTCCGAGCGGCGATAAACACGATTATATAAGTGCTGGTCGTTACTGGTGGCCTGACCCTAAAAATCCGGGCGGTCCGTATATTCGAAAAGATGGGGTGGTGAATCATGAGATTGACAAATTCGACCGAGGTATTTTGGGAAGTATGGCCAAAAGCGTAAAAGAGTTAGCTGTGGCATACTACCTGACTTCGGATGAGAATTATGCCGCAAAAGCAGTTCAGAACCTGAAAGTGTGGTTTTTAAATCCAACTTCAAAAATGAACCCGAATATGAATTTTGGGCAGACTATTTCAGGTCGAAACGAAGGGAAAGGTCGTGGTGAAGGCATTATTGATACCTATTGTCTGGTGGAAATGCTTGAAGGTGTGGAGTTACTCAAAAAATCAAAATTCTATACACATGCTGTTTCTGAGGGTCTTACAAACTGGTTTTCAGATTATCTGAACTGGATGATGACTACTGAAATAGGAAACGAAGAATTTACGGCTAAAAACAATCACGGCACAGCTTTCGATGTTCAGGCAACACGCTATGCGCTTTTTGTGGGTAAAGAAGACATTGCCAGGAAATTTATTGCTGAGTTTCCTGAACGCAGACTTTTTGCACAAATTGAACCCGATGGTTCTCAACCACTGGAATTGGCACGCACCACTGCTTTGGGATATTCAACGTTCAACCTGACTCATATTCTTGATATGTGTTGCATTGCCAAATCCATGAATGTTGATTTATTTAACACAAAATCACAAGATGGGAGAAGCATTTCGAAAGCCATTGATTTTCTGACTCAATTCGTGGGGAAACCGCAAAGTCATTTCCCATACAAGCAGATAAAAGAATGGGACATTGTTCAGAAAAAGCTCTGCTGGCAACTGTACCGTGCAGATAAATTTCTCACAAAACCTATCTATGTGAAGTTCTACAGAAACAGAATAAGCGATTCGGATAAAGATGATAATGTTTTATTTTACTAAAATTATTCCATGAAAAAAGCCGTTTTCTGTTTCTTGATAATCTTTGTACCGTTAACATTAAATGCCCGACAAGTCACTGTAAGTTCAACTACCCAAATCAGTGGTGGAAGCTGGAGTGCCGGAGATACTATTGTCATGAAAAACGGAACATGGATTAATCAGGCAATAACGCTAAAAGCAAACGGTACTGCCACGAATCCTGTGGTTTTAAAGGCGCAGACTCCCGGCTCGGTAATACTTAGCGGCTCATCACATATCGGATTATCAGGTAGTTACATCGAAGTTTCCGGTCTGTTTTTCAAAAATGGGACACTGAATACAGGCTCAGAAATTGTAGGGTTTCGCACATCAAGTTCCGAGTTTGCCAATAATTGCCGGCTAACCAATTGCGCCATTGTGGATTGCAATCCGACCGACAGCACGATCGACAGCAAGTGGGTTTCGCTTTATGGAGCCAATAACAGGGTGGATCATTGTACTTTTCAGAATAAAAGCAATATGGGAACTTTGCTGGTGGTTTGGCTTACAGCAGGAATTGTTCCAAATCATATAGTGGACAATAATTATTTCGGTTATAGGAATTCAAATGTTGATGTTACAGGCGCAGAATTAAACGGTCAGGAAATTATGAGGCTTGGCGATAGTTCTACCTCTATGCAAACGGCTGGAATTCAAGTTACAAATAATTTCTTCGAACATTGCAACGGCGAAATAGAAACCATCTCGAATAAATCTTGCGGGAATTATTACTCAAACAATGTGTTTTATGAATGCAATGGAATGCTCACTCTTCGGCACGGAAATGGCTGTACGGTGGATGGTAATTATTTCTTTGGAAATAAAAATTCAAGCTCGGGCGGTGTTCGCATCATAGGCGAAAACCACAAAGTGTACAACAATTACTTTGAAAAACTCGGTGGATCTGGCTTTCGTTCAGCAGTTTGCATCGTCCGGGGAAAACTGAACTCGCTGGCAAATGAGTATTTTCAAGTGAAAAATGCGTTGGTAGCTTTTAATACCATGGTAGATTGTAGCAATGCCTTTACAATAAATTATAATAGCAGTTCCACTTACACGATGCCGCCCATTGGAACGGTAATTGCCCACAACAATGTGTATAACACTTCAACTTCCAACACGGCGATTACTATCAGTCAGACCGATCCGGCAATGGATATTACGTGGAATAATAACCTGATAAATCAAGGAAAATATACAAATTTAACAGCTACCGGAACTCAGGTTATTGTTGGAAAAGACCCGAAACTTGTTTTGGCAGGAACAAACACTAATATGTATGAGCCGGGTTCAACTTCCGCATTATTATCGTATACTACAGTCGATTATCCTGAAATTGCAGTAGATATTAGGGGGCGCGACAGAGGTACAACAGCCAAAGTTCCAGGTTGTAGTCAGACTTCAGGGTCAACAACCCGTGTTATGCCAAATCGCTCGACAACCGGAGCTACTTTTTTCAACGGCGTACTAACTGATATTAAAGCTGTTAGTTTGGATAATGGATTCAAATCATTTATTTCAAACCGAAAACTGATAACCAATACAAGCGTTGCCGGAAAATTGCGGGTTATAGATATTTCCGGAAAAACGGTATTGGAAGAATACTTGCAAGAAGGTATTTCATCGAATAACTTACATTCCAAAGCGGGAGTATATATTCTCAATTTCGTTGCTGAAAATGCTAAAAACAATCATTCTGAAAAAATTATAATCGATTAAGTATGCGTCTGAAATTCAGCTTATTTGCAATTATTTTATTCACTTTTTCAGGCATCTTTGCCGTTGAACATCCCAATTTATTTCTGACCGCACAAGCCGTTCAGGAAATAAAAGCGTCGGTTGGAAAATATCCGGCTTTTGACAAATCGGTCGATGAACTGAAAGCAATTGCCGACAAAGCACTGGCTGAAAAAATGGAAGTTCCGGTTCCGAAAGATGGCGGCGGCGGTTATACACACGAAAAACACAAAAGCAATTATTACGCTATGAATGCTGCCGGAATTATGTTTCAGATAAGCGGCAGCCCCAAATATGCTCAGTTTGTGAAGGATATGCTGTTGAAATATGCGGCATTGTATCCAACGCTCGATCTGCATCCTGTTATCAAATCCGAAGCACGCGGAAAGTTGTTCTGGCAAACGCTGAACGATGCGGTTTGGCTGGTTCATACGGCCAATGCCTACGATTGCGTGTATAATTTCCTTGCTGAAAAAGATCGGCAGCTGATTGAGAAAAATTTGTTCCGCCCAATGGCAGAATTCCTGTCAAACGGGAATGAAAGCAATTATGAAACATTCAACAAAATGCATAATCACGGCACCTGGGCTTTGTCGGCTGTGGGAATGATTGGCTACGCGATGGGCGATAAAGAACTGGTTGCCAAAGCACTGTATGGCTCTAAAAAAGATGGGAAAAGTGGATTTTTCCGACAGCTGGATATGCTCTTCTCGCCCGATGGATATTACACCGAAGGTCCTTATTATCAGCGATATGCAATATGGCCGTTTATGACTTTCGCACAAGTAATTCAGAATCAGCAACCCGAGCTTAACATTTTCAATTATCGTGATAAAATTTTGAATAAGGCAGTAAACACGGCGTTGCAATGCGCCTACAACTGCGAATTTTTCTACCTGAACGATGCGCTTTACAAAACCTACCAAACACAGGAAATCGTTTATGCGGTGGATATTGCCTACAAAAACAATCCAGCCAACAAACAACTGCTCGACATTGCCCGTCAGCAAAACTCCTGCATCGTTAGCGGCGAAGGACTGGCAGTTGCGAAAGCCGTTGCTGCCGAAAAAATCCCTGCCTTTGAACTGAAACCTGCACTAATGCGCGATGGAGCTAAAGGCGATGAAGGCGGAATAGCGATTTTACGCTCCGGAAGCGGCGATAAACAAAGCTGTCTGACTTTTAAAGCCACTTCGCACGGACTGTCACACGGGCATTACGACAAACTTTCGATGGTGTTTTACGATAACGGAAATTGCATTCTGCCCGATTACGGTGCGGTTCGATTTCTGAATATCGAACCCAAAGATGGTGGCGGTTATACCAAGGAAAACCATACATGGGGCTCGCAAACCATTGCACACAATACGGTTACAGTGGATGGAAAAAGTGATTTCAACGGAGATATAAAAACGTCATCGAAATTTCATTCCGACATTAATTACTTTAGTGCCGATAATCCGGAAATTCAAGTTGTTTCCGGAGTTGAACGAAATGCATATAAAGATGTTTTGCTTAACCGAACTGTTGCGTTGATAAAGAATAAAGCTTTTGAATTTCCGCTTGCGATTGATATTTTCAGGGTAAAATCAGATACGGTTCATCAACTCGATTTCCCGTTTTATTACAATGGTCAACTAATTTCGACTGACTTTACGATTCATAAAAACACCACAAACTTAAAGCCATTCGGAAAGAAAAACGGCTACCAGCATTTATGGCTTGAAGCTACCGGAAAAACAGATAAACCGACTGCTAACTTTACAATTCTCAATGCTAACCGCTTTTACAGCATTATAACGCTCGCCGACACATTGACCGAGTTTAAGCTGACACGCATTGGGGCTAATGATCCGAATTTCAACCTGCGTGATACGCCTTGCTTTTTAATTCGTCAGCCTGAAACTGCAAATCACACTTTCGTTTCAGTGATTGAGCCACACGGACTTTACGATTTGACACGTGAAGTGACTGAAGGTTACGAAACAAATCTATCGGAATTGACTTTAATAAAAGACAATGAGGATTTTTCGGCTGTAAAAATCAGTCTGAAAAAGGGGCAAAAGTTCTTGTTCGTTACTGCGAACAGAGATTTTGATAATTCCAAAACACGAACAATAACGATAAACAACAAAACTATTTCATATACAGGTAATTACTATTTCGCTGAAATCAAATAAAACCATTCATAAATCAATGCCGTTTAGTTAAGCATTAAAAATAAATAAGGGGGAAATCAGGTAGTTTATTCTCTCTACTAAGGGTTAAGAATCAATATAAATCAGGGATTTAAGCCCTTAGTAGATAAAATTAAACAAGCAAAAATACCCTTATTCCCTTATTTGTATCTTGCTTAAATTTGAAATCCCTTATCTAAACGACATTGATTCATAAATTAAAATTCATAAATCATAAATATTAATAGTATGACAACAAAAGGTGAAAATTTCTTGTTCGGAGCAGAGCTTCCGACAGTGGAGGTAGATGGCGGATTAACCCGCAAATTGATGGGTTACGACGGACAGCTTATGCTGCTCGAAATTAAATTTGTGGCAGGAAGCGTTGGTTATCAGCATAAACATATTCATTCACAGACTTCGTACGTGGTCAGTGGAGTGTTTGAAGTAACCATAAATGGCGTTACAAAAATTCTTCGTACAGGTGATGGATTTTATGTCGACCCTGATGTAATTCATGGTGCAACTTGCCTCGAAGATGGTATTCTGATTGATACATTTAGTCCAATGCGACAGGATTTTTTATTGAAATAAAATGAAAATCAAAGGATTACGATGGTGGATTATAGGCCTGATAATGCTGATTACCATTATCAACTATCTCGACCGTGGCACGCTCAATTATATGTGGGTGGCTAATATTGAATATAAACTGGTTGACAAGATTGAAGATTACAGAAGTGAAAATCAGGCTGAATTTCTGAAAACCGAAGATTCATATCGGTTGGTTAGCAAAAAAGGCGAGACTTTGGTTCAAAAAGCCGCTTATATTTCGTTTAAAAACGGTGGTAAAACGGTGGTCAATCGTCAGGGAATTGCCTACGATTTGGGCATTGTTGACTCAAAAGCGTCACCTGAAGTTGCTTCGAAACAAGCTAAAGATCTATTGGGGCAAATCACTATTTTCTTTATGATTGCTTATGGTTTCAGTCAGCTTTTTTCAGGAAAATTGTACGACAAAATCGGAACCCGACTAGGTTTTCTGGCTTCGGTTCTGATTTGGGGAACAGCTGATGCACTGACTTCGCTGGCACAAGGAAAAGTGACACTAACGGGCTTCAGAATGATGCTCGGTCTGGGTGAAGCAGGTCCGTGGCCCGGAGCTACGAAAAGCAATGCCGAATGGTTTCCTCAAAACGAACGTGCTTTTGCTCAGGGACTTTTCGGTGCTGCAGCTTCTATTGGCTCTATTTTAGCTCCGGTAGTTATCCTGATGTTGTATATTTCTCTTGGTTGGAAACTGACTTTCGTAGTAGTTGGATGCCTTGGCATATCATGGTTGATTCCGTGGTTGATAATCAATAAAAAAGGACCAAAAGAGCATAAATGGATAACTGAAGAAGAGCGTCATTATATTCTGAGCGGACAACCTGAAGCTAAAATGACGAATGAACGCGCCAAAAGTTGGGGCGAACTGCTTTCGAACAGGAAAAACTATTCAGTAATTCTGGGGCGGTTTTTTTTAGATCCTATCTGGTGGATGTTTGTAACCTTTTTGCCAATGTATCTGGTAGAAGAATTCAAACTCAATATTAAAGAACTGGCATTCTCTGCCTGGATTCCTTATGTTGGGGCAATGATTGGAAGCCTCACTGGAGGTTGGTTTTCAGGCTACCTTATTCGCAATGGGAAAACGATAGATAAAGCGCGTAAGACAGCCATGGTTGTAGGCGGACTCATTATGATTCCGGCAATAATAAGTTCAGTAATGGCTTCCAATGCTATTCTGGCAGTTATTCTGATGGCATTTGTACTGGGTGGTTTTCAGTTTACTATTGTGAATATCCAAACTCTTCCAAGCGACTTACATTGCGGAAAATCTGTAGGTTCATTGGCTGGGTTAGGTGGTGCAGCAGCTGTTTTGGGAACGATTCTGGCTATACTTTTTGCCGGAAAAATTGAAAGTTGGCCTTTACTTTTTGGTTTACTGGCCACTCTGGTTCCGCTTTCGCTTATTTCAGTATTCCTGACTGCCGGTAAAATAGAACAAATAAAATAATTGACCATTTTATCATTGACCAATTACCATTTTAGATAATAAGCAAATGATAAGAAACAAATTGTAAATAGTAAATAAACAAATAGTAAATGAATTTATGAAACTAAAAGGAAAAGTAGCCGTCGTAACCGGTGGAGCACGCGATTTAGGTCGTGCCATTTCAATAAAACTGGCTTCGGTAGGAGCAAAGGTAGTAATCAATTATTTCGATAATCCCGAAGATGCAGAAGAAACATTAAAGATGGTTCAGGAATCAGGTTCTGAAGGCATTATCGTTCAGGGGGATATGACAAATGCTGAGGATGTGAAACGTGTTTTTGAGGAAGGATTGAAAGCTTTTGGTTCGGAAATTCATGTGTTGGTAAATGTTGTTGGCGGACTTTTTGGTCGTAAAGCAATAACCGAACAGGACGAAGACTGGTATTATATGCTGATGGACGTAAATATGAAAAGCTGCTGGCTTTGTACCCGTGAAGCAGTGCCACACATGCCTGCAGGCTCTGCCATTGTGAACTTTTCGTCGCTGGCAGCACGAGATGGCGGTGGTCCGGGTGCTTCCCTGTATGCCACTGCGAAAGGTGCTGTAATGACTTTTACCCGTTCCATGGCTAAAGAACTTGGTCCAAAGGGAATCCGCGTGAATGCACTTGCTCCCGGAACAATCGCTACTTCGTTTCATGACCGCTTTAATACACCTGAAAACCGTGAACGTATGAAAGGTGTTTATCCGCTTCGCCGCGAGGGAGATGCAGGTGATATTGCTGATTTGGTATTATTCCTCGCCTGCTCTGATTCTGATTATCTCACCGGAACCAATGTAGATATTAACGGAGGAATGTCATTTTCATGATTCCGTATTTGACTGTTACAAAATATCCAATTTTGGAGAATATCTGCTAATTAATAAAAAGCTTATATTACGGAACGCCTACGTGACAAACCGTAAAAAAACAAAAATGCCATTTATCTAATGATTAGATTAATAGCATTTTTTTTTGCGGTACTGAAGGGACAGACAGAATGAAATTTCACGAAACGAAAATATTTTATACGATTTCAATTTGAACATAATATTTTGAAAATACGCATGTTATGTTTTATCCTAAATGAAAATATATGTATTTGGTATAATTATCGGACTAAACTACTTTCAACCTGAGTTCGGTATAATAGTTTATTTTGTATTTTACAACCTCCTTTTTATTTTGTTGATTATTAGTTATTTATATGCTTTCTTGTCCAGGAATCATGCTTTCAAGTTCTTTATCCCATGCCCATAAAATCTCATCGACGATAAAAATAAGGGCGTTCCCATACAGATATAAAACAACGACAGATACTGTATCGGCACTAATCCTGTCAGCCGAAGTGTAACACCCAGACTTATCATAGTCGACATCAGAATGTAACTGCGCCAGTTGAAAAACGAAAACACACACGGGCGTTCAATGGGGTTATTCTGCATGCGGACAATGTGTTTCAGCGAAATGCGCGAGAACATAAAAATATAGAAAACAATACCGAAAACAATACTCACTGCTTCTTCAATCAGAATACCTGTGGAATTGAATTTAAGTGCCGAAAACCCCCTGAATAGCAACATTCCTCCGGCAAATGTCCACACCACAGCTGCCACAAGTAGCAGATAACGTTTTGGAACGGACGGTTTTAAGCTGTGTAGAATTGAATTTAGTGTGGTCATAGTGTGTGTTTTGAGTCGTAAAAATACAATAATTTTCTGAAAGTTATAACAATTATCACCTTGATTGCTCATCTGTTTCAAATAACACAGAAAATCAATACCTGTTACTAAATATAACGAATTGAATAAACTGACATCGTAACTCGCAATTCAGTTATCTTCAATATTTTCTGTTTTTATTCTTGGCTCTTTATTCTTGCATCTATATAATTGTGTGAATCTTGCAACTTGTTTTAGAAATTGTGTAATAACGGTTCAATGTATAATAATAAACTTTGCACCGTGATATAATTCATAAATAAAACTCAACAAGATGAAACAGAGATTACTTCATTTAACGTCGGCACTTTTGTTTTTAGTGCTAAATGTTGCCATAGGACAAACAATGCCTCAATTGGGTTCAACTTCCAGATTTGCATTATTTACTGCTGTTGGCGCATTCAACGAACTTGGAACATCTTCAACAGTAATAGGTGATGTTAGTACAAATGCCGGTGCATTCGCCGCTTTTCCTCCGGGTACTTTAAACGGAAATAAATTCCTGCCGGGCAGTGCCGTTGCGGTTCAGGCTGCTACCGATGTGGCTCTGGCATACAGCAGTTTAAATCAGGGTGGTGCGGTTATAAACACGGTATTAGATGGCTTAACTCTGACACCGGGGGTTTATAATACAGGAGCTGCTTCATCGTTGAGTGCCGATGGAGTTTTAACCCTGAATGCACAGGGTAATTCGGAAGCTTTATTTATTATCAGAATAGGTGGTGCATTTGCCACAGGCTCAAATACAAAAATATTACTCATTAATTCAGCCTCATTGAGCAAAGTTTACTGGCAAATTGGCGGTCAGTTCGATTTAGGTATAAATTCAGTTTTCAGAGGTACGGTAATTGCCAATGGTGCCATCAACCTTTTAGAAGGTTCAACACTTTTCGGAAGAGGACTTTCAATAGCAGGTGCAATTTCGCTGCATAACAATATAGTGACCATACCTTCTCATTTTCGTTCCAGAGTTTCGGGAAACTGGAATGTGAATGAAACCTGGGAATCTTCGCCTGATAGCACTGCCTGGGTTAATGCCGCAGAAATACCTACAATGAATGCCATTTCGGCCAATATCTCTGTCGGACATACGGTAACAATTACCGACAATGCTACCATTTCGACGCTTACTATCAATCCGGGAGCAAAACTAACGCTAAATTCAGCTCAATCATTAAGTGCCAATGTTATCAATATAAGCAGCGATGCTACCAATGGTATAGGCACTTATGTGAGCAACGGGACTACCAATGCACCAATAGCTCATATAAAACAACGACTTACTCCTGGCCGAAACTGGTATATTTCCAGTCCTGTGGCAGATGCAACAGCCAATTCCATTAATAATGCAACTGGTAGTTACCTGGTAAGTTATGATGAAGTGCACGGTTCATCTGCTCCATGGCTAACGGAAAGTTCTATACTTACACCCCTTAAAGGATATGTAGCTATTTTGCCTGTAACTTTAAATCCAATGCTTACCTTCACAGGTGTATTGAATGATGGTACGCAGACTATTCATCTGAGTCGTACAACCGGTCAGTATAAAGAAGGATTCAATCTGGTAGGCAATCCCTATCCTTCCTACTTAGCATGGACAAAAACCACAGCTGAAAATGCAAATGCACTATCAACAATCTGGTATCGAACAGTGGTTGGAAGCGAATATGTGTTTCAAACCTATAATGCAAATGGCGAAATCGGAGTTCCCTATACCACCACAGGAATAATTGCGCCGATTCAGAGTTTTTGGGTTAGAGTAAATGCCGGAGGTGGAAATTTATCATTCGATAATTCAATGCGACTACACGATGGTGGTTCTAATCGACTGAAAGCTCCGGCGAAGGTCACAGAAAATCAAATTGTACGTTTGCAGGTATCCAATGGTATCAACAGCGACGAAACAGTTTTATACTTCAATGATAGCGCATTGGATGGTTTTGATAGTTACGATTCACCCAAAATGAGTAATAACAACATCGCTGTTCCCGAAATATTTACGATGGCCGGCGATGAAAAAGTGGTTATCAATGGATTGCAGAAATTAAACATTGACAGTGAATTACCACTGGGTTTTGCCACCCTTTCAACCGACAATTTCAGTATCAGAGCCGGTGAATTGAGCAATATCCCTGTGGATATCAAATTGATATTGATAGATAAACAGGAAAATACAGAAACTGATATGACAGCCGGTGAAGCCTATACATTTAGCTCGTCAGCCACAAACACGGTCGATCGCTTTAGCCTTATTTTTCGTTCTGCTGCGTCAACAACCGGTAATATCGCAGCTATTCTGAACGAAAACACACTCATTTTCATCAATTCAGCCAACCAAATTACTATTTTATATAAAGATGATTTAAACAATAATCCGAATGTTGCTGTTTATAATTCGACAGGACAGGAAGTTGCTAATCAACAAATTACCAGTTCCACAACAGTTCTAAATCAGGCGCTAAAATCAGGATTATATTTAGTGAAAGTGATTGGTGGAACGCAAAGTATTACAAGAAAAGTGGTATTATAAAAATACCAACAGTTGTAAATGAACCACATCTTAAATGTCCTGACTGACATTTGGGTGTGGTTCTTTTGCTTTTTCATTCCGATAAAAAGCCTGGCGAAAGTTACACATTTTGCCCTATTTTGTGCAGGTCGTATATTTTTGCTACTTTTGAAAAAATAATCATACAAATAACTATTTATTGCTGTGTAGATTAGTTGAAGTTTCAAATACCCTTACATAAACATTACATAAACTCTAATCTGTTTTACCAAATTCTCCCTTTTAATTTAACCCATTTTGCAGCTTGTCTTTCATATATCACTGATTTTCTTAGATATATACAATTTGAAAGTTTATTTGGGCACTACAATTTTTTTTATTTTTGATAATCAATTGATTGAGTAAATATAGATAAAATACACATTTAAAAAATGTTAATACAGGGCACTACAAAGCAATTTCAAAAACACCTAAATTGATTTACAGGCATTTATCAATTTGAATGCACCGTTTTGGCTATAAAATAGAACTAATTTGCACTATTTTGGTCGATTCTGCTGCAAAATGGGTTAATACCAGTTACTACAACTAGAAATAACCGTAATTATTCGTGGTTACTTTCAGTTAAATCTATATCGTGATAAAAGTCTTCAAACTCTTCAATTGGTATTTCTGCGACTTTTTCTTCAATATTAAAATCAAAAGATATTTCTTCACACATTAGTATTTCATTGTTTATTAAATTAATCCCACGGCGGAGATATTATATCCTCAAACGCAACCAACAAATATTCTTTTTTATCATTCAATTCAAATGCAATATCTAAAAGATGCTTTGCGGATAAACTATCCTTATATTTGTCTCTATTTAAAAATGCAATCAAATCTGTCTTATTCAATTTCCATACCCAGCAACCCCAATCGGATTGTTTTTTGTCTTCTTTCATAATATCCCAAAACAACTCGCTGTCATAAGTTGATTTGCCGATAATTTCAGGATAAGTACCTTCAGGATCTTCTCCAATTTTATCGTAATCAAATTTCTTTGATTTCAAATTTCCAATATAAACCTCTGTAATCATAATGATAAAATTCTATGTTTTGCTTTCAAATAAGCAACGTTTTTTACTTGTTTAATAATATATCCCTCTTAAAAATAATTCTTTCTGAGAACAAATGAAAATAAAGAATTTGAACTTAATGCTGTAATTTAGTCTCCATCAAAAAATGTATAGATTGTCCATCCTTTTTTGTTGCCTAATTTATCATGATAACTAATATCAAACATAAAAGAATCTTTGTCGTCAAGAATTTCTTTCACATTAAAACCAGTTTTAAATCCTGCAATTTTGACACAAGCACTTAAATTTCCTTTATATGTATCAATTCTACCACCCATTTTGATTGTGATTATAACATTTTTGATAAGTATAAATTCATAATCTGACGGATAATCTTTTTTTTTGAAGTATTTTACTTCGTTAGTATAATCATAACTAACAGCAATACTACTATGAACATTTCCATTTTCAAGATAATCCAATTGAATATAAATACTTAGTGGATTGATTTTTCTGTTTATTGTTCCGGTTGCAATAAAATCATAATCTCCAGATACAACTCCTTTTTTAGTACCTTTAATTATACCTATACCACCATCGAAGAATATTTGTTCTTGTGCAAAATTACCAAAATTATCATAAATTGGCAACTTTCTTGGTTCAACAAGATTTTGTGCTTGTCCTACTAATAGAGTGAATATTAAAATCCATATCGATATGAATAGTTTTTTCATCTATTCGCTCTTTTTGTCAATTTTCTGAAAATCACTATCCATAATGTACATTAACTCAATTGAACCACAATCTTCGCCTTTCTTTTTCATTTCGAGGACTTTATTTCGAAGTATTTGCATGAATTTAATATAATCTGCTCCTTGATACTTGTACTGAATAGAATTAAGAGCTGCTAAACTAATAACATTTTGTGACGAATAACCTTTATATTTTTTTGACGCTTCAATTAATTCGTCTGTATCTTTTTCCATTCTGTATTCTTTAATCTGAGTACAACTGATAAAAAAAACACATGAGAATAATAATAATCTTGTTTTCATGTTTTTAGAATTAAGTATTATTGTATGTTTAATAATTTATTGCCGTTATAAATCAATAGCTTTCTCATGAATTTTAATTAAAGTTTCTTTGAGATGTAATGGAGCAATAACTTTCATGTTTTCGCTCTGCGATAATAACTCCATAATGAAATCATGAGTAATTTTAACCGCTACTTTTATTCTAAATTCATTTTCATTATCAATCAAAGTTTCTTGAGAATCGTGAAGAGGTAATGCTTCATTATATTTGCCACTAGTTGGAGTAAATGATAAAATTACTTCTTCTACATATTTATCTTCATCTGAATGAATTCCAAAGCAGTGTTTAAATTCATCTTCAATATTTAGTTGTTTGTTTTTGACAAACAGATTGTTGGTAAGATGGATATTTTCAATCCTATCTAATCCCCACGTTTTTATCTGCCCTCTTTCTTCCAATCGACCACCAACTTCAACAGCGAGTAAATACCAGCGACCTTTAAACTCTTTTAAAGCGTATGGTTCAACTATTCTTCTTTCTTTTGTTATTGTATTATCAAATTTACGATACCTAAATTCTATTTTCTTTGAATATTGAATAGCTTCAATCAGTAATGATAAATATTCTGTACCTTTTCCTTTTTTCTTTTCTGTAAAAATGAATTCTCGTAATTTATTGTCAAATGTCAATATTTCAATCAAATTAAACTGTTCCATTAATCTCTCAAAATCAATAGATTGGCTAAATTCATCAGAAATAAAGTAGCCATTATTTGCCTTTGAATACTCGATTACTACTCCGAACAATTCCAAAATATCTTCAAAATTACGTCTCATTGTTCTTTCAGAGGTACCAACCTCGTCCACATAATCATACAATCGAAGCTTTTCTTGAAGATAATTTATTAAGTTTTCAAGACTGGTATATTTATCTCGTTTGACTTTTTGAATGATTAATAAGTAACATCTAATTTTTCCTGCTGTTGATGAAGCCATACCATTTCTAATTTTATATACAATTAGATTACTGAGAACAATTCTTTTCCATAAAGCCATAAAAATTTATCAATATCCCTTAGCTTAAAATTTTCTAACTCATAATGGCTTCTAAACTTCCTGATAATATTCCGAAATGTTTCGTAATCCTTTAAACTACTTCTTTTAAACTTTTCAAATGAAGTATCTTGCACCTTGTATGCACAAAGCATATTTTCAATATAACTGTCATAAATTGGAAATTCTTCTGGATTAAAATAATTGCAATACTTTGATGCAAAAGAGTAAAAATTCAATTCTTTTATTCCATGTCCCTTTGCTACCAACTCTATTGCTTTGCTTTCCCCATTTTTTATAAGTGTATGTATCGTATTTCTATTTATATATATGTGTTCAGTAATCAAATCAGTTCTATATATGTTTGTACTATATAATTCATTGATTAATACTACCGTTAGCAAAATTGTTTCATATTTGTCTTTATCAAAAATCTTTTCTACTATCAATTTTTGAATTTTGTCTTCATTTGAGTACCTTTTGTTTGTTTCAAATTTCACTTTATACCTTTCTACAAGCTCAATTGAAGGTTTTTCTGCCTTTTTTACCACTTCTTCAAATTTCATTTTGATAACTTTTTAATGATTAAACTTAAAAACTTACCAAAATTAGAAGTGATGATTGGGCTCACCCGTAAAAGTTGTGGACTAAGCGTATATTTTAGTTAATCTAAAAAGG
>JBAXMR010000004.1:0-84317 GCA_037134195.1 Paludibacter sp. | reverse complement strand
TAAAAAAAATCCAATTACACTAATTGGACTATTTTATAAATACATTTGGTATTACTTTGTACTTGTCACGGTGTTTGAGCAAATGATTATAGGCTATAGTCGATAAATCGTCGAACTTAAAATCATATATATACATGGCAAAGCCTTTTTCAATTTGTTGCTTGATAAAATTATTGACCACAGCATAGGATTTACCACTACCGGGTGTTCCCAGCACAATGGTAGCTCGAAAGGGATTAACGATATTGATCCAACCATCCCACTGTTTCTTTTTATACCAAAATTTGGTAGGTAAGTTAACTGAGTATTCGTTCTCCAATAATCTTGTTTCCTGCATAAAGCTTTCATTTTCGTTGTTGAACACATCATCCATCAGGCTGTTCTTCAACAATCGACTCATATACAAGCCAGCCATCATCATACAAATATAACCTATGGTCAGCGAGGAAATATAAAAAGCTACGTTTGCCAGTCTGGGCAAAGGCAAAGAAAGTATCCACCAATTCAGGAAGAACAGTTGAATTCCAATAATTAGCAGAACACTAATTTTAGTCCAGGAAATCTTCTCTTCCTTTACTCCTTTAGTACCCAAGCAAGACAACCCCAGAAAAACCACTGCGAACAACTTTGTCCATAGGATAGAGGAAAACAAACCTCCCGTTCGCTGAAATCCCAGTAGGATTTTGTTCAATGTTTCGATAGTCATGTTCCACTGTTGGAAAGCTTCATAACAGTACCAATAAATATTTATCAGTACGAATAGTATACTGATGGCTCTCATAAATTCCATGACTTTTGCCAAGCCTCTTAAATCATCTTCTTGTTGCATAATGTTTTAGTTTTATAGTTTGAATTCGTTTGTTGGTTATTTTAGTTGTTACTTTATTTGTTGGTTTTCAATCAACAAATTTTTATCATGTTGGCTTCTTCCGCTTTTTCTTCTTTCTCATTCTTCGGATAAAGGCTTCTTCCTCCGAATCAATTCCACTGTTGGCATCTATGCTAAATAAATTGAGAGACTCATCGCTATTATCGGTATCGTGTTGAGGCTTGAAATCAGGCTTGTCAGTGTGTCCGAGATTACTATCACTATGTTGCTGTAGTCGACTGTTATGATTCACTTTAGATGTAGTAAAAAGCTCATTAAAGACATTTGCCGAGAACTCTTTGCCCAATCGTGAGCCATTGAGCACGCATTTGTTTTGTTGGTCGATAAACGTTACTCCATAAATACGCCCGGCATCATTTTGTCGGAATACGACGTTGATTCCATTAGTAGCCAGTTGTTTTTCAAAATCAGCCTGATTTCCGGGTGATTTCATAACTTTATTCAATACGGTTTTGCATCGGTCTTTCAATTGTTTTTGCTTAATGAGTTCACCGGATTGCAGCATGCGTTGTTGCAGTGCTTCATATCCAACTGTTTTTCCAAAAAGAGAGGATTTAAACGGTTTTCCAATGCGCTCACCTTTGTCATCAACTGCCGAATACACCAAGCCGTTATACATCTTATCTGCCTTTCCACCTTTGATTTCTTCAACCGTTATGTGATACAATGACAACAGTGCTTTGTATTCACCCATAGTTTGAAAATGATTGGATTTTACTAGAGGTCTGATGACACCTGCTATCTGACTTTTCAGATTATTTTCGCCATACGCAATTCCTTTTATGGAAAGTTCCGGTTGTTTTTCCTTCTTGTCAGCCGGTATCAAATGATATTTTTGTTCTATCTGCCGGCAAATCTCCATGGACTTACGGAATTCAAAATTGTGATCTAACTTCTTACCATTCTCGTCAACCCGAACCGATACAATGTGGAGGTGATGTCGATCAATATCTTCGTGCTTATACACGATAATTGGTTGGTTGCCATAACCGAGTTTTTCCATATATTCCTGTGCAATCTCCGAAAGTTGGTCATCTGTCAGAACATCTTTCGGGTCGGGGTTTAATGATATATGCAAAATCGGGCTTTCCGTTTTTTGATTGGCTGCCAAATAAGGTTCAAAGGAACGCATGCAAACACCTATCGTATAGTTCCCATCTCGAGGTTCTATCATCCTGTTGGTAAGAATTACTTTCCCTTTTTGCTCATCTACCTTCGTTTGATTATAGGCCAAAGCTCCAAAAATAGAACTACCCGAACTGATTTTAGCCACCATTTTTTATCGTCATTTTTCTGTTTTGGTATCAATTGTTGTTGAATCTGTATCCTTTGAAGCATATATTTTCAATTCAAATTCCTGTGTCAAGTCGATAATTTGACGGTTCAATACAACCAGCTCAAGGGTTGATCTTTCAAGTTTAGCCAGATAATAAAGGGCTTTTTTCTCTTCAAAAGCAAATTTGATGGACTTCACTGCCTGATTATAATTGACCCCAATGGCACGAAACTGTGAGTGAAAGGTCGTCAATCGCATGTAATAATCCATCACCCCTTTATCCAGCTTGACTAACCGAATGGTTTTATCGAAGATGCAAGCCGTGATAAAATGTGCTTTTACCTTCATTCCCGACTCATCAAAACGACCTAAAAATGCGGCATTTTGTTCTTCATTAAGGCTAATGGTATGACGATATATAGCAGGATCACTCTTCAGATTCCTCCCAGCGTTGGATTTACGTGTTAATTTAGTCTCCTTTTTGTTCATACCTCTTGGATTTTACTTTTGAGCTATTTGCTCCATAACTACTCTTCAAAAGCACCGACTTCGGAGGATGCTTTTTCCCCCTGAAAGGGCAAGTCATTTTGAGATGCTGAAAGAATTTCAAGCATCTCAAAATACAACTTGCCATTTGCTAAGTGCAAATACGATTAGCATTAGTGAGTGCCTATTGGCTCTGTTGAAATTCTCTTCATTCATGACAGCGCAAAAGTAGTTTCTGTTTATGAACTGTACCATAGCTGGTTATAGGACAAAGTAGGACTGTGCGTGCCAAACGAAGACAGTTTGAAAAAGGGATTGATTTAATGATTTCATTTGCCGACGATATTGATTTTCAACACATATGTCAGCAATTCATCTGGAGTGCTGAATGAAAATTAAAAAGTTTGAATGAGTGATTGAATGAATGGATAGGTGATTGAATAATTGAGTGGATAATTGAATGGATGATAAACTGAGTTTCAAAAAATATTGTCAGCAAGTCAACAAACAATATTATCAACAGTTCAACACAAAATATTTTCAGTCAATCAATAATATTAATTATCAAGGAGTCACCACAAGATATGGCTGACAAGAATTATCAAAACATTGCTGACATGAAATATTGGCAATAGAATGACTGGCAATTAACTAAGCAACCAATCATGATCGAAAGAACTAAATACATCCATCAACGCAACAACTCATCAACAAATATTTTAAAACATAAAAATGATTGACATGAAGAAAAAAACCTTGTTCGTTGCTTTTTCTACCCAGAAGGGTGGAGTCGGCAAAACTACTTTCACCGTTTTAGCGGCGAGTTACCTACATTACCTCAAAGGGTATAATGTGGCAGTATTGGATTGCGATTTCCCGCAATACAGCATCAATGCCATGCGAAAACGAGATACGCAGCAAGTGGAGGCAGATGACTATTACAAGCTGATGGCCTATAACCAATTCAAGCAATTGAATAGAAAAGCGTATCCAATCATTTGCAGTTCGCCCGAAGAGGCTATCGCCTCAGCCAACAGTTTTTTAGCTGCATCAGACATGGAATTTGATGTGGTATTTTTCGATCTGCCAGGAACTATGAATAGTGTCGGTATTTTACAATCGCTGGCAACCATGGATTATATCTTTACACCCATTATCGCAGACAGATTGGTATTGGAAAGTTCCCTTTCATTTGCTCTATCCATCAATGAATTATTGGTCGGTAATGCATCCTTGCGATTGAAAGAGCTTCATCTTTTTTGGAATCAGGTGGATGGGCGCGAAAAGACGGATTTGTATGAAATCTACGAAAAATCCATTCACGAATTTGGCATTCCATTACTTCGGACTTTTATTCCTGACACCAAACGATACAACAAGGAATTATCCGGTAGTCGGAAATCAGTGTTTCGTTCCACCTTATTTCCTGCCGATAAGCGATTAATCAAAGGCAGTCATCTGGAAGAACTACTAATAGAAATCTCTCACATCATCAAATTATAAACACCATGGCAAAGCAAACAACCATCCCTAAAGTGGATGAAGATTTTATGCGGGAAGTTATTTCACAAGGCTTTCCAATGAAAAAAGAGTCTTTAAAAGGAAAAGACATTTCAGTAATTATCAAAGAGGATAAACCGGCAGTCAAAACACTTAAAACAAGAAATACCCCTAAGCAAAAACAAATAGAACAAACGGATTATAGGGAAACCTATTTTGAAAAAATAAATCTTACGAACCGGCAACAGGTTAGCATCTCCAAAGAGACTCACTTAATCCTTTTTAGTCTCGCAAGCATGATAGGTGGACACGGAGCTACCATCAGTAGCTATATCGAAAACATTATCCTACAGCATCTTGAAAATTACAAAGAAGAACTCAAAGATATGTATGAAACCCAATGCAAAAAACCTATACTATAATGGTAAATCTATTGATTATATCCGCCCTTTTGTACCTCGTTTGGGTACTAATCTATTTGCAACGTAACCGAATTCGAAAATTCCTGTTTCACAAACGAAAATTACCACCAACAATTAAACCAACTGAACCCATGAATGACGATGTAATGGGTAAAACAAAAACACAGTTGAGCCACGTTGCGACAAACGATGACAGCCTGAGACAGATTGAAAAACCGATTGAAATCGTCCCTACTTTTGCGACGCCCAATGAAATAATGAAGTCGGCAAGGATAGATGACAATGAATTGGACAGAGCCTTTTCCGACTCTCCTGAACCAATGGATTTGGACATTGAATGTGAATACAACGATGCCGAATCGCTAGAGGAAGAAGACTTGAGTTGCTTTGTAGATAATGAACTTACCGGACCTGCTACAGGCATTGGATATGATGAGATGGAAAATCTTATTCAGGTAATGCAACAAAGCGGGTCTTCACAGGAAGCTGAACTCACTGCCGTGAACACGATTCAACAGATGAATCAAACAGAACTATTTCAACAAATGGTCGCACAAATTGATAGTGGCAAGGAACGAGTTACTGAAATGCTGAATAAGTATAATCCGGATGCTGCGGGAATAACACCAATGATTGCCGAAAGTGGCAGCGCTGATTTTGAAAAATTTGAGATAAACAATTTTTTATAAGCAACGAATGAATTCAGGAATATCGATTCTTTGTAATAGAACAAGGGTAAAAATTGAGTTTTCTTGTAACAAAACAAGGGTAAAAACAAAATCCCAATAAAAGGAAAAAGATTACTTCCAATTTTAAAAAATTATTTTATGACTAACAAAAAAGTATTTCTAACGACAGCAAGCCTACTTGCTGCTTATGTATCAATTCAAGCACAGGGAAATGGTTCGGGTGGTATTACGGAAGCCACCACCATGATTACATCCTATTTTGAACCTGCCACCAAGTTGGTATATGCCATCGGGGCGGTTATTGGTTTAATTGGTGGTGTGAAAGTATACAGCAAGTTTTCTTCGGGTGATCCCGATACCAGCAAAACGGCTGCATCGTGGTTTGGGGCTTGTATCTTTTTGATTGTAGCAGCTACGGTCTTACGTTCCTTTTTCCTATAAGGACATGGCACACTACCCAATCAACAAAGGCATCGGCAAGTCGGTGGAGTTCAAAGGCTTGAAAAGCCAGTATCTTTTCCTTTTTGCAGGTGGACTGCTCGCGATTTTTGTCCTTTTTGTCCTGCTCTATATGACCGGCATTGGTCAATGGTTCTGTATTGGTTTTGGGGTTATTTCATCTTCAGTTCTTGTGTGGCAAACCTTTGCGCTGAATCACACATATGGCGAATATGGACTTATGAAGTTGGGAGCCATCCGAAACCACCCGAACTACCTGCTTAACCGAAAGAAATTTCTCCGATTATTCAAACACATTCATCAAAAACAACTATGAGAAACATATTAAAAGCTACGACACTCGAAAGCAAGTTCCCAATCTGGGGAGTGGAAATGGGTTGCATTATTTCTAAGGATGCCGACATTACGGTTGCCTTCAAAGTGGAACTTCCCGAACTCTTTACGGTGACCGCAAAGGAATATGAAGCGATTCATTCTTCGTGGACAAAAGCGGTAAAGGTGCTTCCCGATTATTCCATCGTACACAAACAGGACTGGTATATCAAGGAGCAATATGAACCGGAAATCAAACAAGAAGATATGAGTTTCCTATCTCGCAGTTTTGAAGGACATTTCAACGAGCGTCCTTATCTGAATCATACCTGCTACCTCTTTTTGACTAAGACCACCAAGGAACGTTCCCGAATGCAAAGCAATTTCTCGACCTTGTGTCGGGGTTCGATTATCCCCAAAGAGTTTCGGGATAAAGAATCCGTTGAGAAATTTCTGGAGGCTGTCGGACAGTTTGAACGCATCGTCAATGACGGTGGATTTATTTCCCTGACCCGATTGAACACGGATGAGATTGTGGGGACAGACAACAAGGCTGGGATAATAGAAAAGTATTTTTCCCTGTCACAGGAAAATACCACCACACTCAAAGATATGACTATTAAACCGGACGAGATGCGCATTGGAGATAATATCCTTTGCTTGCACACCTTGTCGGATGTGGATGATTTGCCTGCCAGCATTGCAACAGATATTCGGTACGAAAAACTGTCTACTGACCGTTCCGATTGTAGGTTGTCATTTGCGTCACCGGTTGGATTGTTGCTTTCATGCAACCACATTTACAATCAATACCTGTTTATCGATGACAGTGCCGAGAACCTGCGGAAATTCGAGAAAATGGGACGCAACATGCATTCCTTATCGAAATACAGCCGAAGCAACCAAATCAATAAAGAGTGGATTGACAAGTACCTGAATGAGGCGCATAGTTTTGGACTCTCTTCTATCCGTTGCCATTGTAATGTAATGGCATGGAGTGATGACCGGGAGGAACTCAAACACATCAAGAATGATGTAGGAAGTCAATTGGCACTTATGGAATGTAAACCCAGACACAATACGGTGGATACACCCACCCTCTTTTGGGCAGGCATTCCGGGCAATCAAGCGGATTTTCCGGCAGAAGAAAGTTTTTACACGTTTATCGAACAAGGTATTTGCTTTTTCACGGAAGAAACAAATTATAAAAGTTCCGTTTCGCCTTTCGGGATTAAGATGGTAGATCGGCTGACAGGAAAACCGATCCATGTGGATATTTCAGACTTGCCTATGAAAAAAGGGATCATAACCAACCGTAATAAGTTTATTCTAGGACCCTCCGGTAGTGGAAAATCCTTTTTTACTAATCACATGGTTCGGCAGTATTACGAACAAGGTTCGCATGTGCTCTTGATTGATACCGGGAATAGTTACCAGGGATTGTGTGAATTGATTCACCGAAAGACTTTGGGGGAAGATGGGGTTTATTTTACCTATTCGGAACAAAACCCAATAGCCTTCAATCCCTTCTTTACCGAAGATGGCATTTATGACATTGAAAAACGGGAAAGTATCAAAACGTTGATTTTGACTTTATGGAAACGAAATGATGAACCTCCTACCCGGGCTGAGGAAGTGGCGCTATCGAACGCAGTCAGTCTGTACATAGAAAAAATAAAGACAAAAGAATTAGCTCCCAGTTTCAACAGTTTTTACGAGTATGTAAAAACGGATTATCACGAAGTTCTTACCGATAAGAAAGTTCGGGAAAAGGATTTTGATATTGCCAACTTCTTGAATGTGCTTGAACCGTATTACAAAGGTGGTGAATATGATTACTTGCTGAATTCAGATAAACAGATTGATTTGCTTTCCAAACGATTTATCGTTTTTGAACTAGACAATATTAAGGATCATCCCATTTTGTTTCCTATTGTCACCATAATCATCATGGAGGTTTTTATCAATAAAATGAGACGATTAAAGGGAATCAGAAAAGTGATCCTGATTGAAGAGGCTTGGAAAGCAATTGCCAAGGAAGGAATGGCAGAGTATATCAAATACCTTTTCAAGACGGTTCGTAAGTATTTCGGAGAAGCCATTGTGGTAACGCAGGAAGTGGAAGATATTATCGCTTCCCCCATTGTCAAGGAATCCATCATCAACAATTCCGACTGTAAGATTCTGTTGGACCAGCGCAAGTACATGAATAAATTTGATTCCATTCAGGCATTGCTCGGACTTACTGAAAAAGAGAAAGCACAGATACTTTCCATCAATCTGGCGAATAACCCGAACCGACTATACAAAGAGGTTTGGATAGGCTTGGGAGGCACTCAATCTGCCGTTTATGCCACAGAAGTATCCATGGAGGAATACCTGACCTATACCACCGAAGAATCGGAAAAAGTCGAGTTATTCAATCTCGTGGAAAAGCTGGATGGCAATATTGAACTGGCGATAAAACAACTCTCAGAGACCAAACAAATTGATAAAGAATCAAGCAACAATTAGTCATTAGTAACTTTTTCAGAAACAAGTCTTTCAACTTTTTTTTAAACCCCATTATTCAAATGAAAACAAAAATCTATTTAGCAGTCATCTTCCTGATGACTTGTATGATGTCTTCAAAAGCGCAGTTCGTGACTTTTGATCCGTCCAATCTGGCTCAAAGTATTGTGAATACCACCAAGCAAGTAATTGAAACTTCGACCACAGCATCGAACATGGTGAATAACTTTAAAGAAACCGTAAAACTCTATGAGCAGGGCAAAAAGTATTATGATGCGCTAAAATCTGTCAGCAATTTAGTCAAAGATGCCAAAAAGGTACAGCAGACTGTCCTGATGGTTGGTGAGATTTCGGATATCTATGTGAACAGCTTTCAAAAAATGCTTACAGATAAGAATTATACTGTCGAAGAGCTTGGAGCCATTGCTTTTGGATATTCTAAATTGCTGGAACAAAGCGGTGATTTACTGGGCGAATTAAAAATGGCAGTCAGTTCCAACGGGCTCTCCATGACAGATAAGGAACGGTTGGATATTATTGACCGAACCTACAACGCAGTGAAGAAGAACCGCAACCTGGTTAACTACTACAGCAAAAAGAATATTGCGGTGAGCTACCTACGCTCCCAACATGCGGGTGACACGAACCGGGTGATGGCATTATACGGAAGCAACAACGAAAAATACTGGTAAGCTATGTTATTATCCATTGAATTCGATAACCTCCACCAGATTCTGCGGAGTTTGTATGTGGAAATGATGCCACTCTGTTCCAATATGGCAGGAGTAGCTAAAGGAATAGCCGGGCTTGGAGCTTTGTTCTATGTAGCTTCCCGGGTGTGGCAATCCTTAGCCCGGGCCGAACCGATTGATGTGTATCCATTACTTCGTCCCTTTGCGATTGGATTTTGTATTATGTTCTTCCCAACCATTGTATTGGGAACCATAAACGGGGTAATGAGCCCTATCGTGCGGGGCACAAATCAAATGCTCCAATCACAAACCTTTGATATGGTCGGCTATCAAAAACAGAAAGACAAACTGGAATATGATGCGGCAATGAAAAATCCGGCAACAGCTTATCTGGTGAGTAACGAAGAATTTGATAAGCAACTGGAGGAATTGGGCTGGAGTGCTACTGACTTGGCTACTATGACAAGTATGTATGTGGAAAAAGGAATATACAGCATGAAGAAAACGATTCAGGATTCTTTCCGTGAACTGCTGGAGATTCTGTTTCAGGCAGCTTCGTTGGTGATTGACACGATTCGTACCTTTTTCCTGATCGTATTGGCCGTCCTCGGACCCATTGCCTTTGCCATTAGCGTGTGGGACGGATTTCAATCCACGATGACCCAATGGATAACACGCTATGTCAGCGTATATCTCTGGCTACCGGTATCGGATTTATTCAGTACCATACTTGCCAAAATACAGGTTCTGATGTTGCAAAATGATATTTCGGAATTGCAGAATAATCCCAATTATTCCATTGATTCATCAAACGGCGTTTATATCGTTTTTATGATTATTGGTATTATTGGCTATTTCACCATACCTACCGTAGCAGGTTGGATAATCCAAGCAGGTGGCATGGGAAATTATGGGCGAAATGTCAGTAATACAGCTGGTAAAGCTGGCTCTGTGGCTGGTGGTGTTGCAGGAGCGGCAGCAGGAAATGTAGGTGGTAGACTCCTTGGTAAATAAATTTTTAAACATAAAGACAAATGGAATTCAAATCATTAAAAAACATTGAATCGAGTTTCAAACAGATTCGGCTCTTCAGCATTGTTTTTCTGTGCCTGTGCGCTGCCATTACGGGATATGCGGTATGGAGTTCGTACAATTTTGCGGAAGCACAACGACAGAAAATATATGTGCTGGACAATGGGAAATCCCTGATGCTGGCACTCTCGCAAGACTTATCTCAAAACAGACCGGTGGAAGCCCGGGAACATGTAAAACGGTTTCACGAACTGTTCTTCACCCTATCGCCCGATAAGAATGCGATAGAGAGTAATATCAAAAGAGCTTTGTTTCTCTCTGACCGAAGTGCCTTTAACTATTATTCGGATTTGTCGGAGAAAGGATATTATGCCCGAATCGTTTCGGGGAATATCAACCAAGCTATTCAGGTGGATAGTGTGGTCTGCAATTTCGATAAATATCCGTATCAGGTGATGACGTATGCCCGGCAAATGATAATTAGGGAAAGTAATGTTACAGAGCGAAGCCTGATAACACATTGCCAACTATTGAACTCGGTAAGAAGCGATAATAATCCTCAAGGCTTCACGATGGAGGCTTTTGAAATAGTGGAAAACAAAGACCTCACAGTCAAGAATAGGTAAAAACAGGTAAAATAACAAACAATGAAAAAGAAAGTAACAAACAAATTATTTCAGGTCAGAGGCCTGATCGAAGAGAAATTGCAAAGCTATTGTGCTTCTCTATCTCCGAAGAAAAGGCTTGTTTCAATTTTAGTTCTATGCTCCATTTTTGGAGTCGTTTCACTTTATTTCTCGTTTTCTGCCATTTACAGTATCAACAAAACGGATCGAGAGCAAATCAAAATAGAGCATATCAATCAGCTAAAACTGCATTCAAACGATAGTATTCACCAACAAAATCTCAAACAATATGAAAGAAACGAATGAAGCCGATAGTCCTCAAAAAGAACCGTTAACGGTTGAACAAAAATTACGGCAAAAGAAAATGCTTATATATCCCTTGATGTTTATCGTCTTCGGATTATGTATCTGGTATATCTTTTCTCCTTCGAAGTCGGAGAAACTCAGAGAATCAAAAGGCTTTAATACCACGATTCCCATGCCGAAAAACAAAGATTTGACAGACGATAAAAAAGCAGCTTTTGAGCAAGCCAAACTCGAAGAAAACCAAGGAGAACAAAAGCACTCTCTGCAAAGTCTGGCTTCCATGTTCAACGAAGAAATGAAAAGCTCGGGTGCTTCCGGGTTTGACAAGGAATCTGAGACAAAAGTGAATCATGCTGGTGAAAATAGTAATAGTAGTGATAATCGTAAAAGTGGTAATAATAGCACAAGAGAACATATTGCCAACATCCAAAGCTCCAACAATGCTTACAGGCAAGTCAACCGGAACTTAGGCAGTTTCTTCGAATCGTCGGGAGAAAAGCCGGAGAATAGAAAGACGAGTCAAAAGGTGGAAAATCTATCGACTAAGATTCAGGAGAATGATAATCGAAAAAACACCATTGCCGACCAAATTGAATTGATGGAAAAATCCTACCAAATGGCTGCTAAGTATATTCCCCAAGGGCAAAATCCTGGGCAGCCCATGGGTGGGCAAAGTTATCCAACAACCGGTTCTTCGCTCTTGAGTACGAAGAAAAAGAGGCAAATTTCCAGCATCAATCAACAAATTGAGAGCACCGTTTCAAGTTTACCACAAGCAGTAGATTCTGTTGGAATGAGTAACAACCAGATACCACATAATACCGGTTTTAATTCAGCTATTGGACAAAATCTATTGGAAGATAGAAACACGATAAAAGCCTGTGTCCATGAAAATTGCTCCCTGATTAACGGTCAAAGCGTCCGATTACGATTGCTTGAACCGGTACAAGTCGGAAAAACCGTGATTCCTCCAAACACCCTAATTTGTGGTAAAGCCAAAATACAAGGGGACCGTTTGGAGATTTCAATTCAGTCGTTGGAATATCGTGGAACGATTATTCCGGTGGAACTTACAGTATATGACACGGATGGGCAGGAAGGGATTTATATTCCGGGCTCGTTGGAGATAAATGCCTTTAAGGAAATGGCGGGAAATATAGGATCCAATATGGGTACAAGCCTTTCCTTTACTCAATCAACTGGTCAACAGGTACTATCGGGATTAGGAAAAGGAGTTATCCAGAGCGGATCGCAGTATATGTCCAAGAAATTCCAAACTGTCAATGTGAAACTAAAAGCCGGATATAAAGTCCTGTTGCTTATGAATCAGGAATAGAGAGACAACTAAAAAAACAATTAGAAAATATTCAATGAATAAGTAAATGAATCATTTAAACCAGAGAAGTTATACTTCTCATAAACAACTCATTAAAATGAATAAAATAAAATTATTACTGATTTTGCTGGCTTTACAAATTGGAATCCTCGTTTCTATACAGGCACAAATAACCAAGGGTGACTTTTACGAAGGATTAACCAAGAAAATCAGTTACGACAAAATGATAGCACCTTATGGCATGGAGGTAACCTTTGATAAGACTGTCCACATCATATTTCCGGCAGCTATCAAGTATATTGACCTGGGCTCCGCGAATATCATTGCCGGCAAAGCTGATGGAGCGGAAAATGTTATTCGGGTAAAGGCTGCCGTTCGAAATTTCAAAACCGAAACCAATTTCTCAGTGATTACCGAAGAAGGCAGTTTTTATACGTTCAATGTAAAGTATGCCAATGAACCGCTGTTAATGAGTGTGGAAATGAAGGATTTCATACACGATGGTGATACGGTATCGCATCCAAACAATGCGCTGGAAGTCTACCTTAAGGAATTGGGTAACGAGTCCCCCATGATGGTGCATCTGATTATGAAATCAATTTACAAGAACGACCGAAGGGAAATCAATCAAATCGGCAGTCGGAAATTCGGTATACAGTACTTGCTCAAAGGTATTTACACCCACGACGGGTTACTTTATTTCCACACCCAAATCAACAATTCATCTAATGTTCCTTTCGATCTGGATTTTATCACCTTCAAAATAGTAGACAAGAAAGTAATGAAACGTACTGCTATTCAGGAAACGGTTATTTTCCCTATTCGGGCATTCAACTATGCCACACGCATTGCCGGGAAAAGTAGTGAACGTACGGTCTTTGTCATGGATAAATTCACCATTCCGGATGATAAGGAGTTTGTGGTAGAGCTGAATGAAAAAAATGGTGGTCGCCATCAGCGTTTCGTTGTGGAAAACAGTGATATTATTAGTGCTAAATTAATCAACGAATTAAAAATCAAGTAAAATGAGAAATACATTTTTAATAATTTTCATATTTGGGTTTCTATTTCAGTATTCATATACTCAACGCTATCTGCGAGGGCAACAAGGTATTCAACTAACTATTGGGACAGTAAATGGAATAAGTCCACAACGGGCATTTTATGGCGGAATAGCTGTTTCTACCTATGCCCAAAACGACAGTCGTTGGGTATTTGGAGCTGAATTTTTGCAAAAGCAACTTAATTACAAGCAGATACAAATTCCGATTGCCCAAATTACAGGCGAAGGAGGATATTACTACAGTTTTGTTTCCGATCCAAGTAAGACCTTGCTGCTATCTATTGGTGCATCGGGTTTAGCCGGATACGAAACCTGTAACTGGGGAAACAAAACACTTTATGATGGAGCAACACTTACCAATATAGACACTTTTGTGTATGGTGGTGCTTTGACACTGGAACTTGAAACTTTTATAACAGATCAAATTATTCTTTTGGTCAATGCGCGTGAGCGGATTTTGTGGGGTTCATCAGTAGGCAAATTTTCAACCCAATTGGGTACTGGAATCAAAATTATTATCAATTAAAAAAACTGGAATTATAAACAATTACAAAAACAACAAATTTTATGAAAAAGACAATTATTTTGAGCATGGTAGCAGCCATGTTGTTACTATTCACAGAATGTGATGACAAGTTGGATGTCCAACAAGTGTATGAATTTTCGGTGAGCACGTTGCCACTTCAAAAGAAAATCAAAGTGTGCGAAACCGTCGAAATCCGCTTTAAACTTATACGAAGCGATAAATACGAGGGTGCTAAATATTACTTCAACTTTTTTCAGCCTGAAGGTAAAGGCTATATTCAAAACGAAAACAAAGATATACTTATTCCCAATGACACGTATGAGCTAACAAGTGAGACTTTCAGTTTATACTACACTTCGTTTTGTTTGGATAAGCAATCAATTGATATTACCATTCGTGATAATTTTAATCAGGAGCACAAACTGACGTTTAATTTTGAAAATGATAAAGGAAATGCATTCCCACTTTTAATCAAGGATGAGAATCTCGTTAATCTGGAATAAATGTTTGTTATTGGGGTCAAGTTGTGCATAGAGTTCATTGTGTAGAATAGTATTTTGGAAACGGGAACTAACTTTAGGTGGGAGAATCTAGCCTGAGAAAGTTGTTCCCTTTTTTTTATTTTCATTTATCAATCCATAGGCAGCTCTTTCTCAGACACAAAGTGTAAACATCTATTTTTATTGCACGAACTGCAAAGACAACAATAACTTCTTTTAACGGTTGAATTATTTTATTCCAAGCGGTAGCAAATAATTTAAATGCTGAATGTAGTTTGTCCGCTGTCCCTATTCAAAATAGTTTGCCTGTTTTTCTTTGGGTTAAAGAAATATAGTCTTAAAAAATAGGCATATTGTTTTGGGGCATTAATTTCGGGTTCATAAACATATATTGCAATTTTTTTAATTGTTGGAAAGCAGGAAATAAGTTTTCAATTTAGAGATTTAATGGATGTCCCAACTATCAACTCCGAAAACTTATTCTTGTTTTTCAACAATATCAAACCACATCACAACGAATTTTTTTGAGTGGATACCGGAGCCCGAAGTGTCAGGCGAAAAAAAAGGGTTGTGCCTGCTGTCCCCAAAAGGAAAACCTGTTATGGCTTTTAAGCTACCATAAAAAACACGCTTAAAAATCATAAGTGGTTTTCGGGGCATTACTTCAGGATTGCCGGTACGGTTGGGAATCCAAACTTTTAGCGTAAAAAATCTCTTACTATTCATTTGTTGAAAATCATGAAAAAAATTCGTCCCCAATTATGAAAACAATCCATTGGAAATGCGTTGAATTTGGCATAGGAAGTGATCAAAATAAGTGGAAGCGAGGGAGCGAAATGAGGGTGCTTCTTATGCCGTGCGGTGTTGAGGTGGGTGAAATATAACTGAACGCAATGTAGCGAGGGGTGGACAAGTTGTGAGGTACGAACAGCGTCCCCCGAAACGAAATGAAGGAAGTGAATGAAACGTCCGCAAGCACAAGGAAAATAGAAATCGATTTTTTTTCCTGTGAATCCACCGAATTTTTAGAAAGGATTATTATCGGAATAATTTCTCACATTGAAAATAAATATTCCATTGGAAATGCATGGATTTAATCATAGGTGACGATTAAATGAAACGAAGCAATGGGAGGCAATGAAATGAAGCAAATGGACTGTTTTTTATAACGTGGAGGTGCAAAGCTTGCAAGAATTGCAATGTTTTGTGTAAATGGGGTTGGATAAAAAAAATAGCCATTTAGGGAAATGAAATGTGGTTTAATCTGTGGAGTGCATAGAAATTATTCTCTAAAAATTATCAATCAATCAATAAAAGATGAAAAAAAATAGAAATTAAAATATTTACGGGAATTTAATCATTAGCGATTTGAATTATATTAGCTTTAGATATTATAATTTGTGGGAAGTCGTACATTTATCAACTAAATAAACAATCGATTGATAAGAAATACCGCTATAAGTCGATAATCCGATTTCACAAGTTCGACTATTGCTGTAACCCAATTTAATTTTACTGGCATCAATTTGTGGCTTAAGTTTTCGGAGTGCATACTTATTTACTTCAGGATATGTAAAACCTTTATCACCAGCAAAACCGCAACAACCAACTTCTTCGGGAACGAGTACATTGTTTGAACACATTTCAGCAAGATTCACAATTTTATCTTTTAGATTCATTTTGGTCATACTACAAGTAACATGAATGGCAACTGGTTCATCGGTTTTTGTAAATCTGAGTTTATCAGTTAGGAATTCAACAATAAATTCAACAGGTTCATAAAGTTTCAGTGGCTCTTTCATGGTATTTCGCATACGGTATAAGCAAGGGCTTTGATCGCAAATTACTGGATATTTTCCATTTTCAGTGGCGTTAAGTAATACATTTTCTAATTCATCCGATTTTTTGTCCGCTTCTTTATAAAACCCTTTGCTTTCCCATATTGTACCACAGCAAAGTTGTTTCATCTTTTCAGGGAAAATGACTTCGTAACCAGCCTTCTCAAGAAAATTCACTAAAGTAATATGTAGTGATTTTTGCTCTGGGTCATTCTGTGCTGGTCCCATGGTCTGATTTATACAACTGGGGAAATATACCACTTTTAGAGGATTCTTATTGTTTACTTTTCTCTTTTGGGGGCGACTAATTCCCTTAGGCATAGCTGGTGTCCATAGCGGGATTGTATTTCCACTAATATATCGAAGTGATTTTGCAATACTTCCAAACGTTTTTGTACCTAAAACTGTGTGTGCTGAATTTATAAGATTCAATGCTGGTGGCATTATCGGAGTAATTAAACCAAATTTTTTAGCGGTAAATGCTCCTAATTGCTTTGCCGGAAATGCATAATTATTAGCCGCTCTCAAGTCGTGAATAAGTTCACCGGTATTAATTCCTACCGGACAACTGGTGGAACAAAGTCCATCGCCGACACATGTTTGTTCACCGAGGTATCTGAAATCGTGAACCAATTCATTTAAGCGAGGATTATCTTCACCGGTTTTACGTAGTCTGGAAATTTCACGTTGAACTACAATTCGCTGACGAGCCGAAAGCGAAAATCCATTTGTCAGACAATTCACTTCACAAAATCCACATTCAATGCATTTATCTACATGATGGTTTGTTGCCGGAAGTGGTTTGAGATTCTTAATGTGTGAATCTTTATCAGTATTCAAAATCACACCGGGATTTAGAAGTTTATTGGGGTCAAAGATACGTTTGATGCGTTTCATTAAATCAAAAGCTTCTTGTCCCCATTCCATTTCCACAAAAGGTGCCATATTCCTGCCTGTGCCATGTTCTGCTTTTAACGAACCATCGTATTTGTCTACCACCAAAGTAGCCACTTCGGTCATAAAACCGCTGTAGCGTTCAATTTCACTTGGCTTAGAAAAATCCTGAGTAAAAACAAAATGCAAATTTCCTTCGAGTGCATGACCAAAAATTACTGCTTCATTATACTGCCATTTGGCAAATAATTTTTGCAAGTCAAGCGTTGCCTCTGCCAACCTTGACACAGGGAAAGCCACATCTTCAATAATTACCGTTGTACCGGTTTTACGCATTGAACCTACCGATGGGAAAAGTCCTTTGCGTATTTTCCAAAGCTTATCATATTCGGCTGCTACATTGCTAAATAAAATGGGAATTTCAGGAGTTACTACAGAAACAATATGTTGAATTTCAGCAATTTGAGAATCTAAAGTCTGTTTGTTTAATGCTCTTGTTTCCACCAAAATAGCTGAAGCTCCAATGTTCAGTGTTTTCAAATATTCAGGCATTCCCATCACATTTTCAACCGAGCGCAAACCAGCTCTATCAATCAATTCAACTGCCGAAACCGGTGCTGATTTCAACAATGAAACAACATTGCAAGCATTTTCAATATTGGAGAAAATCATCATCGCACTTGCTTTGTAAGGATGCTCCACCACAGTTTGGTAAGTAATTTCAGAAATAAACCCCAAGGTGCCCTCAGAACCAATCATTAAATGCTCGATGACTTGAAATGGGTCGGAAAAATCCACCAGCGCATTGAGGCTATAGCCAGTGGTATTTTTCATTTTATACTTATGAATTATTCTATTTGTGAGTTCCTTATTAGCTTTTACATCGGCAACAAGTTGAACAATATTGGCAATAAGATTCGAATGAGAAGTTTTGAAAGCTTCCTTACTTGCCTCATCGGATGTATTTAGCATACTTCCGTCGGCAAAAATAATTCGCATACCCGTCACTGTTTTATATGAATTCTGGGCTGTTCCACAACACATTCCACTGGCATTGTTGGCGGCAATTCCGCCAATCATCGCCGAATTAATGGAAGCAGGGTCTGGGCCTATTTTTCGACCAAATTGTGCTAGCATTGAATTCGCTTTTGAGCCAATAACTCCGGGTTGCAAGGTGATTTGATTTCCGTCATCTGCAATACTGAATTTCTCCCAATCGTTACCGGCAATTATCAGCACAGAATCAGTAATTGACTGACCCGATAAGCTGGTACCTGCTGCCCGAAATGTTACCGGTATAGAGAATTTTGCACTTTCGCGAAGTATGAAACTTACTTCATCTTCGTTTTGTGCTTTGATAACAATCTTAGGAATAAGCCGGTAAAAACTTGCATCTGTTCCCCATGCTAACCTTCTTACTTCATCAGTAAAAACTCTATTTTGAGGTAGTTTTTTGATTATTGCATTTTTATATTTTGTATACTTCAAATCCGACATATTTCAATTGGTTTTACTTTGATAAAAATAATAAAAGTCCGAAAACATTGAAAAATATTCTCGGACTTTCAGTTAACACAACACTTTTTTATACAATAACAGACTCAATTCCAAGATAATTTGCAATTTTTGCAATGGATTCGGCATGGTGTCCTATGCCAAGTGCAAAATGGTGTGTAGGCGATTCTTTAACCCACCTTAAGAGGAAAGTCCTTACATCAGGTTTGAACTTTCCACGTGTATTGGTGTTTCCTGTAGCCGGAATAGGTCCTGCCATAGATTCGCCTTCGGCAATGATAAATTTGAATTTACCATCGTAAGTTGAGTTGATACTCAACATAGTAATTGGTCCGGTTTTGATTTTAAACTCAACTCCTGCACCAGAACCTGGTTTGCCATGGAAACGATTTAAGCTACGTAAAACCGGTTTACCATCGGCAATAGAAACGTTGTGAGGTCCATCATGACCAACCAACACAAAATCGCCTTCAAAATCAACCGGATGAAATTCTGCAAAACTTCCGCCAATTCCCAATCTATCCATAATAAAGAGCGAAATCAAAGTCTTCAAGTCAGATTCTCCACACATAGGAATATTTTTAGCAGTCAATAGTGAATTTCCAACGGCTAAATTGGTCATTACCTGTTGCTCCAATGTACCCTCAACACTTTCGTAATAATATGCCAATCCGCTCAATTTATTTTGAGCCACAAAATTATCCAAAGCACAATAAATACGAGCCGACACATATAAATCTTCATCTTTCAGTTTGCTCGAAATTGGATCGGCAACCGGGTCTGGCGTATCGAAAAATGATAAAATCTGTTTTTTCGCTGTTTCTATTTCTTCGTTTGTAACTTGTTCGTAAGCAGTTACCATTTGGTTGGCTTCGCAAGCTTTTACGTTACTTCCAAAGAAAGCAGTTACCATAGTTGGGTCAAAATGCATATCAAGCATCGTGTTCATTGAATGACCGATATGTCCAAACTGAGCATTTTTCAATCCATGCAACACACGGGCAATGCGGCAATATTCATCAATTTGTTTGTCAACCTGAGCATCGTTATGAAGTGTTCCAATAATCGTTTCGGGGATTTTAGCACCTAAACGGGCAGCAGCCCCGGTAAATTCGGGCAATGAACAAATATCATCGTTCATCAACTGCATATACGTGGTTGCTTTTGCATAATCTAATGCTTCAAGCGGTTGTAATGCAACCAACACAATCGGTATTTTAAGGGTTTTCATAATAATGCCGAACGTTCCTGAAGTAGCATAAGTAACCATGTCGCAAAATAACAAATCGAGATTGGCTGTAGAAATTGATTTTACCGCCTGATAAGCTTTTTCGGCATTATCAACGAGACCAAAATCCACCACATCTACAAATTCAGGAATTTTATCAATAAAAATTTCCTGCTTTTTGTACATTTCTTCCAACAATCCGGGAAATTGCGCCCAATACGTATGATGACCAACGCCGATAACTCCAATTCGAGGTAATAAATTTGAAGGGATTTGTGAATAATCAATCTTTTCTACAGTTCTCATATTTATTTGATTTAAATTCTATAATTTCTAAATAATATCAACATTAAAATTAAACTCAGGAAAACGATTCAAACTTAGTAATTTTAGGCATTAAAATACTAAACAATCCAAATGCAAAAGGATACATTAAACCTGCCCACAACCAAAGTGGATTATATGAATAATTAGTTACAACATAGCCAATTACACCTGTCGCCAAAAATCCTGCTAAAGCTCCAAATGTACCAGTAAGTCCTACTACGGTTGAAGTAGCTTTGTTTCCAAACACATCGCCAATAGCTGTTGAATAATTGGTAATCCATAATCCATGAGCAAATAAAAACAGGGTGATTAATGCTATAACTCCATAAGCTGATTCAATGTTGGGAACAAACAATACCGACATGGTAATAACAGCTGCAACAATCATGGGTAACTTACGAGCAATGTTTAAATTGTTTGTTTTTTTGAAAATTTTATCGGAAACATATCCACCTAATATATTTGATAACCCCAATGCCAAAAAAGGAATCCAAAATAATTTGCCAATTAATTCAAGAGAAATACCTCGGCTTTCGTGCATAAATTTAGGTATCCAAAACATCAGGAAATAAAAAATCGGATCGAGCATGGCACGCATGGTAATAAAAATCCAGGCATTCTTCGATTTCAATACATCTAAGAAAGAATATTTCTTTATTTTGTCTGAATTATAACTCTCTGTTTCAGGTTCTACCACTTTTAATTTGTATTTTGAATTTTTAGTATTGTTCAAAAATAACCAACAACCAATCCAAACAAAACTGATTACAGGTGATACTAAAAAAAGCTTTCTCCAACCAACAGAATCCAACATAGAAAGACATAGTAACGGTGCAATAACAGCTCCAATGGCCGAGCCACCAATGCCAATTCCGGTAGCTAATGACCTTTTTTTCAATGGAATCCATTCAATAACCGCTTTTATTACCCCCGGAAAGCATGCGCCTTCGCCAATGCCAAGAATAAAACGAAAAAAAATAAGCTGAGGTACCGAAGTGGCAATGCTGTGAAGCCCTGAAGCAACGGTCCAGATTCCTAAAGATAACGCCAAACCAAGTTTTGAACCAAATTTATCTATAAACACACCACCCAAGGTAAACATAAGTGCATAACCTGCAATAAATCCGTTTGTTATCCAGCTATAGTCGGTATTTGAAATTGGAATATCTTGTTTGATTCTTAATATGGACATGGATAATACCTGCCGATCCATAAAACTAAGCGCAGTTACAATAAAAAGCAAACCAACTACTAGCCAAGGTATTGTCGACTTATCGGATGTTTTCATAAAGTGAATTGTGTGATTTAAATTGAGTTAAGGTATAATTTTAAAACAAGAATGCTATGATTGTTTAGCTTTCTTTGATTTAACGGTTTCATTGGAAATTAGCGGTTTGGCCCAAAAACTGATACTTAAAATATAGCCTAGCGTAACGAACAAAAACATCATACCGACTTTGAGTGAAACAAAGTCACTGATAAAACCTATCAGAACCTGAATAATTGCTCCACCAGCAATGCCTGTCATCAGAATTCCGGCAAACGAACCATGATGTTTCTGTACGGAATTCAGACCAAGCGATACAATAAGCGGATACATAACTGACAGGAAAAAACCTGATACCGGTAATGCCCACAATGCTAACAATGCGCCACCAAACAGTCCTAGCAGTAAACTGAAAATTGCCAGCAAACTAAATATCTTCAATACTACTTTGCTGTCCATCAACTTCAATAATATCAATCCTAAAACTCCACCTACTGTCATTAAACCCCAGAAATATGATACTGCATCAGCTCCAACTGTGTTTGGGTCAAAACCATGATAAACACTTAGAAATTTTGACATCCAATACGAAATACCTTGTTCTGTACCCACATAAGCGAAAATTCCCAGAAAATAAAGGATGACATATTTATTCTTGAAGAGTTCCAGGTAACTTGCTTTTGAACCTACTTTTTCGTCTTCTTGCAATTCAACTTTAGGAAATTTCACAAAAGCAATAACGGCTATCATCAATATGCTCAAAACTGCAAAAATCCAATAAACCGAAACCCACGACATGCCATAGGAAACAAGTGAAGACATTGTGTCAATCAAGAACTTGTTAGTAAGACCTTTATCAATATTAGTTACAAAATAGGAATACATTTGCGGGCTTACAAACGATGCCAAGCCAAAAATCAATTGTGCCAATACCGAATTAAAAGCATAATGTTCAACTCCTCCGGCTTCACGCAACAAAGGATTAATAACCACCTGCAAAACAGCCATTCCGGTTCCAATTGTAAATAATGAAATCAGAAACACATTGAAAGTTGGAAATGAAGCAAAAAGCAATGCACCTGCAAATGAAAGTAAAAATGCCAACACCATCATTTGCTTTTCGCCCCATTTTTCGAGCAAAAAACCTGATGGAACTGACATGACTCCATAAGCAATAAAAAATGCAAACGGTAAAAATCCCGCCATCGTTTCGGTGAGCTTATAACTACCCGAAACATTGGGATTGAGTGCTCCTAAAATATTGGTTAGAAACGAGATAACAAAAAATGTGATTAATATCAATACTACAATTAAATAATTTCGTTTCATGATTTTCAATTTTTTAAAATCAGATTAAACAGTTGGAACATATTCGTTTCCCACTTTTCTGGCTCTTTCTGGCTTATCTAAATCAATTCCTAAGTGTATTCCAGTTTCCACCAACAAATTCCAACCCATTGCCAATTCAAGATAATTTTGATAGCATTGAGATTCGGGAATCAAAATCGTCTTAAATTTAGTTTGACGAGTAGAAATTGCAATTACTTCAACGCCCGCTCCTTCAACCAAGGTTGAATAAAATTTATCTTCTTCGCTTGGAAATGGATCAAATACAACAATCACATCTTGTTTTTTGAGTACTTCCTCAATACCGTGAACAGCATAAGTACCTTCCAGATAGCCTGATTTCTTACGTGTTATTTCATTGGTCTTCAGTGTAATTTCTTCTGCAACACCATTATCCCTACCAGCAAAATATATTATACCAGCATTTGCTATAAGATTAATAATATCTTGACTAATTGGAGCTTCCAAAGTTTTTGTGAAAAGATAGGACAATTCATCTAATCCAAACATTTTCTTTTTTAGTAGATTTGCATATAAACTGTGAAAAAATAATGCCTGCTCAACAACACTTTTTGTTGCAGCAACAGCATTTTCAGTTCCACACTCTAAAACTGTTGATTCCATAGCAATATTTTCAAGTGGAGTATTAGAATTAGCAATTAACCCAAATAGATTTCGATGATTTCTATTTGAAAGTAAATTGAACAAACGTATTAATTCACTCGTTCTTCCCGAATTCGAACACCCAAAAACAGAATAAGTATCCAAATTATATTCCATAGACTGCAATGATCCCTCAGTGAGAATATCATATCCACAAGAATGCTTTCTGTTTTGATAAATAATTTGTTTTGCAGGGAAAATACGGCTACTCCCTTCACCAGTTAAAAACAATCCATCTGTTATTTCAATTTTATTTATGTACTTTTGAGAAATGTTCTGATTGAATCTTTTTATAATATCTGATGTCTCTAACATTTCTTTACATAAGTCATATTTAGTGTATTTGCTTTCTGAATTTTTCATCGCTGTTTGAATCTATTTATGGTTCACAATTAAATCCCTTTATATCTAAATCTACTTTACCTTTTATATCCGAATTATTCATTTCCAATTTCATTACTCTAACTTCGCCCGGTAGCAACGAAATATAATTATCCGACCAAAAAACTGGTAGAATTACTTTACCATTTTGATTATTTTTGGCTTTCATTTCAATAAAAAATGCAATTTTATCCGATGGATTTTTCAACGTTAGATCTATAACCGTTTTATTTCCAACCACTTTCTGAGTTTTTTTATACGTTATTTTCACTTTAGGCATTGATTTCAAACCACTAAAATCAGCAAAGGTAGTGTTTGGAGTAAAATACCATTCTGATTTAGAAAAATCAAGATCATCATTTTTAGTTGAAAGCCAGTAAAAACTTTGAGTAATTGATTTATTGTCAGCAGATTTTAATCTTAAATCAACAAAATAGGTAGTTGAAATATCTCCAATTTCAGCTAATGAGAAAATCTTTTTGGATTGATTTTCATCCACATCAAATTTCACTTTTTTAGCCAATACTACTTTTGAATTAATATCAAAAACTATAATTTCTGCATTTAAATCATGTTGATTTATTCTATAATCATTTGTAACATACACATTTTTGTCACCATAATTATAAATCAAATTCAATGGTTTCAGTGCAGTTTGAGTTCCAAAGAAAGCCGCATTTGGCATCAAATAATAATCATAAAGTTGCCAGTACAACTTTGGCCATGAGGCATTTAGCATCCATTGAACAATACCACCGGCAGTAGCTCTGTTTACTGCAAAGGACTCAAACATAGGACGAATGGCTTCATAGTTCATCATCTGAGCTTTCATCAAAAACTCATCAAGAGATTGCGCCTCTCCATAGCGGTGATTCAGTGCATTTAAATAACGATTTAAATCATTAAATACAGCTCTGGCACAATGGTAATTCCACATTGAATTTATAGGCCAAAGTTTATCAGCCGGGAGCATTTTCTTCAGCGATTCGATAGGTGGTATTTGTGGACCAGGACCTGTTTCAGTATTAAATCCGTATGCACCACCTCGTTTTGTATCAGTATACCAGTAATTTGGAGTTACATAATCGTATGGTCCTTCCATTTTCACCCCGGATGGTCCTGTAATCGGACTTTTGAGTACTGCACATGAATTTAAAAATGGACGAGTTGGGTCGACAATTGATAAATCCTTGATATATCTTTTTTCTAATTTTGGACGTGATATTTTATCACTTGCCAACGCCCAAACAAATAAGCTCGGATGATTCCTTAACCAAACAACCTGGTCAACTAGCGAACGAGCAACCAAATCAATATCTTGAGTAGTAACAATACCTCCATATTCATCAACTGCTTTACCTAAATACTTTGCATGTTCCCACTGGCAACTCCATCCAACCATTAAAAGTATTCCATATTTATCACACAAATCATAAAGCGTACTGCTTGCACCCCAAAATCCTTCGAGTCGAATGCAATTCAAATTCATCAATTTTGTGTATTGAACTTGAGCTTCAACATTTTCAGGAGTTTCGCGTAGAAACAAATCATCGGTCCACCCACCTCCTCTGATTTGAAGGTTTTGACCGTTTACTTTGTAAAATCTGTATCCATTTTTATCCAAATAATCTGTTATTTCTCGTATTCCAAATTTGGTTATATTGATATCAGTAATTTTGTTATCAATTGAAGAAGTGAGCTTTAGCGTATACAGATCTGGCTTGCCCATTGTTACAGGCCACCATAGCTTTGCATTCCTCAATTTTAGTTGAGGATATAATTCCGGACTCCAGCTAACCAATTGACTTTCGTTGGGTTTTAAGACAATTGTTCGATTAACTTTCACATCACCAAATGCAAGATTGACATTCGTTTTCACTTGCGAAGCGCTATGATTTATTAGCTGTGCCTCAATTGTCAATTCAACATCTCCGGATTTGGCATTAATAATTTTTGATTTTACAAACGGTTGATTTATAGAAACAGCCCCGTTAAATCGAATATTTACCGGTCTGAATAATCCCATATTTCTATCGGTTGGCGCTGGAGTCCAATCAACAAAACCAATTGTATAGTCGCCCGGTTGTGGGGGGAATACAATAACTTCAAGCTTATTACTTCCAGTTTTAATTACCTTTGTAATGTCTATTTCAAATCGTCGGAATGCTCCAGCTAAAGTGTCTTTTGAAGCAATTTTTGTTCCATTCAAAAAAACATCTGCAGAGTAATTAACACCTTCAAAACAGAGTCGGGAATGCAATCCACTGAACAGTTTATCAACTACTATAGTTTTAGAAAATTGCCATTGGCTTTTAAACCATTCTTTTGGAATTCGCTCAATATTATCTGCAAAAAAAGGATCTTTTACTTTTCCCTGATTTATTAAAGCACCTAATACCGTAGTTGGAACATTGCAGGAAATCAAATTTTTATCGCTGTAAATATTTGGTATAATGAGTATTGAACCATCTTCAGTCCATTCTCCAAAAGGTTGCAATGTCCAGTTCTTGTCAAGTTTAAGAATCTGATTTTGATTATCTTGTGCTAATACGGAAACAGCAAGCAGCTGAATAATAATTAACAATACAAGCTTTAAGTATATTTTTCGTATTATAACCATTTAGAATAAATTTTGAAAGGTGTTGATAATTTACATTGATATGAGAAAAATTTATGAATCAAGTTACTTGAGTATTGATAACAGAGAGTGTTTCGGCTCTATTAATTATATTACTTTGGTTAATAAAAAGCCCAGCAGCCCCAAAGATAGCTGAGTTATCCAACTCGGAAATTTCAATTTTAATTCGTTTCAAGGTATTGGAAAATTCTAAATCCTGCATTGCAGCAAACATTGCTTCTTTATACAATTCGTATGCTTTCGTTAAAGATCCTCCAATAATTATTATTTCAGGATCATAAACATAAAGCATTGACTTTATCACCTGACCTAGATGGAATCCGAATTCTCTAAAATAATCAGCATAGATTATATTTCCTGCTTTGGCTTCAATATAAGCTAATTCAGCATCAATTCCTTTCTCTTTTTTGAAAAATTGTCCACTGCAATAGTATTCAAAATTATAATCAAGATAAGGAATAATTCCAAATTCACCCGCTCCACAGTTTCGACCTTCGTATAATTGTCCGTTAAAAATTAACCCACAACCTAAACCTGTCCCCAAAGCCAATCCAACAATGCTATTGTACAATTTTCCTTTGCCAAAAAATTTCTCGCCTACGATGAAACAATTGGCATCATTATTAACGCTTACTGGAACTTGATATTTATTTTGAAGAATTTCTTTAAGTGGAACTTCATTCCATGAAGGAATATTAGTAACATCGTAAACTATTCCTTTTTCAACATCAACAACTGCAGGAACGCCTATTCCAATCCCAACAGTTCCAGAGTTAATACACTGATCAATTGCTGAAAAAATTGAATTAATAACTTCTTGTTTTGTGCCATTGGAAGGAGTACGTTCTTTGGAGAATTGTACGATCTTATTTTCAACGACTCTGCCTGCACGGATATTAGTACCGCCCAAATCGACACCAATAATATTCTCAGATATACCCATTATATTAAATTTACTTTGTATTTGGAATTCAACACAAAATTACACATTCAACGAAAGAATAATATTACATATTCCGCATATTAATCCTCATTTCGCGAATCCTGAGTAAGCTTCTATATTATAGTTGGATTAATAAAGACGAAATCGTTTGTTCATGAAAATAAAGAGGTATGAAAGTTCTTTTGAAAACAATCAGTCAGGGTATTGTTAAATATAAACTTAGATAATTTAATTGTGTCTACTGAATTTTTTTCGGTACTGGAGGGGTGTGTAATTACGCATTTTTTGAAATAGGCGGGAGAAATTCTTATCGTCATCCAATCCACATTGTATGGCAATATCAAAAACCGAGAGTTTTGTTGCAAGAAGCAGAAAAGTAGCTCTTTCCATTTTCTGATAAAGAATTTCCTGATATATTGAACGTCCGATTATAGTTGTAAAACGTTTCTCGAGCGAACGTCTGCATAATGGAACATTATCAAGAACATCTGCTACCTGAATTTTTTCGTTGATGTTGTCGGAAATGTATCGAAGAGCTTTTAACACATGAGTATCTTTAATTGCAAAAACATCAGTCGATTGTCTGGAAATAATAGTAGTTGGTTCTACAATTATATCTTCATAGAAATCGTGTTCCTTATTAATCATCGATTCCATTAATTCACCCACCTTGTAACCTGCATTTTCAACATCAAGAGCTATGCTAGAGAGTGGTGGATTTGACAAATTACAATTCATTTCATCGTTATCAACACCTAAAACTGAAACTTCATCCGGAACTTTTATTCTGTTAATCTTGCACGCTTCAACTATTTGAATAGCATGGTTATCATCGCAGGTAAAAACAGCTAAAGGTTTAGCCAAATCCTTTAACCATTGACTCAGTGGAGAATCATTATAATACCACATTTCATGTTCGGCATTATCTTTAGTATTGAAAAGGTTTACTTTATAACCTTCCTTTTGAATACGGTCGATATAACCTTCACTCCTTTCACGAGACCAAACATATTCTGAGAAACCTGAAAAGGCAAAATTTTCATAACCTTTTGACAAGAAATATTCTGCTGCCAACTCACCTGTATGGAAATAATTACCTGTTAAATTAGGGATGCCTTCAAATCGCTCTTTAAAATCTTGAGCAATAATACAAATACCTGATTCAACAACCATTTTTAATTCATCATTATCATACAAATTCGCGATAATACCATCAGCTCTCCATTCTTTAGCAAACTTCAAAACACCTTCAATGCCATGTTTTTCACGAAACGAAGGTGGCATTCTGCAAAATGACCAAGGGCCATGAACTTCAGCATATTTTGAGATTCCACGAAGAAAGGCTCTTGAGTATTCATCTGAAAAATCCACTAGCATTAAAATTCTAATTGCATTATTCATAATGATTTCAGTATTGATAAGATTCTATTAAATATTTAAATTTATTTAGAGATTCATGATAATAATAAATTTCTTATTATTGATACCACAAAACAAATGTAAATGGTTTGACTTGAAAAATCAAAACAAAATGATTTTTTTTTCAACTAATGTCATAAATATTTAGAATTTAGGTTATTATAACAAAGTGTAATACTAATAGAAAACCTTAGAAGTTTATTAATTAACAATTATCTTGTATGTATTCTTAATTACTTTTGTTGAAACCGTTACAATAAATATTCCGTTATTTGGCAATTCAAAACTGTTATAATTTGAAACAACACTATTTACAATTAGACTTCCAACTAAGTTATATACTTGAATAAGTTTCCTTTCATTACTATTGCTGTTAACATACAATGTGTGGTTATTTGAATATACTACATCACGAGCAACTTGTTCGGGATTAATAGCTTTTAAAGAAGTGGTTGTTGGAGCAGTAAAATCAAAATACGTAACTTTATAATCTGTACTTACCCCCGCATTGACATCTGCAGCTTTAATAATATCATTAATACAACCTGGGGTTTGATCACTTAACTTTGAACCAGTTGGTTGGTTTGAAAAATAGGTGTACGATGAACCGGAACCATCTGACCAAGTTCGACAAGAAATGATTACCAATTGACCATTTAAAACGATAAATACAGGACTACCACTATCATTAAACCAATCCGCTTTGAAAAGTGACAAGCGTTTAGCGTCTGTTGATGATTTCTCAGTAAACATGTGAGCATATCCATTTGCTGAACCATCGAGCGTTGAAATATCTCCCACAAATGCACTTTCTTCTTGATCTACCCACATAAAAGGAAGTCCACTTGCATTACCTGTAATATAGTTCGCATAGTTAGAGGGTAAAAATTTGCAAAATGAAATAGAGTTTGGAACATCACTATCCAACGTTCCTACAAATTCGTCAGGATAATTCTGCGAATTAAAACCAGTTCCAATTACCGTTCGGGTAACAGTTATATTATCTTTTGTAACGAAAAGCATTTTTGTTCCTACTCCTATATTGAAATGTGTAGCGCATATAAAATGACGTGGAGTAATTAAAACACCTGCTTTCCATCTCCCTTCACTTACAGACCTACCAGTATTGTTCCAAGGGCTTAATGATGTCATATCTAAGTCAGCAGCCCAGCAATCAGGATTTCTTATAAATACTCCATTTGCATAGTCTCTGATACTATAAACCGGTTCATTGGACACATTGAATTTATTCGCAATGCGTAAATCAATATTGTTGGCAGCATTAGTATTGAAGTTTGAAGTTGTTATTGCTGTAACAGAACCACTTATACCAAGATTCACAACTCCTGCATTTGATGAAGTAAGGGTAACACTTTGATTGGTTGTACCTGTAGCTAATCCACCTTTCATACGTACGTATAGCGGCACATTCACATATCCACTAATTTGAGGTATCAATAATGAAGAGGAAGTAAAACCAATTGCCGCACTTAATGATACTTCGAAATCAGATGGTGGTGTTACATTAATATCACCGGTTAAATTATAGCCATAAACTTGCACTTGCTGTGAGATTGTTGCACCGCCACCTTGCAAACCTATGAAACCTGAAAGTGACGAAACAGAAGTAATAATAGTTGGTGAAGTTGAAATTACCTGAGCCGAGCAACTCACATTTTTAGTAATAGCATTTGTGCTTGTAATAACTATATTCTCATTATAGATATTAATACTTAAACCAGCTTTTAGCCGAACATAAATTGTAGTTGCACCCACAATGTTATATATAGGCGTTAAAATAATTGCATTTGAGCTGTAGTTTGCTCCAGAATTAGTTGAAATTTCCAAATTTGAAGATGGTGTAATAACCAAATTTGCAGTTAAATCAACTCCACTTACGGTAAATGATTGTTGTGCTGAAGTACCATTTCCTTGATTATATACCAAAGCATTTAAACTAGTTATTGAAGAATATACAATAGGAGTTAAAACCGTATAATCATAAAATCCAATATTTCGACCATCTAATGCTGTTTTAAGGTATGGTGCAGCAGTAGCAAAACCACTCGCATTTAAACTTGGGTTTGAGATCAACGCATCACTACCTCCAAGTGTTGGATAAAGTGTTGCAACTTTCCCTGCTGCTGTATAATAAACCGCACATTTTGTTCCATTTAAAGTAGCCCCACTTCCAAGAGTATTTGCAGTTGTAGTATTAGTATTTCCTGAAAAAATTGAATTTTTAATCGTCATTGGTATTTGTCTGTTTGTGGTATCATTCTGAATATCGAATTCGTTTAAAGCACATCCATTAAACGTACAATGGTCTAAATTTACACTCGAAACAAATGAAGATGATGTTTTAGCACTTGAAGGAACTCTGAGTGTAGCCCCTGAAACATTTGAGAAATAACAATTTGAGAAATAAATATTTTGTGGTGTTGTTTCAACCACTGATTTGGTATTTAAATTGGCATAAGGTCCGAAAAAAGCTGTATTTGAAACTACTAAATCACCATAAGGAGTAGTTCTTCGGGGGGTGTCGGTAGAATAAGTAAAAATGGTAGCTGTGGAAGAAAAATTTCGAAAAACACATTTATTAATCAAAACTTTCACATCACCTACATCACCAGCTCTTACAAAAGTTAATCCGGCTGGTAAAAATGATCCTCCACCGGTTATTTCAAATCCGGTGAACGATAAAACCCTTTTTGCAGAAGTAGATGTGTACCAAATTAATTGACCTGCGCTCGACAAATTAGTAGTCACAACAGGACGTGTATTGCCTAACGCTGCATCTGCACGAACAGTAATTGATTTGTCTGGCCAAACAGATGCATTCCAGGTATAAGTTGTTCCTGTAAGATTAATAATATCGCCATCGGCTGCCGCTGTTATTGCTGCTGCCAAATCACCTGAAGCAAGATTGGTAACTGGCTGAGGTGCTGTAGTAACAATCAGTGCAGTACTTGGAGCAGAATAATTTGGAACAAAATCTTTCGCAACAACGGTCATAGAATAAGATGTGGCAGGTGATAAACCACTAATAGTCATAAACAAAGCAGAGGTATTTCCATAAAATACTTCATCTTTATAAACATCGTAAGAGGCCACTGCAACATTATCTGTTGAGGCACTCCACGATAAAGTAAATGAAGTCAATGTCGGTGTGGTATTTGACAAAAAGATCGGAACTGATGGAGCTTGGGTGTCAGGTACATTAATTGCAGGAGTAGTTACAATCAACGCTGTACTTGCAATAGAAGAATTTCCCACCGCATCTCGTGCAATTACTGTCATGGAATACGATGTATTTAACGTTAAACCACTTATTGCAAACGATGTCGTATTTGTTGACCCATAAAGCACCCCATCTTTATATACATCGTAACTCGTAACGCCAACATTGTCGGTTGCTGCCGCCCAGGATAAAGTGAACGAAGTGGTAGTAGGAGGTGTATTTACCAATCCTACCGGAGTCGTTGGTATTGTAACATCAGCTGGTGGTAATGTTTGTCCATTATTATAATAACCTATCGTTTTACCATCAGTACCTGCATTGACATAAGCAACCCCATGTGCAATACCATTATTCACTCCTATAACCGGATTTGCAGATAAGGTATTTGTGCCAGATGTTGGGTACATAGTGGCTTTTGTACCAATTCCAGTATAATAAATCCCCACATTGCTCACATTGATATTGGCATTGGCAAATTTATTATTGGCAGTTCCGGTGTTGAATGCAAAAATGGAATTTGTAATGCTGGCAGTACCACCGGTAGCATTAACTATTGACAAATCAATATTACTGTTTCCGTAGAATGTACAATGATTGAAAATATACGTGTTCAAACCTTCACCAGCTGGTGCATAAAATGTTCCCCCAGCATCCGATATGCCATTGAAATAACAATTGATAAACGACATAGATGTTGGGTGAGAGTAATCATTAAAGCCATCGTGATATACAGCTGTTGAATTTAAGCCAAAAACCGAATTAGTAACTGTCAAAGTATTGGTATTAGGTGTTTCACCTGAATATCTGAAAGTCCCCAATGAACCTCCTGTTTGTCCGTGAATATTGCAATTATCAATGTTTACGGTATATGTTTTAGCAGCAGTTGTTGTTATTAAAACAAGACCTGGCATTTTGTTGTTAATATCCCATTCAATTCCCTGTATAGTTAATGTACCTCCGCTAGTATGACTAAAGGTTATGAGTTGATTTGCCAGATAAGTTGAAGGTCTGACAATAGGGAGTGCTGACAATCCAACTGCACCCCTGATAGTAATTGATTTGTTGGCAATGGTAACCGCTGTATTGAAATTATAAACCCCGCCACTTGTTGTTAGTTCAATTATATCACCTGTAACAGCAGCGTTAATGGCTGCCGAAATATCGCCCGAGGCTATCTGAACAGTAGCAGCTGTTAGATTTAAAACAAAAAAGGTAAAAACAAGACTGAAGTAGATTGACTTTCTATGCATGATTTGATTCGATAAATTTTATGGTTAATGTGTTGATTTCCTGAATTTAGAAAAACTAAAAACAAAAGTAACGCAGGATATAAAGATTGAAGTATCATATTGCGTATTAATATCCTCAATAAACGCACAGACAATGCTAAGTTATACTAATATATTCATAGATAATATGCAAATTGAGGATTTAAATACGCATTATGCAATATTATTGAAAAATGGAATCGATATTTTTGCATAAAATACAATCTTTTTAAAATTAAAATAAAGTTATGAGAAAACTCAACACTCTACTATTTAGCCTCCTAGTCGTTAATGCATTATCGGCACATGACGCCCGTATCGAGCATCAAAGAATTAACAGAATCAACCAAATTGGAAAGTTAAATGCACTAAACAGCAATTTACTGAAAACACAAACCAATGTAAGCAAACAACGCCTTGATAGTGTTTATAACCTAACAGGTGGTCTTAATCCATCTTCGAAAAGTATTTTTAATTATGATTATGCGGGAAATTTAACTACACTTTACAATTATCAGTGGAGTGGCTCATCGTGGATACCGGTTTCGAAAAATGAATATGCCTACGACAATCAGAACAGAAACACTTCAGTAATATATTATAATTGGGAATCACGTAGAGCTAACTCGTGGGATGTGTCTGGTAAAGAAGGTTATATTTATAATGCATTAGGACTTAAAAAAACATTTATAAGCTATAATATTATGCAAACCTCACCTGATGGTAGTACATTTTCATTTCTTGACAGCGGTACTCATTTTGAATATACATACAATTCAAAGAATCAGCTCACTAACATCTCACAAATCGTCAGAGGTTCAAAAATAGATAATGAAGATTTTTTCTATGATATACATGGAAATGATTCACTTTTAATTTACTCATCGAAAAACTCTTTAACCGACATCTGGAATTTTCAGAAATCTACTTATAACAATACCTACAACGGAAATACAATCACAACTACACTTATTACTACGGGCAGAATAGATGCTTCAACAGGTTGGAATCCGGGTTATAGAATGGAATTTACGTATGATACTAATGGTAATTGTGTATCTGCCATTGATTATTATTGGAATCCTACTACAGGTGCTCAAAGTAGTTTAGTCAGACGAAGTTTTCTTTTTGATACCAACTATACACTTAGCGATGTATTGAATGTGCCTGATATGTATTTTTTTCCAACAGTAAATAAACTCAAGAAATCAAGTTCGTATAGTTCCAGAACCGGTGGCTCGCCAACAAGCGTTGACAATTATTATTATTCAACTGTTGAGATTAATACCGCAGTTCAACCAGTTTCGTCAGACAAAATATTACTTTACCCAAATCCAGCAAAAGACTTTTTGCAAATTTCAGGAATTGAAAATATTAAAACTATTTGGATAACCGACCTGAATGGAAGATTGATGCTAACAAAAAAGCTAGTAACAAACGACAATATCTATGTCGGAAACTTAGCCAAGGGAATGTATATAGTGAAAATAATTGCTGAAAATAAAACCGTGGAACAGAAAATTGTGAAAGAATAGCACTTTTATAACGATTAGAGATCTAAATTATCTTCCAGTGATTTGAGTTGTTTTATTTCTAAAATAGCATTGGCATTAAGCGGTGAAACAACCGCTTTACCGGTTTTTAGTTCTAATTCAATTCGGGCATTGCGGGCAATAGTTCCACCTTTATGAGCCACTTCTTTATGTTCATCGAAACTTTCGGGCTGCACTACCTCCGAAATTTCTTTGGTCGATAATTCGGCTAACATATTTAATACCAACTCCTTGTTCGTCATATTATCGCGCAGATTCTCTTTTTTCAAATCCTTGAATTGGCGATATTCCTTGGCTGTTTTGTCAGCCCATGTTTTGTAAATGATATCAGTGAGTGTGGCAAATTGAATTCCTTCTTCCAAACCATGTTTTTTCCATTCATCGGTTAGGTCTTTGCGAATCTCTATGCTTTTCAATCGCTGATTTATCCAACTATCGGAGTAACCCAATTGTTTATATTGCAACAATGCTCGGTCGATGGTCAATTCGGGGTCTTGCATTTCGTCCAAGCGTTCGGCAGCTATTTGAGCCAGCCACAACTTAAAAGGCTCTGCTTTGGGAGAAGGAATAGATTGAATTAATCGAAAAAGTTGTTCTGAATCAGCGACATCGGTTTCACGCATTTTGCCATCTTCAGCCAGTAATTTCAAACGGTTACAATTTGTAACCGTTTCGTTTCCTTCATTAATGAGCCGATTTTTGAGAACCTTCCAATAATTCCTTGATTTCTGAAAATCGGACTGATCAGTTAGTATTTGAACAACATCCACAACCGAAAAATACCATTTCTCTTGCTCATCGTCCCAAGCAGTGCGGACTTTCTTGGCATCAAAAATTTTTAATTCTTGTTTCTGTGTCATCGATATTAAATATATTGGTAGTTGTTTTACTTCTACTTTCAATTTTCGATTACAAAGTTACCATCATTTTTTAAATTTATACTTGAAGTTGAAGAAATATCAACAATTATTTCTGCACTTTCCAGCTTTTAGAGCTATTTCCATTCAATCTTATAATATAAATCCCATGCTGCAAATGTTCTTTAGGAATACTGAAATTACCTGTTGATGGCAAGATATATGAGTCAATTAATTGCCCTGAAACAGTACAAATAGAAACTTTGTCGAATTCTTTAGAGCAGTAGATTTCGAACGAATTTGGTTTCTGTTCTACCTTTGCAGCTATGTTTGAATTATCGCTTGTATTTGATTTTAAAGTGGCATCCTGTTTCACGTGAATAGTCATATCGGTAGTAAAACATGAAACTTTGATAGACACTGAACGAGTTGTAACACCTGCGGGCAATGCCTGAGCCTGAAGCGTATAAGTTACTTCGCCGGTAAATGGATCGAAAGTTGAAGAAGAACTGAGCCATGAAGGCAAAGCCTGATCCAACCACCAGTCAACAGGTTCAAAAAATGAATTGACTTTGAATGTTTTACTTCCACCCGAAGCAGGTACATTAAACACCGTATCGCTTGGTATTATGTAGGGATAAGAAATACCTAAATTAAATAAAAGCGAAGTGGATACACCAACATAATCCAACGAGTTCAACAACTGCTTTTTCCCTGATTGAACATCATTATAATAAACGTAGGCATTTGATTCGCCCTGTGATGTATTAAGCGACTGACAATAAACTCCTAATGAGATATTTGGTTTATTGAAACCAGTTAATTCCACCATTATCTGGTCATTTATTTCAAGGAAATCGTTCGTGATCTGTAAACCTGAATTGTCATCGTAAGTCAGGAAGTTTTTAAAGGTCATTGTATAAAAACCATCACCAGATTTTCGGACATTATAGGCATAGGAAGTAGCTGTAGCCATAATTATAGAGAATGTTCCCGTAAGTGGATCGTATTTACGAATATTCATTGTGAAAGGAGTATTCGTAGCCGGTGCCTGAAAAAAGGCCAGATTTACCCATATACTATCCAGTAAATAAGGTTTCAATGGTTTTTCAAAGTAGTTGAGAACAGCTTCAATTGATTTATTGGGTCGTGTACCAAATGCAAAATCATGAACAGCCTGATTTGGTATGGTATCAAAAACCGGAATCATAATTTTCTTTGATAAATCGTAATTTCCTGCACCCAAGGTTCCCCAACTAAATGCAGGTTTTCCTCCTATCATCATGGCAGAAGCAAGTGAATTGTTGCCCATTACGTATGTCGATTCATGCACTTCAGAACTTGCTGATAGAACGGGGGGGGTGTACAAGCCAACCGGGTAAGTTATAACCGGCTCAATTTCGGTGGTATTTATGTAATTGTCTGAGTTTTGTGGATCGACAAATCGCCATTTGAATGATTGACTATCGCCATTTGAATTGTTTAACCATTTATCGCTTTGATCTGATTTGCCTAATAACAAATTTAAGTTCGCCGAACCATAATCGGGTGTAAATCCTAAATAAAAATATCCCTGCGGACGACGATAAGCAGCCACAGGCTTTAATTTACGTACACCAATATTATCAAGCGCCATCGGGAATCCACCTGTTCCTACGTATCGATAGGCAATTTTAATTGATTTTCCGGTATAAGCACTCATTGAAAATAAAAAAGAATTTGATGTTATTTTTTGATAGTCGTAAATTGTTGTATTATCATATAATTTCACCCTGTCATGTATATCCCAAAACAAGTTCCAATTGTTGCCATTATCGGTGCTTATGTACAACTGAATAGTGGCAGTTGGTTTTGTAAAATCAACAACTTGCTTTCCTGTTTGTAAATATAATTGATAATTAAAATACATCCAAAAAGCAGAATACATCAGGTCGAATGCCAAATAATCGTTTAATACCGGGGTAAATGGAGGTGAAATCAACCACTCATCCCGCTGTGTATTATCCGAAATTATCCAGGCCATATATTTACCTGCATCAGGTCGTACAACCTGACCATTTATATACGCACCGCCATACACAAACCATTTTGCATTATATCGTGTTATTGTATCACTTCTCGTTTTGTTAATTTGAGTCCAGTTTGACGGAATCCAATTCATGTTTTTACCATTATAAGCCTCCCAACCTTCATAAAAAGTAGTATCCGAAGTGGCTTGATGCGAAGCATTGTATGATGAATTAGCAATAATAGCTGATGGTTTCGCAAATGTTGGGAATGAATTAAACGGTTTAAATATTTCTGTTCCAAGTGGATTGAATAATTTTAAGGCATTATTGTCCATTGAAATGCTTGTAAAAACATCTTCACTTAGTTTAATATAGTAATACTGAAAGTTATTTAAATCCGGCTTTTTACATATTAAACCATTAATATCCATCGCCTTTTGCTTCCCGACAATAGAATTACCGGTATTTTCCTTTAATTTTTGTGCCGAAACAGCGGAACATAAAACGATAATTATCAGGCTACATAGTCCTATTTTTTTCATATTAATGCTTTTTTATTTTACACTTGCATCCAATACAAACCAATTGGCTACATTCGCTGATTGTTCAAACCTTAGGATTGTTGGATTGATGGGAATTGTTGTGCTAAGGGTGTATTGTTTTGCAAGATATGCTTTAAGATCAGATAATCCATCAACCATACTGACAAATTCATTTCCATTCATATCAAGTGCATTACCGGCTGTAAATGTTAGTTGTTTATCAGCATTTACTGCACACTTCATGGATATAGTACCAATCATTCGGTTCTTGCCAATACTAAAATTCAATGCCAAACCAAACACTTTTAATGCTGGTTGATATTGCATTGTAAACCAGACTTTTTCAGCGTTATAGTTGGCGATACATGATTTAATTATTTTACGTGAAATGACTTTTAAAGTTGGACTCATAGTGGTAGTATCCATCAAAAATAAGTTGGAGTTTTGTGCGAAAAAACTCGAAAGTGAATCCGGTCCAATCAATTTAAAATCAGGATTTTCGATGCTTACCAGGGCAGATTTATCCGCATTGAGGTTTAGTGTCTGAACCCTAAAACCTGCAATATGCTGTTCGGTCTGGAATCTGATACCGCTTGGTGTTATTACAAATGAAGCATTTGAAGTATTTAATACATTTGCGCCAACTTGTAAATAATTGAACACATGCGAATTTCCTGCAGAGAACAAATAATCTGCAACCGACGATTTTAGTTTTAATGGTTGAACACTATTACCAAACAGTATATTATTCATCTGCTCCAAGTTCGCAAAATACTTACTCCACGAAACTGTTTCATCCAATCTGCTCAGCAAAATATGTGCACCATGTTTTTTACCAAGAAGTTCGATTTGATTAGGTGCTGATTTCATAACAATAAACTCATAATCGCCACCAAGACCAAGACCATCAGGGTTCACAGGATTTGAAAATGCATGAAAAACTTTGTTATAAGTATTGAATGAAAGCACCGGACCATCATCGGCAATCATTCGATAAAAACAACTGTCGGTGATATAATAATTCATTGTCAGGTCATTTTTACCGGCAACGATAACCTGTCCGTTGGTATTGAATTTCATCAATAATGTGTAACCCGGACTGGTTTCCGTGGCAAAATACTCCATTGCCCAACCATTTTTGGCACTTTGAAGCAAACTAATATTGTCAGCTAGCGGTTTATTGATTCGCTCACTTGCAGTCATATTGAATAAATCTGCTTCATTGAGAGTGCAACTACTTAGTAACAAAACAAGCACTGCAATAAATAGAGAGTTTCTAGGATTCATTATTCTCTAACAATTAGTTATTCAACACAGAATTAATATTGGCTTCCCGCTTCATAATTTCATTATGTAACTGAACGATATCCAGTTTCCATATATCTTTAAGGTATTTGCTTACCATATTTAATTTCAACAGAATTTTCGCTTTGCCATCAACACCATCATCGGGCAAATCAACACCAGTGGCATCAATACCGGGTTTTGAGGCTATGTCCAACAAATCATTCCATTGAGCGTCCGTTTTAATCAGGTAGTTGGCAAGTGTTTCTACAAAATCTTCGTGTTCCTCACTGCCTGCGTATGCAGTTACAAATCCCAATGAAGCAGCTTGTGTAGCTGTCATGCTTGTCCAGTTAAGCGAGTTATAATAGCCTTCGGAGATGGCTGCAAATTCAATCGGATAATTGCGCTTTTGGTTCAGAATATGTGCAAATTCATGATGCATAGTTCTGAAATAATACCAGTTGAGCTGATCAATATTACTTACATCCATGCCATTTCCATTATAAAGTGTAATTTTTATTCCACCTTCAGCTGTACCCAGTAGCATACTTCCAGAATTGGGATTATAAGCCGGTGAACCAATCAACGAAATAATTTTTGGACCGTTTGCCTGCATAAAAGTTGAGTCAAGCACCGCAGCATAAGCATCGAACCACAAGTACTTTACTAACTTAGCAATTTGTTGTGCTTTGGCGAATGACACGGGAACCAGGTTGTAATCCATATTGGTAGTGACATCCTCCAGTTTATACCTGAAATCTAAGTTATACGTTTTTGTATAGTTGGTATAAAGCCACAAATCAAATGAATAACCGGCTGAATTGGGATTTAAATTACTCGATGTATCAAAAATAGATGGACTAATCTCATCTTTATTATTACAAGAGGAAAAACTAATTACACAAATAACCAAAATGCTGATATAAATTATCTTTTTCATTAATTTCAAGTTCTAATTATCAAGTAAACTAAATGAATTTCCGTTCGTTCCGGTATTTGGAGATGGATTAGGATCAATACCCGCACTGATCACTTCCTGCGGTAATTGAATAGCACGACGTGGATCATTATAAGTCAGATTTTCAACCTTAAAAAGACCTATCGCATGATTTATTTCAATGCCGTAGCGTTTAATGTCAAACCACCGTGTACCATCCAACACCGATTCAATGCGCCGGAAATGAAGAACACATTGAATATAGGGTAATTGCTGGTCAGAGATCGTAAAAGTCGAACTCATCTTGTCCGGATTCAGTTTTTTGACATACACAGTATTTTGAGGCGTATAAAATGCTTTAATCAGTGGTTCAGAAAGTGGAGTTGTAACCAAATGCGATTTATTCCAAATCTGTAAATCGGCTAATGCATCAGGCAGACGGTTCAGGTAAACAAGTGCTTCAGCCCGACACAACAACGTTTCCTCTGCTGTAAATTCAGTACGAACAATATGCGCAAAACCAATTCCGGCAATTTTGTCGGTATATTCAAACATTTCGACAAATTTGGGTAAAAATCCACCATAATCGGAATGACCAGTTATGGTATATACCTTTCCCACAAAAGCCGGTAAACGACTATTCCAGGTTGGACCATTGCCATTGATAGTACTCCGTTGCGCATCACCTGTAATGCCATATCTTTTGCCAATACTTCTGAAAAACAATGACTTTGTTGGTATAATCATCAAATTACAGGCATGCGACGGATCAATGTAATCATATCCGGCAGCGCTGAGATTCTGATATTTTGTGCCCCAGTCGCGCATCATAGCTGTTGGGTCAGAACCAAGAACATCATTGGCATACTTCAACGCCTTATTATAATCACGCTTAAAAAGATAAAAACGAGCTGCAAAAGCACCTGCAGCCTGCTTGTTGAAATGATTTTTGGGTACATTATAAATCTGGTCATTAATCAGGTTATATCCTTCTTCAATATCTTTTTGAATATTGGAATAAACTGAAGTTACCATTTCCCTACTGTATTGATGAATAAGAACCGTTTCGGGAGTTGTGGCGTAGGGGATTCCAATGTCTTGTAAACTGGCTGTACTGTCTTTGTAAGCCTGCGAAAAGATATTGACCAATATAAAATGATGGTATGCCCGACAAAACAGCGCTTCACCTTTCTGAGCATCAAGGTTTAACAAACTATTGGCTTTTTTCAATTCGTCAATGGAAGCCAGTGCCTGATTGGCAGCTGCAATGGCAGCATAACAATTGCCCCAGATATACGAGGGACTGTCTTGTTGCGTAGAAAAGGTGGCAGGTTGCCAGGCAAAGTACTGATCTTCCTGCATACTATAACTGGCCAGATTATAATAAACTCCATTTTCATTCGGAGCATTGTTATCATTAAAATTATCTGCGCTCAACTCTCCTAAGCTAGAATAATTGGCTCCACTGTAAGCCGAAACTAATAGTTGATTTATTTTGGTTGCCGAATTAATCTGCGTACGGTTATCAGGCAAGGTTTCCAGAAAATCACTGCAGGAAGCACTTAAAACAACGACCAATACACAAATTATTATTTTAATTATTTCTTTCATAGATTATTAGAAATTGTAAATTGTAAATCGAAAAATTGTAAATTGATTAGATTCCCACTCTCAACGTCAGGGTATATTGTCGTGGCATAGGCGTGGCAACACCTCCTGTATTAAAAAATTCAGGGTCTTGTCCGTTCAGTTTTTTATCGGCATACAACAAACAAATGTTCGTAATCTGGGCTTTCAACTGAAGTGAACTGACGCTTAGTGCTTTCGTCCAGTTTTTAGGAATATCATACGACAAGGACACTTCTTTCAGGCGAATAAATCCACCATCGGCAACACGTTCAGTAGAATAATTATAGGCATTATACGCTATCGAAAGATAGGAATCAGCCCGGTATTGACGCATACTTGCAATAACAGGAATTGTAGTAATGGCTTCATCGCCCGGATTTTCCCAACGGTTTTTAAACTCCCTTGGCATTGAACTTAAATCGGAATATCTTGCCGCAAAAACCGGATCTAACCGCACTTTATTTCCAAATGAATAGGTTATGAAAACATTCAATTTAAAACCATCGTGTGCAACTGAATTACCAATACTACCGGTAATCGTGGGGTCGGTAGGTCCTTCATACTTCAGAAAGCCAAGTTTTTCAAATTCCTGAAAATTAATGTCGGAAATTGTTTTCACCCCATCCTGATTTATAAAAGTGGGAAGCCCCTGATCATTTAAACCCGCAAAAGGAATTGAAAACAATGCTCTGACAGGATAACCTTGCTTGGCAAAACCTGATCCCGAAACCAACTGAATCACATTGGAGCGTGAATCTAATTTGGTGATTTCGTTGGTGGCATTCGAGAATATAAAATCAGTACTCCAGCTAAAATCTTTCGACACAATGTTTTTGGTCGATAAAGTCAATTCAACACCCGAAGATTTCATAGAAGCCACGTTACCGAATTTGGCAATTTCGCCACCCACAGCCGGTGTATAAATCAATCCTATTAAGTCGTAATTCTGACGGTTATAATAATCAGCTGCCACATTAATGCGGTTTTTAAACAACCCTAAGTCCATCCCTACGTTAAACTCATGTTTCTTTTCGTAAGTCAAATTGCTATTCTCTAAAGCATCAATATAAATTCCCGACTCCGAACCTGATGATGTAGGCGACCAGGTGTTATAGCTTCTGAAAATAGCCAGTGAGTTGGATACAAAACCAGGTCCCCGGTCAGCAGTAAGCGAATAAGAAGTTTTTAGCGTTAAATGCGAAATGGTTTCACTCAACGGACTGAACCATTTTTCTTCGCTCGCATTCCATGCCCCAGACACATTCCAGGTTGGCAACCACCGGGCATTAACTGCCTTTCCCAGTTTGTTGGAACCTTCGTAGCGACCCGTAAGATTCAGCGTATATCGTCCTTTGTACATATACGAAGCCGAACTGAAAAAAGCAATATTGCGTGAATAAGTCCAGGCATTGGAATAGTACTGCGAATTTTCTTCTTTCGTCTGTTTGAAAACATTGTAGTCGAAAAACGGAATACCACCATTTTCATACTGATAACCCCATCCCCTGAACCAGTTGGCATTCCGGTCGATTGAATTACTTTCAGCTCCACCAAAATAGCTTATTACGTGGTCATCGTTGATGGATTTATTATAATTCAGCGAAGCCCTGAAATCTGTTCCCTGCATATAATAAGCAGTCCGGTCGTAAATTCCACCCACCGGAAGTATGCTCATTGGCAACGACCCTACGATATCGGGATTGGTATATAACAGCGGGTTTAATGCGCGAATCGTTGCATCTTCAGGAAAAACGCCGGCTCTGTAGGCATTGGCCTGATTAGAGTTATCTTTGATATTATGCTCCTGCGACGATAACTGATATTTTACTGCGCCCAATAAGTTCACTTCCAGTCCGGGTATAATTTTCCATGTCAAATCGCCCTGAAACTTAAGGTCGGCAACATTCAAGTCGATATAATTATTCGCCAATTCATTGAAAATATTAAATTCGGTATAATTACGGCGGTAATAAGTTGTCGGGTCTAAAGTTCTCGACGTGTTTAGCGCAAAGCTGTAAGGATTTATATCAAAATCGCGTTTCACCTGACCACTCACCACATCCACATCCTGACTCAACGTTCCGGGAGCTTTTTGTTTGCGATACGAACCGTTGGCAAGCAGATTAAGCGTCAGATTTTTCGAAATAGAAAAAGAACCATTCATATTGGCGGTATATCGGCTCACTGCACTGGAGTTTGTCCATCCCGGATCATCAAAAACCGATAACGAAACATACAATTTCGCTTTCTCTGTTCCCGACGAAATGCTAATGGCGTGATTCTGGGTAAGGTTATTATGAAACAACTGACTAAACCAATCGGTATTTCGTAATTCGGCCTGACGTAAATACTCATTTTGAGCCGGCAGTGAATTTTCTAAGCCGTAACTTCCGTTTTGAAACTGATTAATCAAGTCATACATTTTACCGTAAACACCCGAGTTGGCTGCACTCTTTAAGGTCGTAAATTCCAGCCAGCCCTTGGTTTGCATTTCCTGATAAATACCCATTTGCTCCTGCGAGTTCGAGATATTGAAATCCGAATACTGTGGTATCAGTCTCGACGTAAATTCGCCTGTATAGGATATTTTGTTTACACCTGCTTTCCCTTTTTTGGTAGTTATAACCACCACTCCGGCCATTGCCCTTGCACCGTAAATGGAAGTGGCCGAGCCATCTTTCAATATCTGAAAACTCTCAATATCATCCGCATTGATACCCGCAATAGCCGACGAAATAAGCGTTTCGGCATTCCCCGACGATAAATCATCACTCGACACATCAATGGCATCTTCCTGCACCACACCATCCACCACCCAAAGCGGTTTTGAATTTCCATAAATAGACGTAGCACCCCTTACCCTGATTTTGGGGGCTGTACCAAATGTCCCGGACACATTCTGAACCGACACACCCGCCGATTTCCCCTCCAACGCCCTGCTCACATCAGTCACACCGTCCAGTTTCGTTTTCGAAGCATCCAGTTTATCGGTTGCACCCGTAAACATACGCTTATCCACCTTCATCATACCCGTTACCACCACTTCATCCAAATCGTTAGTTGCCGTTTGAAGTATAATTTTCATCGTTGGTTTTGGCACTAATTCCTGCGACTTCATTCCCACATACGACACCCTTATCAGCTTCGTTTCTGCCCCCACGCTCATTCTGAAATTACCCTCCACATCCGTAGTAGTAGCCAGTTTCGGATTATCCTTAGAAACAATTGTAGCACCAATTATCGCCTCACCCTTATCATCCAGCACCATTCCACCTATCTTCAGGGTTTGAGCCGTTGCAACCATCTGGCAGAAAAGAATACCGACTAAAATATATTTCTTCATAAAATTACAGAACATTAAGTCTGCAAAAATAATCCGACCATTTTTGATAACTATTACATATTGCGTATTAAAATCCTCAATTTGCAAACACATAGCTTAATTAGATTCAAATTGGAATATCCAATATTTTATGAATGAGTATTTAAAAAAGTTTTTGTTTTTCGTAACGGCTAGCAAAAACTTCTCATTTTGATGTAAGGGAATTTGGCATAGCTTGTAGCTATATCTGAGTTAAAAGCAAGGTATTGCCTTGCATATTCACAAGAAGAGATACAAATAATTGTATCCTGTTTTTCTGTTATAGAAATAAATTATATTTGGAAATAATAAGGAAAGCTAGAGCTTTTTTTGAAGTGACGAAGTAAAACATCGGTTGCAGGATTTATACGTTACAGCGAACAAGGGTATATTTTACCATAATAAAAAAAATAGAGATCTAATGATGTTTCCATATAGGCAATAGCAGAGTAATATTTTAGAGGTGTTGCAACAACAATATAAGCGAGCAATTAAGTAGTGCTAAAGTATATATAGAACTATATTTGTACCCCTGTATATTAAGACAACCTAAAAAGAATTTAAGTTTCAATGTAATCATTTATCCATTTTTCCAACTCTGTTTCTTTAGTAAGTCCGATATGTTTTTTAATTCGCTTTCGCCTAACATATAGTGTATTGCTATCCATATTCAATAAGTTACAACAATCGGAAATATCCATACCCAGACAAATAAATGTAATCACAATCAGGTCAGAATGGGTTAGTTGAGTGTATCGTACTTTTAAGTCCGAAATTTTTTGATGAAAGATCAGATCTACTTCATCAATATAATAATCCCATTCATTTTCAGATAAAGTGGATTGTTTGATAAGTTCATTGAAAAATTCTTCCTGTTTTTCGGGTTGAACACATCCTAGTTTCAAACGGTTAAGAGTCAGTGTATTTTGTACTCTGTTTTGTAACCGGGTTAATAATAATTCCTTTTTCTGAAGATTCTCAATCTGTTTGAGTTGAACATCAAATTTTAATTGCTGCTTTTCCCGGGCATGAAGAGTTTGTTTTTGTTTATTTTCATTTCGTATAAGCAGAAATGCAATAAGTATAAACATAACAGCTATAGTCAAAATTGTTATTATTATCCAATGACCTTGGGTTGAAATTTTCAGGGATGCAATCTTATTGTCTTTTAGGGTCGAGTCATATTGTTTGTCTATTCGATATAATTGGTCTTTAATACGCTCCTTAAAAACAGAATCTCTTATTAAATACGCTTTCTCCAAATTTTCAAAGGCTACTTTATTATCTCCTCTGTTTTGGGCAAGATATCCTGCTGTGAGGTATTTTATATTCTTTGAATTAGGTTGTGTGTTGTCGGAAAATGCTATGTTGAGATAATATTGTGCAGAATCAGCTTTGTGTTGCATTGCGTATGTGTAAGCCAGAAAAGCAGCATAGTAAAACCGCTGTTCGGGGAAAAAACGGGAACCCCTCAAAATATATTCTTTGGCACGTGCAGGTTCTTTATCGTACAGTAATTCACCCTGTCGACACATGATATTATAATAATTGCTTGAATCGCCTGCTTCTTTCGACAACCGAAGTGCCAGATTCGAGAAATACATTACGCTGTCTAATGGACGATCCAACTGAAGATACATATCCGATATTTCGCGGTATGCGTAAGCCTGATAATTTTTGGCATCTGACAACTGAAAGAACTTTAATGACTTGTTGAAGTAATCGAGCGAAGGTTGATACAACTCGTCCTCCATACACACATAAGCCATATTAAAATCAACCAGACCCTTTAATTTATCGTCATTAGTTTGAGCTAATTGTTCCTCTGCATTTTTTAATGCTTCCATAGCTTCTTTGTGTTTATTCTGGTCTCGCATAATGCAGCCCAACAGATAATAAGCCGTACCGGATTGTATTTTCAACGCACTGTTCTTGTAGTATTTCTGCGAAATTTGAATCAGGCTGTCCGTTTTTATTTTCTTGTGTAGTGGTAATGTATCAGATTTGGCGTTGAGAAGGTAAAAGATTGTAAATCAATAAAGATAAAACAATAATGTATAAGAAATGGTAGGCGGTGTGTCTGCCATTTCTTATTTTCGTGTCTTAAAACACGAATAAACAGGTGTATATGAATCAAAACAAACCTTCATGCTTCAGATTTGGCGTTAGCCACCAGTGTCCGATATGCCAATCGAATCAATTAATAAAAAGTGGAAAAACGGGCAATGGAAAACAACGCTATTGTTGTAAAGACTGTAAGAAACGGTTTATTATTGATTATTCGTATAAAGCTTGTCAGCCTTGTATTAATCAGCAAATCATCCTTTTTACGAAAGAGGGACTTGGCATCCGAAGTACTGCGCGGGTATTGCGTATATCGGTTACTACTTTGCTGAAGCGGATTATTAGTATTGCCGCTAATATTAAGCAGCCTCCCATTGACATGGGTAAAAATTATGAAGTAGACGAAATGAGAACGTATATTGGAAAGAAATCAAAACTTCATTGGATAGTGTATGCATTGGAGCGGGAAACAAAGCAAGTAGTCAGTTTTAATGTGGGCAGGAGAACTAATAGAACATTAAGGCATGTTATCAAAAGTTTAGAATTGTCGAATGCCCGGAAGATATACACGGATAAATTGAAGAATTACCGATACCTGATTCAGAAAAAATTTCATAATACACAGGTTCATTGCACTAATCATATTGAAAGACATAATCTTTCGGTACGAACTCACCTAAAAAGGCTGAACCGGAAGACTATTTGTTTTAGTCGGAGTTTGGTGGTATTGATGGCTGTCCTGAGGATTTACTTTTGGGGGTAGATAGCAATTTTACATGGCAATATTTTTGTTTTGAGCGAGGTAATATCCAGCCCGGTTCGGCATAGCGTCTCTCGCGATGTCGAAGCTAAAAGCAAGGCTGTGCCTTGCATATGTAGAAACAGAAAGGCAAAATTCTTGTGCTTTTTTGATAGAAAAAAGAGTTATATTTGTAGAGTTAATCCGTCCACTCGGATATGCTTATTAAAAGAGTAAAAGATAGTGCTAATTGTTGGGATAACATATCCCAACAACCAACAAATAAATTTTGTACATTTAAGGAGATAAATATATCCGGTAAGGCGGGGATTGAAAATACAATATGAAATTAAAAATATTATTATACTCTTTTTTGAATATATTTTTGTTTTGTTTAAACAATCAGAGTACAGCACAATCCATTGCAAAAATAGATTCGTTAAATGCAATTAAGGCTAAAACTTTATCGAATATTGTTTTAGGAGTGGAATCTGATAGTGCAACGTACGTTATTTTTGGCATTGATGATAAGTTTTTATTTATTAATAAAATTTGTCAAGGATATCATTTGTATTCGTTTGTTGAAAAGTTTAATTATACTATTCAAAAAGAAGAATTTATTACTAATAGGAATTTTTTTTTGTCGAATATAGATATCCTACAAAAAATTTTTACTCAAAAAATATGTATAAAACCTTTTATATATTCAACAGATACATTGTATAATACAGTTTCTTCTGATACGAAGTACATCTATTTTACAAAATACATAAAGGGAAGAAAAAAATGTGAATTAAGCATACCTATTTCTTCTATTCCAAATACAAGAAATGAAAATTTAAACTCTTATGTATTCGATGAAGATTCTTTAATTTTTTTTATAAAAGAATTGATGGAGGGTAATGCTGGTAATGCTTCAGAAATGTTGAGGTAATGTATCAGAAGTGTTGATAGAGTGATAATTCCCGTAGTGCCGGATATATCCGTCCACTCGGATATCCTGAATTAAAAGAGAAAATGATTGCGTTGGTTGTTGGGATATGTTATCCCAACTGTATATACTATAAGGATTTGCAATCCGAAATAATCAATCCGATTTTAAAACCGGATATGCTTCTGGATTAAAAATCCAAAGAATACAAGCACTGGGATTGCAAATCAGGAGTGGTCGGAAGATTCTGCTATAATTATTTAACTGTTTATTTGGTGCAATTATTAGTCTATTTATTTGTTTAATCGGCTGAAAATCATTATCTTTATACAAAAATAAAGAAGATGATTTTCAAAGAACACAAGACAAATATACAACAAATTCTTCGACTAATACCGGACAATTTGCTTTCAAAGTTAGCATTAAACACGAAGGTTGATTATTGTGCAAAAATTTTACAGGGAGAAAGATTATTCTATTTGCTTTTATATGCCATATTGAGAAGTGAACGTATAAGCCAACGTTATTTGGAGGATGTATTCAAAACGAATCATTTTAAGTTTCTGTTTAATTATTCCGTTGATCTAAAGGTCAGTCACAGTTCTATTTCAGAGAAACTCTCGAAGATAAACCTTGACTTCTTTAAACAGTCTTATGAGGCCATTTACGAGCGATTTAATCAGGTATATTCCGAAAAAGAGCAGGAACAACTATGTTTAATTCGTGTAGATAGCTCAATGGTTGCAGAGGCTTGTACGAAGTTGCAAAAAGGAATGTCTGTAGGAAAAAAGAAGACGAAAGAGCCTGAAAACCTAAAGAAACAAGTCAAATATACAATGGCTTATGATGGTGCCGGAATCTGTTTGGCTGAATTGCTTACAGAGTCAAGATATCTTAGCGAAGATATAGCTATACCACAAGTAATAGATGATCTTATAAAAATAGATAAAGAGCATCGCAATTTATATGTCTTTGACAGAGGAGTGTCCTCCTTAAATAGCTATAACAAGATTACTGAACAGCAGGCTCAATTCGTTTGTCGAATTAAAACGAATCGAAAAAAAGAAGTTGTCCATTCTTTATTGGAATCGAATACTGAATCGGATTTAGGATCATTGGAATTGGTGAGCGATGAAGTTATTCATTTGTTCGACAGTGCAAAAAACTGTTTTTCAACGGCTGACTATCGATTAATTGTTGCAAAAAGGAAAGTAGAACTTGACACGACACCTCCTCAAAATAAAGGGAAATTTAAACGGGTTGAAAACGAGTTTTATTTTCTGACCAATAATTTTGAAATGTCTGCAAAGCAAGTGACTGAATGTTACAAAAAGAGATGGGATATTGAAGTCTTCTTTCGCTTTATTAAACAGGAACTTAACTTTAAACATTTCCTTTCAGTAAATGAAAATGGTTTGCAGGTAATGCTTTACATGACTTTAATAGCAGCAATGCTATTAATGCTTTACAAAAGGACTAATGAGATCGGGTTTGTAGCAGCAAAACGAAGATTTACAATGGAAATAGAAGATATGATTACTGCAATGGCAATAATCTATTGCGGTGGAGATATTGGAAAATATGGAGAAGTCGATTTTAGAAGACATATCCCAAAATAGCGATTTTCAATGACTAAAAGTGGTATATACTTATTAATCTTCCGACCACTCCTGATTGCAAATCCCAGTGGCGGTATGCAAGCTTTTTTACATTAGAGAGTATATCCGATGGGTCGGGTTATTAAAATTTCACCGAAGCTAAATTACCGCTTACTGCAGACAAACAACGAAATTTTTGGGGAATTCTGATAACTTAATTAAGGACGAACTATCAAACTCCCTTTCAGTCTGATATCGCGCGATGAACTTCCAATCAGCACTTCAAACTTGCCGGGTTCAATCGCCCATTTGTTTTGCATTAAGGAGAAAAATGCGAGTTGTTGCCTTTCTATTTTAAGGGTTATGGTTTTGGTTTCGCCTTTCTTTAAAAATACTTTATCGAAGTTTTTCAATTCCTTTTCTGGTCGGTCTTCGGAGCAGTTCAGCTCTTTCAAATACAGTTGTGCCACTTCCGCCCCATCCACCTTTCCGGTGTTGGTAATATCAAAACTTACGCTGAAATTCTTGTCTTTGGGTGTGATTTTCAAATGACTGTATTTGAATTGAGTATATGACAAACCGTATCCAAATGGGAAAAGCGGTTCGACTTTATTTTTATCGTAATGACGATATCCAACATATATTCCTTCGCTATAATTTGCCACCACACTATCTCTTGAATAGTATGGAAATGCAGGATTGTCAGACAGTTTTAGCGGAAAAGTTTCGGGCAATTTACCTGAAGGATTAACCACTCCACTAAGCACATTGGCTATGGCATTTCCACCTTCTTCGCCCGGATAGTATGCTTCCAAAATGGAATTTACTTCATTCACCCATGGCATAGCAATAGCTGAACCATTAATCAAAACCACCGTTGTGTTTGGATTCACTTTGGCAACTTCGCTGATTAAACGGTTTTGCTCTCCGGGCAATAAAATATCCTTTCTATCATTATTTCCACCTTCAAAGAAATTGGATAATCCGGCAAAAATCACCACCGCATCACTTTCTTTTGCAGTTTGTTTGGCTAATTCAATTGGGTTATATCCAGGAACTTCCCATTCAAAACGGATAAAGTTCCGGTTCATACGTTTGTAGAAATCAATTTGAATATCCACCGGTTTTCCTTTTTCCAAATACCTGTTCAATTGTCGGTTACTGGTAGTAAAATGAGCTTCAAAATTTTCTTTTCCACCCGTTTCCCATTGGTCAATTTCCAATTTCCCATTGATATAAAGGCGGTAACCACATTCTCCGGCCAAAATTCCCAATTTATAATCGCCGGTTGCGGGTGGGAGCAATTGACCGGTCCAACGAACTGAATATTCGCCCCTGCTAATTTCAGGCTTTGGATTTGCCCATCCCCACGAGAAATTTACAAACTCGTCAATCGAAGTTACAGTCGGCACACCTTCCAAATTACTATTTCGGAAATATTCTGCTTTCAAGCCACTTTTAGTTTCTCCATTTGTGGTATTTCTCAAATATTTTGAGTCAATTACATTTAAGTTCCCATCCAAACCGCATCCTTCCTGAAATACTATGTCAACCTTATTGCCCAAGCTATTTTTTAATCCTTGTAACGGGCTCACCGAATAAAATGCCGACACAGAAGCACTTCCACCTCCCCCCAGCCGCGCAGTAGTGGCATTTGGACCAATTACAGCCAGTTTTTTAATCTTAGCAAAATTCAACGGCAGATTATTATTCGTATTTTTGAGCAAAACAATGCCTTCTTCCGACACTTTGCGGGCTAAATTTTGGTGCTTTTCGGTATTAATTTCTGCATTGAGTTTAGGTTTCACTGCATCCAGCAAAGTTGATTTCACATACGCCCGAAGCAAGCGTTTCACTTTATCATCAAGTTCTGCCAAAGTAAGTTTCTTTTCGTCAATAGCTTTCAACACATTTTCCTTAGTCATAAATTTACCAGGTCCGGGCATCTCAATATCCAAACCATTGGTGATAGAAGCCACACTTTTCACCGCTCGCCAATCGGAAACAAGAAACCCTTCGTACTTCCAGTCATTTTTAATAATGTCTTGAAGTAAATGTTTGCTGTCAGAGCTTCGAGAACCGTTCAAGCCGTTGTAAGAAGTCATTATCCCGGTCGGATTCGATTTTTGTACTGCAATTTCAAATGCCTTTGTATAAATCTCTTGCAAAGTACGTTCATCGGCATTCACCACTAATGATTCTTGACGGGCCTGTTGATTATTTGCTGCAATGGCTTTGATTACACACCCAATATGTTCGGCCTGAGCACCATTTATAAACGCAGTAGCCATTTCGCCGGTTAGTAATGGATCTTCCGAGAAAGTTTCGTAATTGCGTCCATTCAGTGGAAAACGCTTAATATTGACCATAGGTGCCAATAAAATGGAAGAACCGGTGGCACGTGCCTCACGAGCTATGGCAGCCCCAACTTGCCCGATAAGACTACGATTCCAGGTGGCAGCTTGTCCCACAGCTGTAGGGAAACAACTGGCATTTCCCACCCAATTTCCTTCTTTATCAAACACAATGGTAACTCCATGACCGCAATCGGTAACCTGTAACTGTGGAACACCCAAGCGTGGAATACCCTTGAAATGCCAATCGTCGGCACCTGACAGAAAGTTAGCCTTCTCATCCAGGGTCATCAAACTGCACAAATTGTTAACCCGCTGTTCCACTGATTTAGTGTTATCTTGATAGATAGGCATTTGAGCTTGAACAGAAAGAGCCACAAGTAAAACTAGTAGTCCAACATATAATTTTTTCATTTTTATCATCTACTTTTCATTAGTTGAAAAATACTATTTACATTTCAATAGTTATTTATTGCAAAATAGCCTTACAGGCAAAAAGCATAGTAAATATGCCATGTGGTTCGCCTTTTGGAGCTTTTGTATTGAGCCAGGGTTCAACTTTCCAAATGGTACCCGGACCTTTGCAGGCTTGATCAACAAAACCCTCCTCATCAACTTGTTGTTTCAGAAATGCCCATGCCTTTACTGCCGAATGATAAAATTTATCGTCAGTAAGATATTCATTTTTAACTCCTATCACTAAAGCCTCAGTAATCAACGCCGATCCGCTTGTATCGGGCATCGATTCATTGGGACGGTCGATAAGCTGATTCCAACAACCGTGGACTGTTTGTAGTCGAATTAAATCATCCATAAAATCCACAAAATACGCCTTTAGTTCTTGCTGTAAATCAGGCCATTGTTGGAGTAATGGAATGCAATGAATTAAACCATGCGCCAGCCATCCTTGTCCGCGCGACCAGGGCGAAGGAGAAATTTCATCTTTCTCGAGCCAACCTTTTCCCTGATGAAAACAACCGCTGTTAGGGTTACGGAGTTCAGTTTTATATAATCGATATTGATTCACTGCTTCCTCTGCATACGTTTTATCATTAGCAAGAATAGCTGCTCTGCAAAGTCGTATCATATAAGCTTGCAACATATCAATAAGCGAGCCCAACAGCACCTGTGGACCATGATAAACAATGGTTCCGCTTTTACGTCTGACGGTTTCACGTATCCATTTGTCGGTAATTTTTAGATATGCGGATTTAAAATCAGCTAACTGATTATGATATTCGAACCAAGGGTATGACGCATCATGGAACTCCTGATAAATCCAGTCTTTTGCCAAAGCAGGATTCAGCATTCCTTCAGCTTCAAGATAAGAATTGATTGAATCGAGTTTTAATCCTAGACCGATTAGTGCTTCGTGAGTAAGCTCCACTTCGTAATTATTGCCGTAATTATCACTTCCTTTTATCTGTCGGGAAGTAAAATTATCAGCTATCTTATTTGCTATAATTTTTGCGTCTTCAAATTGATTAATATCAAATTCCATTACATGCTATATTCTAATTATTTAAAATTAGCCCATTTTGTTTTGGTAGATTCTTTGTCCCAGCTTTTAGAGAAATTTATGCCGGCATTTTTCAACCTTTCGTATTGTGAAGGTATTTTACTTTCAAAGGCTTTAAAATCTTTACTTTCTGGTTTCAACCAAAGCGTTTCAATAAATGCTAACGCTCGTGGATAAACCATATATTCTACTTGTTGAGTAGTTGGCATATATTCTGTCCAGACATTAGCCTGACCTCCCAAGATATGCGTTGCTTGTTCGGATGAAAGTTCTTTTGGCATAGGATTAAAACTATAAGCAGCTTTCAATGGTAAAAAACGACCGTAACCAAATGCTTCGGGCTCTTCAGTTTCAAGGCCTTGATAATGGTCGAAATAGCACAATTTTTCGGGACACATAATCACATCATTACCCTGCTGAGCTGCCTGAGTTCCTGCTTTTAAGCTTAACCACGACATAATGGTTGCTGATTTCGAAACACCACCTTCCAGCACTTCTTCCCAGCCAATGATTCGTTTTCCTTTTTCCTGCAAATGTTTTTCTATGCGTTTCATAAAATAGCCCTGCAGTTCATGTTCAGTCCACAGGTTTTCACGCTTCATCCGCGCCTGGCATTTAACGCAGCGTTCCCAACGGATTTTCGGACATTCGTCACCTCCAATATGAATGTATTTACTTGGAAATAAAGGAACTATTTCGTCCAATACATTTTCAAGAAACTCAAAAGTTTTATCGTTACCGGCACAAAACACATCATTGAAAATACCCCAGGTTGTTTCAACCTTAAATGGACCACCACTACACGAAAACTCAGGATAGGCAGCCAATACAGCTTGTGCATGACCCGGCATTTCAATTTCGGGAATCACTTCCACAAAGCGTTCCCTGGCGTAAGCCACTATTTCCTTAATATCTTGTTGTGTATAAAATCCACCGGTTGTATCGCCTTTCGATTCAATGCGGTATGCACTCGTTTTAGTCAATTGTGGGTAACGTTTTACCTCGATGCGCCACCCTTGGTCGTCGGTCAAATGCCAATGAAATTTATTGTATTTGTACATTGCCATCATATCAATGTACTTCATTATAAACTTTTTATCAAAGAAATGGCGCGACACATCCAAGTGCAAACCACGATATGGATAAAGCGGTGCATCTTCAATATTGACACCGGGAATAGTCCAATGGGTTGCGTTTGAGTTTTGTAATTCAATAGCAGGTGGAAATAATTGGCGTAAAGTCTGAAATCCGTAGAACAAACCATTCGGAGAAGCCGCTTTTACAATGATTTTTGTTGGTGTTGAAGTTAAAGTATAAGCTTCAATATTAGCAGAACTGTTGCTTCCCAATTGAAAAACAATCGTGTTTTGCCCCGCGTTTTTTAATGAGAAAAATGAGAATCCAGAAGATTTCGACAATAGTTCAGCCAACCTATCAGCTATTGGTTTTGCATTACTGCCAATGTATTGAATCTTGGTATCTTTTGTCAATACAAACTGATTACTAGTGAGTTCAACTTTTTGGGGTTGAGGGATAATTTGAATTTCACCAGCAGCCCGAACGTGCTGAAAAGAAAGCGAAAACAATATGATAACAAGACTCTGTGAAATAAATTTATAGATGTTCATGATATTAGGTTAAATCGTTATATGATTGCTAAGTTTAGCATTTAATAATTTTGACCATTTTATTAAATCCAGCTGTTGATTTTAAGCGGCAAAAATATATATTAGTAGAAAATGCAGACAAACTAATTGGCCCTGAATGGTTCATCTTCTTAGAAATCAGAATACGACCATTAATATCCAATAATTCAACCATGTAAATATCGTTTTCACTAAAATTGATGTTCAAAATATCCTGAACCGGATTAGGTGAGCATGAAATTTTAGGTTCTAAAACATTGGCATTTGCTGTAATTGAAGGATAGGCCAAGTCGATATAAGTTGCACCATTAAGCCCGCTTAAATTATCGGTTCGAAATGGGAATGCCGGGAAACCTTCTATATTTTGAAGATTAGTCATGGCACCATCGCTAAAAGCATAGCGAACATTTACAGGATTTGGCACGTTAGGGGACGACACTATCACGGTATTAGCACTGATTATTGCCAAAGCTGGATAAAACTTATTATCGCTGCCCGCAATTCTAAAATTTGAAACTGACTTTCCATCCTTAGTCATCAATCCCGTGCCCAAAGTGCTGGGTTTATAACTCACAACAATTGTACTCCCCTGTATCTTGTGTGATAAATAGGTTGGACCTTCGCACACCATATTGATGCCATAATCTTTTACTAATGCCAATGCAGCCAGACGCTCACCTACAGGACGTTTGTTCAAAGGGTGAATTTGACGAAGATTCGCTGAATCGGGACACAAATCAGCATTGACCACAATTCCGGTTTTGGGTGTATTTACAATAGCATTTTGAACTTCGCGAAACAATGGAATGCCATAGCTTAAATCACGATTAGACGGATGTGTAGTTGGATCAAAATAGGGAGCTAATTGTACGGTATAAAAAGAAAAGTTGGTTCCCCAGCTCGCTCTGTAATCAGCTATCATAGCTGCTTGCGAGTCTGTATATCCAGCTGTTGGACTGTTCACATTATACTCGCCCTGATACCATATCATACCTTTTATTGAATAGGGTATGATTTGTTTTATCATTGGTAAGTAAACCGAACTTTGAGGTGAACCAGCATTGTAATTAATCACACTTGTGCTAGAAGCCAGTGCAGTAGCCGACATAAAATCACTAATGGGACGTCCTGCCCAACTTGTGTTGATCATTCCAATGGGCACATTCAATGCAGGATGACTGTACAAAGCCCTGGCAAAATAAAACGGAATAAATGCAAAATTATAAGCTGAAGTTGGCGAACAAACCATCCACGTACTGTCAACAACAGGCAAAGTAGCTGTTTTAGTCTGCAGTGAAACAGGAGGATTAATAGTCAAAAAGCGAATATTTGGAAAATTTGCAGCATCTAATTCTGCTTTGTGATACACAGCAAAAACAGTTGGCTGATAGCCAGCGTGTAACCACATGTTCGATTGTCCGTTTGAAACCCACACTTCGCCCACTAACACATTGTTCAGGTTTATTGTTGTGGTGCCGTCAGTGATAGTAATCGAATACGTCGGTGCTTGTCCGGGAATTGCCACCGGCGTTTGAATTTTTGTTGTCCATACTCCGCTGGCATTGGTTACAACAGAGGTCGATTGACCCCAACTGGCTGTAATGGATATTGTTTTTCCTGCGTCAGCTTTTCCCCAAAAATTTGTTTGCGTGTTTTGCTGTAAAACCATATTATTGCTAAAAAATCGGGGCAATGTTAACACTGCGGTTGAATGCAGATAACAGCAAAAAAACAGGATAATAAAATAGAATTTCTTCATAATTTAACGTTTCAGTAATAATAATAATCAGTTGTTTAATAATTGTTTATAAATTATTTCATTTATTTTATTGTGAAATTCCACTATGGTCCTTTATTTATTATCGAATATATTTTCCATGTATTTTGCACAATTCGATAAATTTAAGTACCCGTTCCGGTTTCATATCGTGTTGCAGGATGTGTGCCGGTGCAATCATGTAACCGCCACCTTTACCCAAAATCTGAATTTTTTCAATAATATCAGCTTCCAAAGCTTCGTCAGTACCATTTGGCAATAAATCTTGTTGATCAATGGCTCCCCAAAAATTAAATAAATGACCGAAATTATCCTTCATATCATGTGGTAAATGTCCGGGAACATTAGGTTGAACAGGGTTGAAAACTTCAAATCCAATTTCGCGAATATCCACCAACAAATCAGCCACAGCACCATCGCAGTGAAGAATTGGAATAATATCCGGCTTGGCCTTTTTAAAAGTGTCAATCATTTTGGTATAATGTGGCTTCAACTGCTCACGGAAAGTTTCAGGAGGCATAATCAGACTTACCTGTGTTCCAAAATCATCGCCAAACCAAATAGCATCAACACCAGCTTCAATTAGTTTCAAGCCAATTTTGGTCTGATATTCGGCACAAGCTTCGAATAATGGAATCACATATTCAGTTTCCATCATCATGTCAATCAACAACTTTTCCATACCCACCAAATGACGCGCTAATGCAAAAATTGTTGCCTCAATGTCACCAAAAACGAGGTAATCTTTTCCGTATTTTTCTACCAAAGCTTTGGCATCGCGGAAACGTCCGGGTGCTTCGGGATCTGGAAATTCAAATGCATCAATGTCAGCTTTTGTTTCAGCATGAGCCAACGGATTTTCAATAACATCCACATAAAATTCTCCTTTTCGCATCCGCATTTTATATTCACTCAGCCAGGTTCCATCTTCACGCATTTCTTTACGGAAATTATCCGAAACAGAAGCACCCGTTATAACCACATCGCTTCCCATGGCAAGACGTAACTCGTTGTTGCTTATACGATAAGTCACATCCTCAAACGGATTCTCGGTATAATGAGGCGCAATGCCCATGTTTTCACAAAAATAATCTGACAATTGACGACAAAGGTCAAACTGAAGAGGCACACGGTCTGGCAATCCTTCTATGCGGTGAAAAGCCTTCAAAACTCTTTCTCTTGAATTCATTTTGTATATTTTTTGAAATAATTATTTAACATAAAAAACTTCAGTTAAAGGAAATGAAACCGGCGAATTGTCTGGGTTAGTCTCCAGTATATCAGCCATATAAGCATTCCATTTTTTTGCAATTTCTTCCTTCTTTAATTCCAAAAATGCATCTCCTTCAATTTTCCTAACAGCTATAATGTCATTGTTGGATTTATCCAGAAAAATTGAAAAATCGGAAATGCCGTATTCTTTAAACTTTTCTAAAAGTTCTGGCCAAATTTCATTATGTCGTTTTTGATACTCAGTTTCAAAACCTTCTTTTAACTGCATTCTTACTGCCATTCGTTTCATAATCAGCACTTATTTGATTAGTTTTATAGTTTCAACAGTTACAGGTCCTAACAAACCAGATTCAATCAATGGCACTTCTTTCCAGGGAATTTCAGGACGTTTTTCTGCAATCTCGATTGATTTTACGGGCAGAACAGTTGCTGCAATGTTTGTCTCTGTATATTTTGTACCGTTCAATGCATCCCCCACAATGCGATTCGACCATGTATTAGCAACTTCAACTTTCAATTCGTTTTTTCCATTTTTTACAACATCGGTAATATCATACCGGAAAGGTTTGGTCCAGGTTATTCCCAGCGGTTTTCCGTTTAAAGTAACATCGGCAATTTTGGAAACTTCACCCAAATCGAGGTAAATACGATTTCCTTTGGTGGCACTCAGTTTGTTATCAAATGATTTGCTGTAAGTAGCAAAACCAGAGAAGTATTTTATGGCTTGGTTAGCATTTTCGGTCCACGAACTCAAAGTAGGAAATTCAATCGATTGGGGCGCATCATAACCTTTAGCAAAAGATACATTCCAACTACCATCCACCCTTTGAACTTTATTATTAACTTCTACTGTTTTTGTTTTTCCATTTTTCGTAATTTCATATTTTCCATTTTTAGCAATCATGGCACCATTGGCAGTATAATCAATCAACACCGGCTCGCCATTTTTGTTGGTAATTGTTGAAATGGCAGGTGATTCAGCAGTATCTCGAAAAACTATCAAATACGAACCATAAGCCGGAAATGACATAGGAATTTGTGTATAAGCATTCGTTTGATTGTAAACCGGAATAGGGTATATTTCGCCTGTAATGGTATTCCACATTTCAGGAACTTTGCCCGTCAGGCGGAATTCCAGGGTGCGCGATTCAGGTTTGAGCTTATTATTCCGAACGAAAAAAACATCATTATTATCTTTCTGATAATGAATATAATCTATCGCCATCGAATCTTTATCAGCATAGTTGAAATCAGGTTGAACATTCAGAATTCTCACCATTTCAAGTGGAGAAACAGCAGTGTAAATAACAGGTTTATTACTTTTTGCAATCACGCCGGCATCTTTTTCATCAGACCAAATGCTGCTGTTGATTTGCTGAATTTGAGCATCATCATTTGGATTATTTACCAATTTTCCAACCAACTGCGGTTTTGAACCGACTATTTTAGCTCCCTGTTTGGCAAATTCATACAATTTGGCAAGTACTTCTGGGTTCATTACATCTTCATAGTTCAGAGCCAGCATACAAAATTCTGCACCGTTTGACAGTTTGAATTTCCCATCCGAATAAGTCAATCTATTGAGCAATATATCGGTATTTACAATTTCGTAATCGTAGCCAGCACCAACTTTAAAATGTGTGTTTTTAGGTGCACCTGCATTCGGTATTTTATCGCCATAATAATACAACACATCTGCATAAAATTTTGAATTTTGGAATACACTATTCAAGCGCGAAAGATAAGAAACAAAGGGTGTTGCTTTCGACCACCATATATTTTGATTGTTGAAATGAGTTCCAGCATGATAAGTTATACCCGGACTTTTTTGACCTGAAGGCGTATGCGAAAATCCATGAATACACTGCCGATTCATACCTTCACAATATGCTCTATCAGCATATGGACGCATATCGCACGGACCTTCCTGCCATTGTTGGAAGGAGGTAAATGATTCTTGCTCTACAATTCCCTTTTCGTAAATATGCGAAGCTGCAGCTACTTCCTTAACCACTCGCAGTAAATCAGTTTTTTGTCCAGTTTTATCATCAATGTATGGAAGCGGATAATTCACCCAAAATTCACCACGGGGAATATCCAAACTTCCCAGCACTTTTAATGGTTCGGCAGAGCCATTGTACAACGGATAACCCGGGCCACCGGCTTCACAATTCACCTTTAGTCCAAGCGGATTGCATATTTCACGGGCAGTTTTAAATAAATTATTAATCATCAATTCCGAAACGGTTTTGTTGACATCAATTTTCATACGCTTGTTAGTTGCATCCGAAAAAAGTTCATTGCTGAAAAAATAGGGGAGAAATTTTGTTATTTCGTAACCGTTTTGCTTTTTGAATTCCGAAGGTAATTGCGGTGTCCATAAACCACCTTTGGCTTCATAACTTGCAAAATACATAGTTTTCAAACCTGTTTTACTAAAATCACCCAAAGCAGATTTCAGTTTGTCGAGCATATAATTCAGGTGAAACTTTACAGCTTCAGCTTCAAAATGGTCTATTGAAAGACCCGCAGAATTGGGGCTTGGCAAAACAATTTCCTGACCGGAATTTGAACTAATGAAACGCTGAACTGTCCAATCTCCAGGAGGCGCATTCCATTTTAGTTCGTTGGTTTCTGAGTTGAAGTATTTAGTAATATCAATGATTTGGGCTGTGTCCATAGTGTTTTTAGGAGTATTTGTTGGGAAAGCTAGAACAGCAATTTCTTCATAATATTCTGGTCTTCCGTTTGGTAAATACTTCAAAAGCTGTTTTTTTGTTCCACCCACGAGGGTTTCGTGTGAGATATTTACTTCTGGAAAAGGTACTGTAATGGTTTGAGTTTTTGTTGTACTTTTAATTGTAATTTCAGATTTATATAATTTTTTAGCTGCATATTTGGCGGGTATCCAACTACCACCTGCATTCCAACTACTCGATACATTCAATCCCATGTCAAGTCCTAACTTTTTGGCTTCCAGGGCAGCGAACTTTATATATTGAACAGATTCGTCGCTAAAATAAGCTGGTCCTGCTTTGGTAGCTGACGAAGGAATTGCTCCAATTTCGAAAAAGTCAAAACCGGCTAGTCCTCGTTTTTTTATTTCCAAAAATTCCTGACGAGCCCGAAGCGTATCGATATTCCCATTCAAGCACCACCAATATACTTTTGGACGAGCAGTATTGGTTGGATTATTAAATGCGTTGCGAAGCGATTCGTAACTTTCATTTGATTTAGCAATTGAGTGCATTGTAAACATGGTAGCCATTAAAACTACAAGCATGATTTTAATTTTTGTACTATTCATTGGTTATCAATTTGATATTTTGATTTAAGGATTGAACATCTTAAAAGAATATTCAACAAAAATAAGGTTGGCAATACAAAAAACAATAATATATTGCGTATTAAAATCCTCAAATTACGAATGTGCTGCTATAAATAAAAAACTTCACACTGATTTAAGGAAAAATCATTATGAAGTTTAAAATACAACGATATTGTCAGTTATAATTTTTAATTTTATAATAACAGTACAATAACCAGGCATGAGGATGAGCACAAAACACGGGAAAAGTCCAATGGAAAGTAGTTTGATCGGCTAAACCTTCGGTGGGAATTAGGCACGACTCTATGTTGTCCGAAGCCGACCAATACGATGACCAGTAATTTGGATAGCATTTGGCAAAATTGTCAAACGACATCATTTTCAACAATTTAAGTGCTTCGTTTTTATCAAACTCACTTACACCACATATTACAGGACCATTGAGGGCATACCAGAAACCACCATTTTCTCGCGACCCGTAATCAAAAGCCGGATCATCAAATTCGGGAGCTTGCTGTTGGCGTGCGCCTAATTTTTCGTCCTTATACACTCGTTTTTTCATTTCTTCGTACAATACTTTTTTGCGTTCTAAAGCCAATTCGGGAATCTGTAAAGTGAATCCTTGTGGTTCGAGAAACATATTTTCTTCGCCATAAGCTTTGTTGTTGAAATACATACGCCGAGGAAAAGTCCTGTCGCCCAAATCATTCATAAAAGCGTTCAAAACTCCGGTTCGAAAAATGGTCATACTTTTGCAAAGATTATTCAATTGTTTTTCGGAACTTGTAAATTCAGGCAACCTTTTCACTTTTTCTAAAATGGGTATTAAGTTGGCCATAATGCTGATTGCCATCGCCGAATTCATATGCGATTCGCCCTTAAAAAGTATGCGGTTATATTGTACACTCTGAATATAATACACCGCATCGCTCCAATCTGAATTCAATAATTTTATTAATCCGTGGCTTCCAGTTCCAACTTCGTCTCGCAAGTATGTAAATGTTTTTTCAATCACATCTATGCCGGTTACTTTGGACATATTGTGAGCAGGATAATATTCCGATGTTTCTAACAGGAAATCGTAATCCTTGGTAACACGCAGGTATTCGGAGATAAGCAAAAAGAAATACAATTGCTGATCGCTTGTAAAATAACAACGGGAGCTCGAAAATCCATAACCGCCTTCTTCCAGGTTTACTGCGCCGTTGGGCATAATGCGTTTCATCATGTATTTCAAAACTGATTTGGCTAAGGAAGAATTGTAATATATCAATGGCAAAGCGTGTTGGAAATTATCGCGAGCTGAGGCACGAATTCCCCAATCGTAATCATACAAAGTGCCTTGAGGAATAATCACTTCCTTGTAAAAATCGTTGTAAGTTGCCATTGCTTCCAAAGTGTATGCGTGCCAAATCATTTCTTGTTTCAGCACTTTGTCCATTTCATTTTCAAGCTTTGGCAGGATTTTTAACCAATCATTGCTAAATGCAGCTTCTGAAAAAAACTGGTCCTTTGAAACTTTATTTACTAAAAATGGATTGGTTTCCTGCATTTCCTGACATATTTTTTCAATATCCGAAAAACTATTCTCGAAAGCATACCCAACTATAAATTCCAGTTTCTTTTCTTCATTTGGGTTCAACGAAAAAGTAGTTTTCGCTATGAATTTATTCCTTCTTCCTTCGGTAATTTCGTTTAATACAGCAGACTTTGATAATGCTTTAAGAAACAACGAAGGTGGATAGCCATCGTATTGCGAAATTGTTTCCTTGGTCGGAAACTGAAGGGGATCATCGGTCGAACCAATAATATCAGCTTTCAAAATATTCCGGTTAGGGTCGAAAATCACCGTATTTACATACTGTACTTTTTTATCTTTTGATTCTAAACTATGCTGTTGCATAGTCTCATAATTAGCAGTAATCGACTCTTTATAAACGACATTGATGGTTTTATTGCCTTTATTTTTAATTTTGACGGTCAATAAAAAAGCTGACAAACCATTGTAAGGCGTGCTGGATGGTTTTACAGAGATTACTCTGGAACAACTAATCTTATCTAGCGAATATTGATATTTTGCAAAACCAGCTCCAAAAACACGTTTGCATTTGGTAGCATCTGTGGCTACAGAATTCATGCCCGTAAGTTGATAACTGGAAGTAGTTTCACGGTTTGAGTTCAATACATCGATGGACGAACTGTTTAGTCCTGAATTCGGAACATCACCCTGATTCATGCGCCCCCAATCTCGCTGCCCGGTAATAAGTTCATATTCACCGCTTACATGAGCAAACAAGGTTAAACGATAATTCCCTAAAAGGAAATAAGGGTCTTCAGGTATTTTTACATCTAATCCACTAGGAGTTTTGCATTTAAAAGGCAAATTTCCAACATAATTGAAGCAAGGTAAACCTGCTTCATCTTTAAGCCAATAACCAATTTTACTATCATTAGTTCTGTTTTGAGAGAATAAAAAAACAGAAGACAATGAGCAGAATATAAGTGTGAATGTTTTAAGAGAATTCATTACATTTGATTTTTTTATTTAAAACAAGGCTGTAATTTTTCTAAATTGCTCATCAAATCATCAGACATTCCACATTTGGATGCAACCAAAGGAAAGATGCCGGCAAATTGGTATTTATCTCTTTGGATAAGAATCTTTTAATAATATCTTCTTTGCCCTTTCCAGCAATAATCATAATAATTTTTTTTGATTGTAGAATATTAGCCATTCCTAGTGTTAATCCGTAAGTTGGCATCTCATTACCCATGTTTTTTGCCATTGAATGTTCCATCGATTTTTCGGTCAAAGTGGCTTTATGGCAATAGGGTTGAAGGTAGGCTGAAGGTTCATTAAACGCAATATGACCGTTGGCACCAAGCCCCAAAATACAAACATCAATAGCTCCGTTTTTATCTAAATAGGTCTGAATACGAGCTGCTTCGTCAAGTGGTTCAGCTGGATTACTGTTGAAAGCAATGTAATTTTCTTCGGTAATTCCCAAAGGTTTGTTGATATAAGTTCGGATATAAGTCTCGCAACTTTCTGGATTGGTTGGACTAATTCCACCCCATTCATCTAGCTTGATAATCCGTAATTCTTCCGTACTAAACTTGTCTTTTTTTTGTGCCAGTTTTTGATACGTTTCTGAGGGAGAATTTCCGGTAGCAATACATAATAATAGATTTGGTTTTACGTCAATTTCTGAAACAATTAAGTCTGAAGCATAATCACTTAATTCGGAATTAGTTCTAAATTTTCTGATATTCATATCGTCTGTTTTTTATGAAAAAGGAGAAAAAGAATGTGATGCAGATAATACCTGCATTGATTAAAAACATTCGTTGCACACCAAAAGCATCAACCAAATAACCAGCCCACCAATTGCCCACGATTGCGCCAACTCCCATGTATGTAGTTGCAAACAAAGCCTGTCCGGTGGCTCGATACTGAATAGGGATGGCAATATTGAGATATTCAATAGCCGCCAACAGATTTAGAATAAATGATAATCCTTGTAAACACTCAATACCTAGTGCAAAAATTGGGTGTGAAATGGTGGCATATAAAAATAAACGTAAAGCAGTGGCAAAAATAGAGATGCTTATAGCCCGAACTAAGCCAAACTTTTTGATAATAAAATAGGCAATCGGATAAAATGGCAACTCAACTAAAGCTTGAATCATAATTCCGACACCTACAGTTTGATCCGAAGCTCCGATATTATTTAAATAAACAGTATAATATGACCATACGGATTGAATAGAAACCGCCACAAAAGCATTTAAAATAAGGAATCCTACAATATCCTTGTCCTTAAAAATTGGCTTTAGTCCAACAAAAATAGATTCTTTAATATGTTTCACAGGCTTGGTTTCTTGTTTCAAAAAAAGCAACAAAAACCAACCAACAAATAGCAAAGCAGAAGCAAAAATGAAAATAAATTTCATGTCTTGTGGATTGATTAAATACACTGTCATCAATCTTCCAACTAACAATCCACCAGCAGCATATCCAATGGAACCAAAAATCCGAAAGTTACCATAATTAGTTGTTTTGTGAGTATCAACATAATCCAGGGCAATGGAATCGAGAAGTGAATTCATTGTGGGGTTATATACTAAGGATAGAATAACTGTGGAAATCAGAAAATACCAGAATCCGGTATTTGCAACGAAAAGAAAAAAACAAAAGCAAGTGAGTAATGCGGTTATCAATAATGTGTTTTTGTGTCCCAACTTGTCTGCCACCATACCCCAGAAAGGCATAACTAATAACATCACTGCTGGAATAATACCCATAATTATACCTGATTCAAAACCACTAAGGCCATTCCTTTCTAAAAAAAGGGCAAAAAGCGAGAACCACGTCCCTGCCTGAATAAAAAACAAGACGTAAACCATTCGTAACAACAAACCTTGTTTTGTATTTGATTTTAACATCGAAATTTATATTTGTTGTTTGAATAAATTTAATTTCGGATTTTCTAAATTCTTATTTCTTGTTAAACCAAAATTTTTAGCACTATTGTCGATATTTTGAAGTATTTCATTGTTAATTTCAAAGCCAATATGTTCGATTCCAAGCAAAACTGCTCCAATAATGGGCTCGTAAATTGCATTCACAATACTAGCATTTGGTGCAACCAATTTTACTTCATCCGTAAATGTATCAATTAAAATACTACCTTTTCCTTTAAAAATTCCACCAGAAATAACCACTTCAAATGCTACTTCCTCCATTCTAAACTTACGAACGCCACCTTGTACAAGCCCGGCAAATGCTTTTGCCATTTGCTTAATTAAAGTAATTGATGCTTTGTCACCTCTATTGGCAGCATCAAAAACAAGAGGCACAATGCTCAATCTTTGAATTCGACTTATTTTATTTTCAACATCGGCCATCAAAAGACTATCTACATCTATGAACCCTAAATGTTTCAAAACAAGTTCTGTCAAATTTGTGGGTGGTATCCTAAATGTTTCAGCATTATAAATCGTATTTAATATTTTTTTACTCAATGCAGAGCCACCCTGAATATCATCCTGAGCATAATATTGATAAATAAACTCCTCTCCAAAAGGTGAAATTATTGCACAGTTTACTCCCGTACCTGCATTTACTATTGCTCCATAAGCATTTAAAGTACCACCACGAAGTGCAATAATACTATCGTTATTGACTACAATATTAGGACAAATATTTAGATTCGCAATAGATTCGTGAAGTAAATCATATTCATATTGAAAATCTGCACCAGTCATGCCTGAATAAATTAAATCAATATTACTCAATTTCAATCCCGCTTTTTTTATAACAAACTCCGATGCTTTTCGGATCATTTGCATACTCAGTTCCAAACCATCTATGCTATGGCAAGCTCCATTTACACAATGATAACTTAAAATATTCCCTTTTATATCAGAGACAGCAGCACGCGTGTGCGACCCGCCCTGATCGATGGCTAATATATAATTCATAATTTACAGTTTGAATTGTGGTAAATACTGTTTGTTAGCTTCAAGCATTTCTTTCAACATGGGTTTAATAATTTCATAGTCGCCAACCAATGGATGTGCCAGTAAAGCCATCTCGGCTAAATCAACCGAACCTGTTACTGCTGCCTCAACAGCCAATTGTTCGTAATTCTTCACCGCAGCAATCAAACCCCAAATTTGCTTTGGAACTGTTCCAACCGTTAGAGGGGTAATGCCATACGAATTCACCAAACATGGCAATTCAACCACAGCATCTTTAGGCAAGAAACTAATTGAACCATTGTTCGGGACATTGACAATGATTTTATAGGGCTGATTGCTATAAATTGCCTTTATGACATTGATTGCAACTTCACTGTAACCACCGCCACCACGTTTTTTAAGGGCTTCAGGTTTTTCATTTATTGATTCGTCGGCATAAGCAGAATAAATCTCTGATTCAAGTTCCAGTATATCTTCACCGCGTGTTGTAGTTTTTTCTTGCAACATTTTTATTTTTTTTGAGCGGTGAAAAAAATACTGTAAATAAGGACTTGGAATTAAACGGAGTTTTTTCATTAATTCAACGCTCACATCACCGTGATTGGAATTTTCAAGCACTTTATCAAATTCTTCATCGGTCATTGGTCGACCTTTGACGGTTAAATTGTACGCAAAGTTCATGTGATTCAAACCCACGTAATTGTAATCTACATCGGCTTCGATTACATCAAGCGCTTTTTTCGACCACCATTTTGGAAACAAACCACCAGAGCAAAGTCCGGCGATTTTAGCTTTGCTGTATTTAGTCACTGCTTCAGCTACCAAACCTGTTGGATTTGTATAATTTACAATCCAGGCATCTGGATTGTATTTTTCAACCGCGCGAGCAATTTCAAGCATCACTGGTATCGTACGAAACGCTTTCATCATACCTCCCACGCCAGTTGTTTCTTGCCCCAACATACCATATTTCAATGGTATTTTCTCATCCAACGTTCGTTGTTGATTACCCCCAACTCTTATTTGAACATCGATAAAACTTACATCCTCAACTGCTTGCTGCAGATTTTTGGCAATTGTTATTGTAATTGACGAATTGTGTGCTTTGATATAACGTTTACAAAAATTCGCTATTATTTCAAGTCTCTCACTATTAATGTCATATAACTTGATTTCGGCAATCGGCAATTGTTCATGCTGATTCACAATTTCTTCAATAATTTCGGACGTATATCCACTTCCGGCACCTATAATAGATATTTTTAGTGTTTCCATTTAACTTATAAAATTGTTACTTACTTCGATTTTTCGAAGCACAAATGAAAAAACAGCAACTGATACTGAATAGAATTTGTCCAATAGTCCCAATTATGTTGACCTGGACGCTCTGTATAATCATGGTCGATTTTCAAACTGATTAATTTCTTGTGTAGACTCAGATTAATATCATGAAAGAAATCGTTCAAACCACAGTCAACCAACAAGTGTAAGTCCTTGTTTCTCAAACCATAAACCATATTAATCACCGAATTTTTATCCCAGAGTTCAATGTTTGAATTATGTTCACCTAAACGTTTTTCAATATCAAACTTTCCTATCGACGCATTTAAATCAACACCACCACTCATACTTCCAGCGTTTGCAAATAAATTTTTATGCCTTATAGCCAGATACAACGCTCCATGACCACCCATGCTCAAACCACTTATGGCGCGATGATTGCGGTCGGATAAAGTTGAATAATGTGTATCAACATACGAAACTAAATCGGAAGTTATGTATGATTCAAATTGTGATTTTAGATCAATTGGACTATCAAAATACCAACTGCTGTAACCACCGTCAGGACAAACAATAATGAATTGATATTGAGTTGATAAAGTCTTAATTTCAGGAACAGCAGTTACCCATTGAGCATAATTATCGCTAAAGCCGTGTAGCAAATACACAACAGGATAATGTTTTAACGGGTTATAGTTTTCTGGCTTAATAATCACACTTTTTACATCCATTTTCATTTTGGATGAAAAAACGGAAACTGTATCAACCTGATTTTCGGAAAAAGAAAATAAGGTGAAAAATGAAACAAAACCCAGTAATAAAATCCTTCTAATGTTCATCTTTTATTCAATTACAATAGTTGGTTTGCCATTTTTTAAATCCATCGATTGAATCAATGGGATTCTAAATATTGGAGCAATAACCTGATATCCGGCTGAATTTAAGTGCAAATTATCAGCTTTGTACAAAGATGAATTAACAGTACCATCTGCATTCATCAAAGCATCAAAGTGGTTAATATATTCGGTTTGTGGACGAATTCGAGCATATTCCTTTAAAAGCACATTCAGCGGTTTAATTTTAGTTTCAAGTAAGGAAGCAGTTGAAGGTGCTGTTTTGAATGAAACTAAATACAAAATGGCATTGGGAAAAGCCTCATGGATTTTATAACCCATGTAACGTACTTTGTCAAAAATTACATCTACGGCATCAGTTGTAATATCGTTTTCGCAAGACAAGACAACTACTTTGGGCTGATGTGGCGTTACTAAACTTGTAAATGCATGAATCTGTTGAATCAAGACCGAGCCACCCAATCCATTATTTACAATAGAAGTAAGCGGTAACATATCAGTTGCCAAATTCTCAGGTGACATACTCCAGTATTGGATGGTTGAACTCCCAATAAACAAAATATCACGCACGGGTCCACCTGACAATTGGGCGTTGGATGTAAGCATTTGAGCTATGGTTGCATCCTTGGCTGTCAAAATTGAAAGATCAGTAACTCCACCGGTTGAACCTGTATTTACAGACGGGTCGTTACTTAGTTGTGCTGCGTATTTTGCCTGTAAATATGGATAATCCACAGGGTCAACTAAATCGGTTGAATTAGGATTATAAGCGAATAGATTTAATGACAATGTAACGAATGCAAACAATAGAATGCCTACATGCTGACCGAGATGAATAAATTTTGCTTTCATAAAGATATAAATATTTTAATATTAGTAATTTAAAGTTAGCTACAAACTTTTGATGAAAAAATCACAAACATAACCATTCTATTAACAAATGAATAAAACGGCTATTTCACAAACCTGAACTTTTTAATTCCACTTTCATTCTTAACCAGTGCAATGTATATCCCAGATGTAAGGTTTGATAAGTTAACATGATTGACATTTGAAATGCAGATTTCTGATTTTCCGGTTATATCTAAAATGTTGATTGATCTTATTTGATCAGATTTTACAAATAACTCATTGTTCAGAATGGAATAAGAACAATCTGTTTGAGCAATCTCATTTATGAGATTTGTTTGTCCATTTAAGGTCAAACTACCGATACCACTCATCTGAACCCAGGGTTCTTGCGGAACACCATTAGTATGCCAACTTTTCCGATATCGGTTATGGTCATCATTATCTGCCACTATAACATCAAATCCAACTGTACTCATATCAGGGACAGATTCTAATGAAATTACCCTGTCAATAGACACCTCCAAAGTATAACCAGTTGCAGTACGTACAAAAGAATATTCTACACCATCAGTGTCAATATCGTCTGATGCCGGAGGATAGTTTGTACTTCCTGCTTCGGATTGAATCGTTTCAAGAGTTTGTGCACTAATCGCAAATTGTCTGGAATGGACTCCTGATGCTCCTTGAACCGACAGTGAATCGTAACCGGACAAACCAAAATAAATTTCAACTTTGTCGCCCAACCAAAGATTCCCATCAACTTCTTGCATTACAATGTCATCTGTAATATCAAAGAAAAAATAAAATTTCGATGCATTGTATGTTACTTTAAATTTTCCAGTAAAATCGGTAGGACTCAAAAATCCAGATTCTTCGCCTTTAAACGTTACATTTATTGGATTCCACAGTATACTATTCCAGGCATCATCTGTATCAAGTCCGTCAATCACAATTTGAAGAGATGTGGGATTAACCATTAAAGTCTCATTTTGTTGAGCTGCATTTGCGACCCAAACAAATATAAATAATACCAAACTAAGAAATAATAATCGGTTATTCATTTCAATTAAATTTTAAGATTTCACAATCATACTTCATGATTTCAACCTGTTATTTTACAAATTTATCTGACAACAAACTTTTACTCTTTAAAATGTAAATACCGGAAGGAAGCTTAGAAACCGATGTTTTGCATCCACTGAAAGACATTACAATTTTCCCAGCATAATCAATAATACTAAACTTTTCGTCTTCATTAGTGCCAAATACTGTCAATACCTGATTCTCTTTATCAACATTTAATCTTATTTTATTAGTTGTTTCTAAATTAGAAATTTGAGTATTAAATGGGGCTGGATAAATATAAGTACCTGACATTGATCCCCTGTATAATTCGCGTGTGAAAGGATTAACCTTCAACATACCTTCATGACAAGAAATAGAACTATCATCAGAGATTGAAGCCCAGGTTACTCCTCCATCGAGCGAACGATAAACATTTGGAATTCCAGATATTGACATTGAAACATACATCACATTCGGATCAATAGGATCAATAGCTATGCTTCTAACTTTATTACATGCTCTTACTTCAGCTGGCAGCCAAGAAGGTAAAACATTCAATAACCCTGTCAATTCAATATTAGAACTGTGTTTTGCTACAGGATTGTAAATAACTTTACGTAAACCAAGATAATTGATGCTACCTTTAGTTTGATTCAAAACAAAGAAAATATTTGGATTGGTAGGATGAACAGCGAAAGCCAATATTCTATCAAGTTGTACTAATGATTCACTGGAAGGGTTATCATATACTGAGTACCAACTAGAAGCATGATCATCAGAACGGAATATTGAACATTTATAAGCACCTACTGCAAATAAATGACTATGACCATTTTCATCTTTATTAATAGCAATTACATTAGGAGTTGCGCTTTTAATAAATACTTTTTGCAAAGTCAGGTATTCAGGCCAAACCCAGTCCATATCCCAATAACCAGCCCCACCATCTACCCATTGAGCCGGTACAACGTCTGGAGTTGTTGTTCTAACCCAGGTTTTGATAGAATCGAAAGTCATACCTGCATCTTTGGAAATTTGATCGCCTGAATAGCAATATTTTTCAAATCCCACTTCCGGGTCAAATCCGACAAAATCATAAGATTGACGACGCTCCTTTACATTCCACCAAAGTGTTTTTTTTGTATATGGATTAATTAAATTCTGCCCTGTAATCTTATTTTTATAAGCATTTACGTTTAGAACGGTATCCCAATGTATTCCATAATCTTTGCTGCGCATTAATTGAGATTCGCGCCCATAAAACCCAACACTTGCCACTACTACTTTTGAATCAGCTAATGGTTGAAAATCAGCTGAATATGAACCACTCCAGCTAAGCCTGCCATCATCTACCCAACTTCCAATTATTTTATCTGGTGGATAAAACCACTCACCTTTGCTATCCGAAAATCTGGGTCCAACATCATTGCAACTTAACATGAGTAAATTTGGATTGGTTGGATGAAAATTACAGCCATCAATTCCCGGACTCCATGCGTTCCCCGTGAAGCCAGTTGCACTCTCAATTGCAGATGGTTTTGAAACTCCCTTTTGGTCGGCTAAAGATTGAATTTTTACCATTGTGGCACATCCTGTTGCAACAGCATCACCATATTTATTACTTGGATCTGGCAAAATAGATGCCATTTGATTATATATCTGCCATCTCCAGCCACCATTTATTTTCTCCCTGTTTAGTCCGGGAAAGGGAACAACATCTTTCATATTTCGCCCGGGGAAAGTACTTCCTCCAGAATTCGAAACCTTAACCATTCCACCATTCATGTTATCACTCACCCAAAAAATTTGCTCTGGAAAACCTGGATTCATAAAGGCATACATACAACTTGTAGTTACATCAGTTCCTTGTCCTGAATCATATCGAATGGTAGGTCGTGTAAAAGTAGAACCACCATCAGCGGAAATATAGTAACCATTGTGACTATAACCGGTTGATAACGCTTTAGTTAAATTATAGTCCGGATCATTATGAACAACTACGTACATTGAATCGGGATGTCTTGAATTAATTAAAATAGAAGTCACTGTATCACCAGCAAATTTTTGATTCTGAATGAAAGAAACACCGCCATCAAAACTTTTGTAAAGTCCAGTACCTGTTCCAACATAGACCACATCTGAAAGTGTTGGGTGTGCTACTACTGTTGTTATCAAAGTATCAGTAAAAATAGCTATTTTGCTCCAAGTGCCTTTTATACCACTTGCATCAGATCGATATAGTCCTATTTTATCAAAAGCACAATACCAACGAGTTGGAGAAATTGTTGAACTTTGTTGAGATGGTTTCGACCAGGCTATTAAACTGCGCATCCGTCGATGAAAAAAAACATTATCGGCATTGAGCACCTGTGTCCAACTTGAACCACCATCGGTTGATCTATATAAACCTGCCAAAGCCGAAAGTCCTGAAAAACCCCATTCCTCATGAGTGCCTGTAGCAGCCACATGCCACCAACTTGCACACACTTCAACAAATACTATGTTCGGGTCTATTGGATCTACTTCAATGGATGAAGTAAATGGCAACCAAAGCCCTTTATCCTGATTATGTTTCCAAGTGGTACCGCCATCTGTGCTTCGCCATGTACCCATAACATCATGACAAGCATAAATATAATTTGGCTGAGTCAGACAACGTGAAAATCCATGCAATAATTGCTCGCCTTCTCCACCAGTCATATTACCATTAGCTTCTATTTGTGAACGAATAGGGAGACTTTTCCATTGTGAAAAGACTGGTATATATAACTCACAAACAATTAAGACGATACAAATCCTTAAAAAAACATTAATCTTGTTTTTACAGTTCATATTCTCCAAATTATTCTAACTTTTGGAATTTGAGGATATCATAATACTATTCAAATTTTTATAATTTCACAAATTTCTGATTCTGATGTTGACTACATTTCAAAATATACAATCCACTATTAAGCAGTGACAATGATGTAGAATTACCCATGAATTGTTTCATAAGCTTTCCGGTAATATCATAGATTGAATATTTTTCATCAGTTGTGCCATCAAAAAGAGTCAAAGTTTGTTCATTCTGATCCACATATAATCTGATTTTTGAGCTTATACTCATAATATTGTTCAAAGTGGTTATAGGTGCCGGTGGAGCCGGATAAATATAAGTACCAGCCATTGAGCCTCTATACAATTCACGCGTATGAGGACTTACCATCAATGTTCCTTCATGACAAGCAATTCCATCATTATCAGAAATAGAAGTCCATGTTGCTCCACCATCCAGCGAACGATAGGTATTTGGTATTCCAGAAATTGCTAATGAACAATACATGTACTGTGTATATATCGGGTCGATAGCTAAGTATCTTATTTTGGTACAAGCTAATGCATCAGCCGACACCCAAGGTGGAATAGCTGCAAAAACATTCAAATTGGTGTAAGCACTGGTTTTTGTAATTGGGTCATATACCACTTTACGCAAATCTCCTGCTCCCGGAGGAGCTACATTAAACGTTCCCGGTATGGGTTGCATGATAAAAAAGGTATTCGGATCTTTGGGGTTTACCGCAAATGGCATTGTTTTATCAATGTGTACTAATGAACCTGATGACGGATTATCGTAACATGAATACCAGGTTGCAGCGTGATCATCTGAACGATAAATATGTGTAAGTTGTCCATCTGTAGCAAACAAGTGACTATGTCCTTGGTTATCCATAACCAATGCTCGGATACTTGGAGCTATTGAACCTTGAATATATGGAATATTACCTACTGGTGCAGGGTATCTGAGTGTATCTGGATAAGCAGCACCGCCACCTTCCCATTCTTCAGAGTGTGTGGCACTTCTGACAAATGTTTTTATTGAATCCCAGGTCAGCCCGGCATCCTTTGAAATTCGATTACCTGCATAACACCAATTTTCATAACCCACTTCTCTGTCGAATTCAACAACTGGAAAAGGTTGTCGGGTAGTAATATTCCATAAGACACTAGTAGGTAAAAATGGGTTTATCAATGGAATGCCGGTTGTTTTGTTTAACCATGGTTTTACAGTAGTTAATGTATCCCACGTTTCACCATTATTAGTGCTACGCATTAATTGCATCTGGGTATATTGTCCAAGAGTAGCCACCACAACTCCGGTATTACCCGACTGATAAGATCCCGCAAGTGAACCACCACCCGTAGTTCTCATTTGAGTTTTCCATTTATCTAATTTAGTATCGTAATGAAAAAACCAATCACCTTTAGTATTGGACGTTTGAGGACCTACGTCATTACAATTGAGCATTAATAAATTTGGGTTGGTTGGATGAAAGTTACAACCATTCACTGCCGGACACCAAGCGTAACCCAAAAAGCCAGCAGAGCTCTGAATCAAACTAGGAGTGTTGCTTGTTACATTCTGAATTTTGAAAAGCATTCCTACGGTATTGGCAACTGCATCGCCTGCCTGATTAGAAGGATCAGGCAAAACAGAGCTATAAATACTTCCAATACCTTTGCGCAAATCGCCAGGATATGTTGGTGCCGGACTAATCATTTTACTCCAGGTTACACCTCCATCATTTGATATTTCGGCACACATACCGAGTGCAAAAAGATTGTTTACCCAAAATATCTGATCTGGAAAACCTGGATTCATATAAGCATTTACAACATTTAATGTTGTTTCGCCATCTGCAGGTGCTTGGTTTTCCTTTCCATCGTACCAATGCACACTTCGCGTATAATTTACACCACCGTCATTTGAAATCCACAAACCATTGCGAGCATATCCGGCACCATACGGATAAGGGGTACCACTTATTGCAGGATTACAAACAACAACATAGATTTTATTTGGATTTTGTGGATTGATTAAAATATTCGTTACAGTATCACCCGCAAAGCGGGGATCACTCACAAATGTAACTCCGGCATCGGTACTTTTTTTCAATCCTTCGGAGGTACATAAATATACAACGTTTGGTAAGGTAGGATGAGCAACCACCGCTGTGGTTAGTACATCTGGATTATCATAAACCTTTGTCCAAGTTCCGGCTGCACCACCAGCATCGGAGCGATACAAACATCCAGGTCCGGTTTGTCCATTTGAAACTCCGGGAACTGCAAGCGTTGCGTACACTGGATCAAAAGCCGCATACCAACGTGAGGGCGAAGTGCTTAGAGCTGCTTGTGATGGCTTTGACCAGGCAATCAAACTACGGGTACGACGGCAGGTTTCAAATTTTTTGGTAGAACATTGTATTACTTGTTCCCAATTTGCACCACCATCTGTTGATCTATATATACCGCCCAAGTTTGGAATTCCCTTAAATCCCCATATATTATCTTTATTGTCATCATTATACCAACTAGTAGGTGCAACCTCAACAAAAACCAAGTTTGGATTAACCGGATCTACCTCAATACTGGTAGTGAACGGCAACCAAAGCCCTTTGTCTTGATTGTGTTTCCAGGTAGTGCCCCCATCTGTACTTCGCCAGGTTCCCATCACATCTTCCGAAGCATAAATATAATTCGGATTTGAGAAACAACGACTAAAACCATGGAAAATTTGCTCTCCCTCACCACCTGCAAATCCGGCATCAAACTGTTCTTTAACTCTTACCGGAAGTGGCTTCCATGTTGTTTCAGACGTCAATGGAGGTGTTGAATATTGATATACCTGACTTTGACACGCAATTGTTTGAGATGAAGTGCTTGAAACCAACGACAATGTTCCTGTATATGTTCCAACTGCCAAACCTGCATTTGGTTTCATACGTACGTATATTGTTGAAGCAATTTTTCCTCCTACAGGATTAATGATTATTGGAGTCGTGGGTGTAAATAAACTTCCGGGACTTGTAGAAATTTCATAATTTGGAGTACATGTAATGGTTATTGATGACGGAGTATCAGAACTTACAGTCAGTGGCCTAATCATAGTGGATGTAGAGCCTACCTGAGCATTTAATCTATCTAATAACCATGTACTAAGCGTAAAAGTACCTGAAAGAATAGTATTATCTGTTTGAAGAACGTAATTGGAAACTCCTGGCAATGAACTGGAAATTATGACCTGACCAAAGTACTCCATGGGGAATAATGTTTCCCCTTGTTTCATTCTTATAGTAACCAATTCTGCCATCGAACTGGAACTCATTGTAAAAGTCAATGCAGTTAAACCGGCAACACTAAAATTATCTGCTTTTTTAGAAATTTCATATTCTTCGGGACATGTAACCGTAACTACAGCTCCAGCTTGACCAATGGCATTGACTGAAAAATCGAGTGTGGCAGTTGGTGTTTGGCCTCTTACATAACCCAAACCGGTAATCACCGTTCTTTCGTGAGTAGCATCTGCGGGACTTGACAACGAAGCTACCACCACCGAGCCACTGCAATCGAGTGTGTTCGAAGCCGTTGCTCCGTCTGTCAAATTAACCATTTCATTATTATAATTACCCGCTGTCAAACCACCTTTTAGGCGCACCCATAAGGTTTGAGTTGTATTTTTTGGAACAATTATCGAGGACTGTGAAACAAAAGGAGCGTTTGAAGTTGAAATTTGAAAATTAGTGGAAGGCGTAACAGTAACATCATTTGTTAGTGTATTGCTACTTACTATAAACGATTTAGCTGCCGAAGGCCCACTAGTTGAAACAGCATAATCCAATCCAGTAATAGTGGTTGGATTGGTATAAACTGATGGTGCTACATAAACCTGATCTTTATTATAAAACCCCATAGGTTTTCCATCAAGTAATAAGTTAATATAAGGTGCCAATGTGGCATAACCATTGATATCAATAGCAGGATTTGTATTTTTTGTAGCAATACCATAACCAGGATAGTTCGCTGACTTGGCTATAGGATAAACCCCACAATTTGCCACATTAATATCTGCATTTGTACCCTGTGTGCCACCAAACACATTAGCAGAAGATCCTGTATTATTAGCAAAAATAGTATTGGTAATGGTTGTTGTCCCACCTGCTTTATTGTATAATTTCAGTTCGGCTGCTGAGTTACCATCAAACGTACAATGATTTATAATATTTGTAAGTGTTCCTCCTGCATTATAAGCTTGTTGATTTATGACTCCATTCGTAAATATACCTTTAAAATAACAATTATCTAATGTTATAGCAGTTGGACAATCGGATGCCCAGTTATTATTGTATAATGAAGCTCCATTTGATTCAATGGTAGAATTCGTAACTATTAATGGTGCTGAAACCATAATTGATCCAGCATAATTTAGTATGGTTCCGGCAGCAAAATTCTTCAGCTTGCAATTATCAATCGTAATAGAAGCATTTGTTGTTACAGCAGCATTTATCTGAACAAGCGTAGTTTGTACACCACCGCCATTAATTTCAAGACCTTGCAAATTGAGCGAAAACGTGCCAGGTGCAGACGAATAATAAATAGCACTTGGAGAACAATTAGCAGTAAATGTAATTATTGGTCGTACTGCTAATCCGGCTTTAGCACGAACAGTGATTGACTTTTGAAGTATTATGGAGTTATAACCTGACCAGGAATAAGCACCACCACTAGTTGTCAGTTCTATAATATCACCATCAGCAGCTGCATAAAAAGCCGCCCCTACATTTCCTGAAGCAAGCTGTATAGTAATACCTGAACCATTTATAGAAATTAAGCTTATAAGAAATGTAAATAGTACTGATTTAAACATTTTCATTGGGATAATGATATTAAATTGAATTTACAAAACTATGACTATTTAAATACTTAATGCTATCATTTTGCGTATCTTTATCCTCAAAAAGCGCAGATTGATTTAATAGATTCAATGAATAATACTAACAAATTAGTTCTTATAAAATTAAACAGAACTTGTCATTTCTGACAAGTTCTGTTTTTTAATCAAGCTTTAATCTTGATTTCAAGTTAACAAACAGAGAGAACATAGAATTTATTTAATGAATTTTTCAGCAGTGTGCTTATTAGATTTCAAAATATATACACCCTTTGATAATCCAAAAATTGAGGTATTAAAGGATGAGAACTGCTGAACCATTTTTCCAGTAATATCAACTATTGTAAATAGTTCTCCATCAACTCCTCCAAAGATATTTAATTGTTGAGAATTTCTGTCAATATACAATTTTAACTTCAAATTATCTTTCATATCATCTAAACCAGATCTGATTTGAGCTGGAGTATTTGGTGCCGGATAAATATAAGTTCCTGACATAGAACCACGATATAGTTCTCGTGTATGAGGATTTACGGCTAACATTCCTTCATGACAGGAAATAGTATTATTGTCTGAAATAGATGCCCAAGTAATTCCCTCATCCAAAGTTCTATATACATTTGGAATACCTGAAATTGACATACCTACATAAATCACGTTCGGGTCTATAGGGTCAACTGCTATTGTACGCACTTTATTTGATGAAAATGCAGTATAAGGTACATTTGGAGGAATAGCTGAGAATGAATGCAAATCAGTTACTGTAGCTGTTTGTGATGATGGATTATAAACCACTTTAGCAATATCAAAACTTAATGGGTGCATAATATAGACTATATTTGGATCTGTAGGATGAACAGCAAAAGTCAAGTTTCTATCCAATTGAACCAAAGAATATCCATCAATATTAGGATATATTGTTATCCAACTTGCTCCATGATCGTCTGATCTGTATAGCTTAGTATACTGGCTACCACATGCAAATATATGACTATGACCATTTACATCTTTATTGATAGCAACAACTTGAGGAGTTTCACTTCGATAGCCTCCATTTGTTGCAGGATCACTACCATTTTCCCAAATAATTGGAGTAACACCCAAGGCTGAAGTACGTTTCCAGGTCATTATAGAATCAAAACTTACACCTGCATTATATGAAATCTGATTACCGGCATAACATCTGTCTTGATATCCGACTTCCGGATCAAATCCTATAAATTTAAAGTCTTGCCGTTTATTTTTTACATCCCACAATATATGATACTGAGCTGATGTTCCTGTATAAACAGCAGGGATGGTATGTCCCGAAGCATCCAGTAATGGTTTTGTTGTCATACAAGTATCCCAAGTTACACCATAATTTGTACTTCGCATTAATTGTGCTTGACCATTATACATGCCAATACTTGCTACAACAACAGGAGAGTTGGTTGCCGGATGATAAGCCGCAGAATATGAACCTGTCCAGGATATTCGATATTCATCTTTCCAAACACCTAATTTAGGATCCATTGGTTGAAACCACAAGCCATTATTCAGAGTTGAACGTGGACCAATATCATTACAACTGAAAATGTATTTATTCGGATCCGTTGGATGGAATGCACATGCTGCATAACCTAAATCCGGAGTCCACGCATTTCCTGTAAATCCAGATGCTTCATAACATACAGGACTTGTACTTGCTGCAGTAGCTCCTGTAATATTTTTTACCAATACATTTAGCGCTGCACCACCTGTAGCTGCTGCCGGCTTTGATGGATCTGTCGGATCAGGAGCAATTGAACACCATTCACCCATTACAATTCTTCTGTTTATGTCTCCTAAAGTGACAGGAGCCGTTTTATCACCAGATATAAAATTACTCCATGTAGCTCCACCATCGTTGGAAACACGCGAGAAAGAACCCAAATAACGGCTGGCAACCCAGAAAATTTGATTTGGGAATCCGGGATTCATAAAGGCATTGACACAATCACCTGTAGCATCGTAACCATTTGGATGTATCATTGATTGACGAGTCCAGCTTGTTCCACCGTTATTAGAGATATAGAAACCATTCCTCTTTTGACCATTTCCATTATAAACAACAGCATACATTTTCTGAGTATTTTGTGGGTTAATCAATAGATTCACAACAGTGTCAGTTTGGAAAGTTGGGTCATGAGTAAATGACAACCCACCATCTGTACTTTTTTGTAATCCATTTCCCGTGCATAAATAAACTGTGTTCAGTTGGGTTGGGTGAGCCACAATATTTACCACCATAGTATCTAAAATATCTGAAACTTTATTCCAAGTTCCATCTGCACCACTACCATCGGAACGATATAAAGCTTTTAAGTCAAAAGCTGCATACCAACGAGTTGGAGAAGTAGTAGGCATACCATTAGAATTTAATGTACAAGAAGGTTTTGACCATGCCATCAAATTACGCATACGCCGATTCAACTGAATATCAATAGGTGAAACGCAATTTATTACTTGTTTCCAATGAGTTCCACCATCAGTTGAACGATACAATCCAGTCATAGAAGGAACACCATCAAAACCATAATGAGTTCCATTGGCATATATATACCACCAACCATGATTGTTTTGATAGTAAACTGTATTCGAATCAACAGGATCCACTTCAATTGAAGCTGAAAGTGGAATATAGTTTCCTAAATCCTGATTCTTTTGCCACGAAGCTCCTCCATCGGTGCTACGCCATGTTCCCATTACATCTTGGGCTGCATAAATATAGTTAGGGTGAGTTAAGCAACGTGAAAATCCATGTAGTAATTGCTCTCCTTCACCTCCAGGAACCCCCGCTGTATATTCAGCCTGTGATTTTATTGCTAAACTTCTCCAACTATTAGCAGTAGTAATAACTGGAGTAGTAATATCATATACCTGACTTTGGCAAGCTACAGACTGTGACAATGAACCAGAAACTAATGTTAAAGCACCTGAATAAGTTCCGACTGCTAAGCTTGGATTGGCTTTCATTCGAACATAAATTGTATCTGTCAATGAACCATTTGCTAATGGATTGAATGTTATTGAACTTACAGAAGTGAACGTCGATTCTGGATTAAGTGACACTTCGTAAGTAGCAGATGGAGTTATTGTTAGTGGACCTAACAAATGTTGCGCGTTAATAGTTAAAGGACGAACAAAACAATTTGAAGTACCGACCTGACTATTTAAACGATCCAATAAAGTAGTGCCTGTTGTTAAGGTTGCTGGCAAAACTGTAACATTACCATTTAAAGGTACTTTACGAACAGCTACCGATGTCATTGAAGTGGCACTTAATGATACAGAATCAATATAAGTCACTGGCCCTACCAATCCGGCTTTTAGTCTTAAAATAATATTTCCACTTACATTTCCCGCATTTGACGTTAATATTATTGGGCCAGCACCATAAGTAAGCGGTGAAGTTGATGTTTGGAACTCAAATTTTGACCCAGTTGGTAGACTTGCTTGCACATTTCCAGTAGTTATAAGTTGTGCCGTAACGGGGAATGAGTAATTATTTGAAGGACCATAATTCATGGTGTAAGTAAAACTATTTATTGGATTAGGATCACCTGGACCTACAACTCCATTTTTATCCGTCACATTAATAACAGGTCCTCCTGTTACATAATTTACCAATGAAATATTTACTACGGCTACCGATGGATTAGAATGGCTAATATTTACAGCCCCTCCATAAGTTAATGTAGGTAAACCGCCTGCTAATCGTAAGTAAGCTGTAGCAGCTAAAGTAGAAGAAGTTAGCGTATAAGTTAGTATATTACTAGTTGAAGCAAAATTAGATGAAGTTGAAAGTTGGTAATTTGCAGGACAAGTAACTGTTACTACATCACCAATTGCCCCAAGAGTTGCATTTACAGCAAAAGGCTGATAAACACTTGTTGAGCCACCCCATGTATAACCTAAACCTGTTATGACAGCTCTATCACTAGAAAGTACAGTACTAACCAGTTGAACAGTGTAAGTAAATCCGGTTTTAGTAGCTGTGCCACCAGCTGTGGTGACGCTTACACTTCCGCTTGTGCCCGATGCAACGGTGGCTGTTATTTGAGTCGCTGAATTAACTGTAAAGCTCGTGG